>CANFKS010000018.1 GCA_947447625.1 Rhodospirillales bacterium | reverse complement strand
GAGCAGAATTTCGGCCCGCACATCGAGCAGAAATGGGCGACCTTGTGGGCGTCCTTCGGCAGGGTCTCGTCGTGGAACTGCCGCGCGGTATCCGGATCGAGGCCGAGGTTGAACTGGTCCTCCCAGCGGAATTCGAAGCGGGCGCGGCTGATGGCGTCGTCGCGCAGGCGGGCGGCAGGGTGGCCTTTCGCAAGATCGGCGGCGTGGGCGGCGATGCGGTAGGTGATCACGCCGGTTTTCACATCGTCGCGATTGGGCAGGCCGAGATGTTCCTTCGGCGTTACGTAGCAGAGCATAGCGGTGCCGAACCAGCCGATCATGGCAGCGCCGATGGCCGAGGTGATGTGGTCATAGCCCGGCGCGATATCGGTGGTGAGCGGGCCGAGCGTATAGAACGGGGCTTCGCCGCATTCGCGGAGTTGCTTGTCCATGTTGATCTTGACCTTGTGCATCGGCACATGGCCGGGGCCTTCGATCATCACCTGGCAGCCTTTGTCCCAGGCGACCTTGGTGAGTTCGCCGAGGGTTTCGAGTTCGGCGAACTGCGCGCGGTCATTGGCGTCCGCGTTGGAGCCGGGGCGCAATCCGTCGCCGAGGGAGAACGAGACGTCGTATTTGCGCATGATGTCGCAGATGTCGCCGAAATGTTCGTAGAGGAAGCTTTCCTTGTGATGCGCGAGGCACCAGCGCGCCATGATCGAGCCGCCGCGGCTGACGATGCCGGTGGTGCGGCGCGCGGTCAGCGGCACATAGGCGAGGCGCACGCCGGCGTGGATCGTGAAATAGTCCACGCCCTGTTCGGCCTGTTCGATGAGGGTGTCCTTGAACACCTCCCAGTCCAGCAGATCCGGATTGCCGCCGACTTTCTCCAGCGCCTGGTAGATCGGCACGGTGCCGATCGGGACGGGCGCGTTGCGCAGGATCCAGGAGCGGATGTTGTGGATATTGCGCCCGGTCGAGAGGTCCATCACCGTGTCCCCGCCCCAGCGGATCGCCCAGACCAGCTTCTCGACTTCCTCGGCGGCCGAGGAGGTGACGGCGGAGTTGCCGATGTTGGCGTTGATCTTGACCAGGAAGTTGCGCCCGATGATGACGGGTTCGAGTTCGGGGTGGTTGATGTTCGCCGGGATGATGGCGCGCCCGCGGGCGATTTCGGAGCGCACGAATTCGGGGGTGACGAAATCGGGGATTTCGGCGCCGAAGCTTTCGCCGTCATCGATCGTGGCCTGCGCCGATTCAAGCGCCTTGTGGCGGCCGAGATTCTCGCGGTGGGCGACGTAGATCATCTCCTCCGTGATGATCCCGGCGCGGGCGAATTCGTATTGCGTCACCAATTGCCCGTCCTTGCCGCCGAGCACGCCGCGCGGCGCCGGGCAGGGGGCGACGAGTTTGTCCCCGGTGGCGAAACCGTTGTCCTCGGGCTTGACCGCGCGGGCGGCCATGGCGGCGAACCCGCGATTGGCGATCCATGCCGCGCGGACCGGCTCAAGCCCGTTCGCGAGGTCGATGGCAACGGCGGTGTCGGTATAGGGGCCCGAAGTGTCGTAGAGCCGCAGCGGCGGCTCGTTGGCGCTCGGATGCAGGTCGATCTCCTTGAACGGCACGGCGATGTCGGGCCGTGCCTCGGGGCTGGAGTAGACCTTGCGGGAACCGATAATCGGCCCGGTGGTGACGGTGGCTGGTTTGGCCTGGACGTTCATGGATAATTCCTCTCGCGCAATGGGATGACGGCGCGGAGGGGGGAATTGGCTGACATGCGGCGCTGTGTTCCCGTCCCTACGCCGGCATAACCCGGATCAGGTCTTTAGGGTCACCACGCCGGCGCGACGGGAGTTGTCGCGCTCATTGGTATCTCAGCCCCTTGCCAGGGCACCCCTCGGATGGGTGGAGCAATCCACACTTGTGGCCGCGCTGTCAATCCAGGAGAGCGGGGCGCTACACCGACAAATCCAGCAGCGAGCCGCGCGGCATGACCTGCCCGGGTTGGCGTGGGGCGCCTGGCGCCGGACCCGTGCTTTGCGGGGCCGGCGCCGTGCTCTGCGCAGGGGCCTGCTGGCTGCGTGCTTTTTGCACGCCACCGGTGGCCGAGATCCCGCCGGCGGCGATACTCGCCGAGAAGGCGGAAAGGGAATGGGGCGATATCATGCGCATCAGTCTCGGATGCATTGGTGTACAATCCGTTAACGGAAACGGATAAAATCTATCTTATTTCCGAGACATTTGTCTACCAAATACGAACAAATCTTAATCCGAAAGCGCGGCCACCCCGGGCAGAACCTTGCCTTCGAGCCATTCGAGAAAGGCGCCACCGGCCGAGGACACATAGGTCATCTGCTCCGACACTCCGGCATGGCGCAGCGCCGAGACGGTATCGCCGCCACCGCCCACGCTCAACAGCCGCCCCGCCACCGTCGCCGCCGCGGCAGCCTTGGCGAGCGCCACGGTCGCTGCATCGAAGGGCGGGATTTCGAAGGCGCCGAGCGGCCCGTTCCACACCAGCGTCTTGACCTCGGCCAGCTTCGCGATCAGCAGCGCCACCGTCGCCGGCCCCACATCGAGGATCATCGCATCCGCCGCGACATCCGCGATCTTGACCGTTGAAACCGGCGGATCGGCGCGGAATTCGGTGGCCGTCACGGCATCGACCGGCAGCATGATCTCGCAGCCCGCCGCCTTCGCCTTGCCCAGGATTTCGAGCGCCGTGGCATGCATCTCCCCCTCCTGGAGGGATTTGCCGACCGCGATGCCCTGCGCCGAAAGGAACGTGTTGGCCATCGCGCCGCCGATCACGAGCACATCGACCTTGCTCACCAGATTGCCGAGCAGATCGAGCTTGGTCGAGACCTTCGCCCCGCCGACGATCGCCAGCACCGGCCGCTCCGGATGCAGCAGCGCCCGGCCCAGCGCCTCAAGCTCCGCCTGCATCAGGCGCCCCGCGCAGGACGGCAGCAGATGCGCCACCCCCTCGGTCGAGGCATGGGCCCGGTGCGCCGCCGAGAAGGCATCGTTAACGAACAGGTCGGCAAGCCCGGCCAATTCAGCACTGAACGCCGGATCGTTCTTTTCCTCGCCGGCATGGAACCGGGTGTTTTCCAACACCATCACATCGCCGTCATGCAGGGCTGCAATCGCCGCCACCGCCGGCGCACCGATGCAATCCTCGGCGAACCCCACCTTGCGCCCCAGCACCCGGCCGAGCGCCTCGGCCATCGGCGCCAGCGACATCTCCGGCACCCGCTTGCCCTTCGGCCGGTCGAAATGCGAGCACACGATCACCCGCGCGCCCTTGTCCGACAATTCGCGAATGGTCGGCGACAGGCGTTCGATGCGGGTGAGATCGGTGATCCGCCCGTCCCGCACCGGCACATTGAGATCGGCGCGCAGCAACACGCGCTTGCCCGATACGGTGAAGCCATCGAGGGTGCGGAAGGTCATGATCGTGGTTCCCGGGAAGGAAGGCCGGGCGCTGCCCGGACCCGCCAGGGGGCCAAGCCCCTGGACCTTAATCCAGCGAAGCAAACCAGGGGCCGCGTGGCCCCCGGTCTCAGATCAAAGGCTGCCGAACAGGGCGGCCGTGTCCGACATGCGGTTCGAGAAGCCCCACTCGTTGTCGTACCACGACAACACGCGCGCCATCGCGCCATCGACCACCGCGGTCTGCGTCGCATCGAAGGTCGAGGAGGCCGGGTTGTGGTTGAAGTCGATCGAAACCAGCGGCGCCGTGTTGTAGGCCAGGATGCCCTTCAGCGGGCCGGACTCGGAGGCGGCCTTCATCACGGCGTTGATCTCGTCCTTGGTGGCCGTCTTGGCGAGGTTCACGTCGAGCGACACCACCGACACATTCGGCGTCGGCACGCGGATCGAGGTGCCGTCGAGCTTGCCCTTCAGGTCCGGCAGCACGAGGCCAACGGCGCGCGCCGCGCCCGTCGATGTCGGGATCATCGAAACCGCCGCCGCGCGGGCGCGGTGCAGGTCCTTGTGGAACGTGTCGACCGTGTTCTGGTCGCCGGTATAGGCATGGATGGTCAGCATGTAGCCGCGCAGGATGCCGAAATTGTCATGCAGCACCTTGGCCACCGGGGCGAGGCAGTTGGTGGTGCAGGACGCGTTCGAAATCACCGTCATGTCCTTGGTGATCACGTTCTGGTTCACGCCGAACACCACGGTGGCGTCCACATCGTCGGCCGGGGCCGAGATCAGCACCTTGCGGGCGCCGGCCTGGATCAGCGCCGAAGCCTTGTCCTTGCTGGCGAAAATGCCGGTGCATTCCATCGCCACGTCGACGCCCTGATACGGCACCTTGGTCGGGTCGCGCTCGGCCGAAACCGTGATCGGCCCATAGACGCGCCCGTTGTGGCGGATGGTGATGGTGTTGCCGTTGACCTCGACCTCGCCGGGGAAGCGACCATGCACGCTGTCGTAGCGGAACAGATGCGCGCTGGCGTCCACGCTGCTGAGGTCGTTGATCGCGATGACCTCGACATCCGAGCGCCCGCTCTCGACGATGGCGCGCAGCACGAGGCGACCGATGCGCCCAAACCCGTTGATGGCAAGTTTTACGGCCATGATGGCTTCTCCTTGATGGATGGTGTTCAGGCGAGGCGGCGCTTGACGGCCGCCACAATGGCATCGGGAGTGATGCCGAAATATCGATACAATTCCTCGAACGGCGCAGACGCACCAAACCCAGACATGCCGATGAAGATACCATCGGTGCCAAGCCAGCGCTCCCAGCCGAATCCGCTGGCAGCCTCGACGCCGACGCGCAGCACCGTGCCGAGCACGCCGGCACGATAGGCTTCGTCCTGGGCTGCGAACAATTCCCAGCACGGCAGCGATACGACAGCGGCCGCGATACCTTCGCCGAGCAGCGCCTCGCGTGCTGCCATCGCGATCGCCACTTCGCTGCCGGTGGCGATCAGCGTCACCGCCCGCGCCCCGTCCGCCTCGGCCAGCACATAGCCGCCGCGGGCCGAGCGGTTTTCGCCGACATCGGAGCGCATCGCCGGCAGCGCCTGGCGCGACAGCGCGAGCAGGCTCGGCCCATCGGCGCGGCGCAGCGCCAATTCCCAGCACTCGGCCGTCTCCATCGCATCCGCCGGGCGGAACATATGCACATTCGGCATCGCGCGCAGCGAGGCGAGATGCTCGACCGGCTGATGCGTCGGCCCGTCCTCGCCAAGCCCGATCGAGTCATGCGTCAGCACATGGATCACCCGCTGGCGCATCAGCGCCGCCAGCCGGATCGCCGGGCGCATATAGTCGGTGAACACAAAGAACGTCCCGGAATAGGGGATCACCCCGCCATGCAGCGCCATGCCGTTCATGGCTGCGGCCATCCCGTGTTCGCGGATGCCCCAATGCACATAGCGCCCGGCGAAATTGCCCGGCGTCACCGCCCCCATGCCCTTGACCAGCGTGAGGTTCGAGCCCGTCAGATCGGCCGACCCGCCCACCAACTCCGGCACCGCCGGCACCAGAGCCTCCAGCACTTTCTGGCTCGCCTGGCGCGAGGCGAGCTTCGGCCGGGTTGCCGCGATATCGGCACGCAGCGCCGCCACGGCCTCGTGGAAGGTCTCCGGCAACCGCCCGGCGATGACGCGCTCGAACTCGCCTTTCTGCGGCGTATGGGCAAGGCGCTTGAGCCAGGACCGGCGCGGCGTGGCGCCCCGCGCCCCGGCAGCGTGCCAATCCGCCGCAACCGCCTCGGGGATTTCGAACGGCGCGGCCGTCCAGCCCAGCAGCGCCTTGGCGGCTGCGGCCTCGGCAGTGCCGAGCGGCGCGCCATGGCTGCCCGCGGTGCCGGCCTTGCTCGGCGCGCCGAAGCCGATGATGGTTTTGCAGGCAATCAGCGTCGGCTTCTTCGAGCGCATCGCCATCGACAGCGCGGCGGCGACCTGGGCATGGTCATGCCCGTCAACCCGCTTGACCGCCCAGCCATAGGCGATGAACCGCTTCAGCATGTCGTCCGACGTCGAGACCGCGATATCGCCATCGATCGAAATCGCATTGTCGTCCCACAGCACCGTCAGCCGATCGAGCTTGAGATGCCCGGCAATCCCGGCCGCCTCGTGGCTGATGCCCTCCATCAGATCCCCGTCGGACGCGATCACCCAGGTGCGATGATCCACCAGGCTCTTGCCGAAGCGCCCCGCCATCAGCCGCTCCGCGATCGCCATGCCGACGGCCGTGGCGATGCCCTGCCCGAGCGGGCCTGTGGTGGTCTCGATGCCCGGGTTCTCGCCGAACTCGGGATGCCCGGCGGCGGGCGAATGAAGCTGGCGGAACGTCTTGAGCTCCTCGATGCCCATCCCGGCATGGCCGGTGAGATGCAGCAGCCCATAGAGCAACATCGAGCCATGCCCGGCCGACAGCACAAACCGGTCGCGGTCGGGCCAGGAAGGATCGGCCGAGTCGAATTTCAAAAACCGGGACCACAGCACGGCGGCCACATCGGCCATGCCCATCGGCATGCCGGGATGCCCGGAATTGGCCGCTTGCACCGCATCGATGGCAAGCGCACGCAGCGCATCGGCCATCACGCGTTCCCGGGTGACGGGCCGTGCCAATATGGCGGCCTGTGCAGCCAGGGCGGGGTTTTCGGCATTGACGGTGTCGATCGCGGCCATGGGGACCTCCTTCTCGCGCGCCGCTCTTATAAGCGCAGGACCGGCGAAGCAAGACACGACCGGGAATTAGAGCGGGATGCCTTCTGATAGGCGAAGGCATCCCGCTCTAACTCTTTGTTTGATCGCCTAATGATTTTTGGTGATTCCACCAAAAATCATCAGGCTCTAAGCCCTGAAGCCTCACCGCAAAGGGGGCGGATAGACCGTAACGCGGGGGCATTCCTCCGCGTTTCCGGCACAGCCCAGCACCAGCGCCCCCCGGCTTTCGATCGCCGCGCGCGGCACCATCGCCCGCACCGGCACCCTTTCGCCCTTGCGCCAGACACCCCGGATCGGCGCCATCTGGAACGTCGGCACCACCGCGCCCGCCTCGGCCGGCGGCGGCGTGAACAGGATCACGCGCCGGCAGCGCGCCAGCGCGCATTCGAGACTCGCCTCGATTTCGAACGCGGTGCCCGCATCGCGCAGCACCGCCTGCGTGCCGCCGGCGCCGCGCCATTCCCGCACCACCTTGCCCGCCGCCCCGCCCTGCCGCAGCGCCGGCCAGACCTCGACGATATCGGCGCCGCTGACAAAACCGAGATCCTGGCCGGATGTCCCGATCTGGAACCAGGCGCCGCCATCGAACTTGCGCGCGATGTCATACGCGCCGTCGCGCCACAAATCCTCCGGCAGCGCCCGCCCCGCCGGCATCGCGCCCACCCGCGCCGCCTCGCGCCGCGGCGAGCCGAACAGGGTCGCACCGCGGCTGAACCACGGCGAAACCTTGGCCCCCTGCGGCACCCAGCTCGATCGCGCCGCAGCCTCCGCATCGAGCAGCGGCACCACGCGGATCGGCGCCAGCGCTGCGCCATCGCCCTGCTGCGCCGGCGCAGCAGGGGCCAGCGCAGAATGGGCCTGCCCCGCCGCGACGCCGCGCATGCCAGGCGAACCCGCCGCCGACATGTCCCAAACATGCCCCCAGGCGCGCACCCGCATCGCCACGAACGCCAGCGGGATCACCCGCGTTGCAATCGGGTCCTGCGGCGCCGGACCCATCGCGAGGCCAATCACCCCGTTCTCGCTCACCACCGCCGCCCCGATCGCCCCGGCCATGTTGTCGATCCCGTCGAACAGCAGCCAGCCGGCCTGGTCCTGATAGGCCAGCCGCCCCGCCTGGCTCGCCGCCGCAAACGCCCCCGCCAACCCGGCCTGCCACACCGGCACCCCCGGCAGCACCGTCCCGGCATCGGCCATCATCGCCGGCACGGCACGAAACGAGCCCGGCTTGCGGACGGTGACGAGGGCCAGATTGCCGCGATCCGGCACCAAGGCCTCAGCCAACACCTCGCCGGCATGAAGCCGCTGCGGCGCGCTCGCGAACACGACGCCCGGCGGCTGGAACACGGCGTCGGGCCGCTCGGGGTCGCGCACCACGTTATAGGGTACGACCACCAGCAGCACTGTTTCGCCCCGTGAATCGGTCTCCTCGCCCGTCACCAGGCCATAGCCGACCTGCCCGCCCGCCCCGGATGACTGCCGCCCGGTGACGCGCACCATGCGTTCGATGAGCGATTGCGCCATCTCGAATCCGCTCGGCGGGGTTTGCGCGCGCGCCGGCGCCATGCAGCCGAAGGCGACGATCACCGTCACCAGCAACAGGCAACGAAACATCCGCTCCACTCCCGCCCGCGCGGCGCGAGCCGGAAGCCGATAACCCGGCACGTCCCCGAACGCAATAATTTAAGACGGATAAAGACAATGCGGTGCGACGACGAGACCCCGCCGCCGCACCGCAGGGTTCAGGCAGTCACCGTCGCCGCGCGGAACTTGCGCAGGCCGAAAATCGCGATCGTCGCAAACATGCAGGCCAGCCCCGCCGCAAAGAACGCCGGCACATAGGTTGCCAGCGCATCGCGCGACACCCCGGCCCCGAGTGCCGCCACCGCCCCGCCAAGCTGGTGGCTCGCGAAGGCCCAGCCAAACACGATCGGCGCCTTGGCCGCGCCGAAATGCTGCCCCGCCAGCTTCACCGTCGGCGGCACCGTGGCGATGAAATCAAGCCCGAAGAACACCGCGAAAACCGACAGCGACACCAGGTCGAAATTGCCGAACGGCAGCCACATCAGCGACACGCCGCGCAGCCCGTAATACCACGCCAGCAACACCCGGTTGTCGAACCGGTCGGACAGCCAGCCTGAAATCACCGTGCCGATAAAGTTGAACAACCCCATCATCGCCAGGAACGACGCCGCCCGCACCCCATCGATCCCGTTATCCGCGCACAACGGAATGAAATGCTGCTGCACGATGCCGCTGCTCGACAGCCCGCAGATAAAGAACGTCCCCGCCAGCACCCAAAACGCCCGCGTCGGCACCGCCTCGCGCAGCACGCTGAAACTGAGACTCACCGCATTGCCCGCCGATGCCGCAGCCGGCGGCTGGATGCGCGTCTCGCCATAGGGCGCCAGTCCGATATCAGCCGGCCAGTCGCGCGCGAACAGCATGTAGAGCACCGCGGCGATGCTGCACCCGATCATCCCCGGCAGCACCGCGTAGCGCCAGCCGAAATGCGCCACCAGATAGGCCGCCAGCGGCAGAAAGATGAGCTGCCCCGTCGCCGTCGCCGCCGCCAGCACACCCACCACCAGGCCGCGCCGCGCCGAGAACCAGCGGTTCGCCACCGTCGCCGACAGCACCATCGCCGTCGTCCCCGCCGCCATGCCGAGCAGCAGGCCGAGGCTGAGCCAGAGATGCCATTTCTCGCTGATCATCGTCGCCCCGAACAGCGCCAGCACCGCCAGCATCGCCGCCGCCGCCACCACCCGGCGCAGCCCGTAGCGCAGCATCAGCGCCCCCGCGAACGGCGCCATGCCGCCGAACAAAATGAACATCAGCGCCATCGCGCCCGAGATATCGCTGCGCGACCAGCCGAACTCCTTGATCAGCGGCACAATCAGCACGCCCGGCATGCCCACCGCAGCCGCCGAACACAACGCCGTCAAAAACGTGAGCGCCACCATCACCCAGCCGTAATGGATGCCTCGACGGGTGAACCAGGGGGATATCGCTGCAGCAAGCATGGGCGGGATCCTTCGATCGTTTCCGAGAGCTTGATGGTTTTTGGCGGGACCGCCAAAAATCTGAATCAGGCGATCAAACAAAGAGTTACAGCAGGATTCCTGCGCCTACCACAAGGCATCCCGCTCCGACGTGCAATCCCACGCACCAGGCCCGCGGCATGAAGCAGCGGCATGAAGCGTGCGAGTGACGCGCGTGGTCTCCATCGTGACCATCATCTGAAATTCCGCAAGACCTTCAAGGCCAACGCACTTCCGGCGGCAGCGACATCAGGATCGCCTCGACATTCCCCCCGGTTTTCAGCCCGAACAGCGTCCCGCGGTCATGGATCAGGTTGAATTCGACATACCGCCCGCGCCGCACCAGCTGGTGCTCGCGCTCCTCTGCGGTCCAGGTCTCGCCCATCCGGCTGCGCACGATCGGCGCGTAGGTCTCGAGAAACGCGGTCCCCACATCGCGCGTGAACGCAAAATCGGCCGCGGCATCCCCGGTAAAATGGTGATCATAGAAAATCCCCCCCGCGCCCCGCGCCTCGTTGCGGTGCGGCAAAAAGAAGTAGCGGTCGCACCAGTCCTTGAACTTCGGATAATACGCCGGATCATGCCGGTCGCACGCCGTGCGGAACCCCTCATGGAACCGCGCCGCGTCCGAGAGCGCTGCGGGGCTGTCGATCGTCATCGGCGTCAGATCTCCGCCCCCGCCGAACCAGCCCTTGGTCGTCACCAGCATCCGCGTATTGAAATGCGCCGCCGGCACGCGCGGGCTCTGCATATGCGCCACCACCGATATGCCCGACGCCCAGAACCGCGGATCCTCCGCCGCCCCCGGGATCTGCGCGCGGAAATCGGGGCTGAACTCCCCCCACACCGTCGAGACATTGACCCCCACCTTCTCGAACACCCGCCCGCGCATGACACGCATCACCCCGCCGCCGCCCGCGCTGCCATCGGAGGTTGGACGGCTCCACAATGTCCGCTCGAACCGCCCCGCCGGCCGCTCCGCCAGCGGCCCATCCTGGGCATCCTCGATCGCCTCGAATTCAGCGCAGATGCGATCGCGCAGCGACTCGAACCAGGCCCGCGCGGGGGTCTTTAGCGCGTCATGGGGCGGCGGGGGCGTCAAAATCGGCGGCTCGACAGCAGACATGGCGGTTTTCGGCCTTGGAGAACGGGGTGGACGTGTTGCAGGGGCGCAGCGCGAAGTTTAGACTATCGCAGTCGGACCGCGTATCCGACCCATCGCGTGCGGTGGCCCTGCGTTCTGCGCAAGGCCTTGGCCGTCGCGACGGGTTGTCGTGCGCGCAATCCGGTGGCATGACGGCAATACAAGTCTATCGAACGACGTATCGACCGGACGAATGGCGCAATGAGGGTATGATGGCCGAATCGACGACTGCAACCGCTCACAGTTCCCATGACGGGGACGGTGTCACCAAACGGGATTTCCTGACGCTCGTGATGGGCGCGGGGGCCGCCGTTGGCGCGGGCGCCGTGGCCTGGCCGCTGATCGACAGCATGAACCCCTCCAAGGACGTGCTGGCGCTCTCCTCCATCGAGATCGACCTCAAGCCCATCCAGGCCGGTCAGGCAATCACGGTCATGTGGCGCGGCAAGCCCACCTTCGTGCGTCACCGCACGGCGGACGAAATCAAACTCGCCGCCAAAAACGACGGCCTGCTCGATCCCGCGACCGACAAGGAACGGGTCAAGGCCGGCAAGGAACAATGGCTGGTCGTCATCGGCATCTGCACCCATCTCGGCTGCGTGCCCGTCGGCAACAAGGCGACCGACAACCGCGGTGAATACGGCGGCTGGTTCTGCCCCTGCCACGGCAGCCAGTACGACACCTCGGGCCGCGTGCGCCATGGGCCTGCCCCGGCGAACCTCCCGGTTCCGCCCTACGCCTTCGTATCCGACACCAAGATCAAGATCGGCTGACGGCTGATCGCCTTCCCCTGACGCCGTCTCACCGGAGCACACGCACTATGGCCGGCCTGCACAAGAGCGACATCGAAAACCCTGTCATCAACTGGATCGACAGCCGCCTGCCCATCTTCACGATGCTGCAGAAGGAATACGGGGTCTTCCCGACGCCCAAAAACTTCAACTACTTCTGGAACTTCGGCGCCCTCGCCATGATCACCCTGATGATCATGATCGCGACCGGCATCTTCCTCGCCATGAACTACACCGCGCACACGTCGATGGCCTTCGACAGCGTGCAGCGCATCATGCGCGACGTGAACTACGGCTGGCTGATCCGCTACGTTCACGCCAACGGCGCCTCGATGTTCTTCCTCGTGGTCTACATCCACATGTTCCGCGGCCTCTACTACGGCTCCTACAAGGCGCCGCGCGAACTGCTGTGGATCCTCGGCGTCGTCATCCTGCTCATCATGATGGGCACCGCCTTCTTCGGCTACGTGCTGCCATGGGGCCAGATGTCCTACTGGGGCGCCACCGTCATCACCAACCTCTTCTCCGCCATTCCCCTCGTCGGCGAGCCGATCGTGACCTGGCTCTGGGGCGGCTTCTCGGTCGCCAACCCGACCCTGAACCGCTTCTTCGCGCTGCATTATCTGCTGCCCTTCGTGCTGATCGGCGTGATCTTCCTCCACGTCGCCGCCCTGCATGTCACGGGCTCCAACAACCCCCTCGGCATCGACGTCAAGGGCCCGCAAGACACCCTCCCGTTCCACCCGTACTACACGATCAAGGACAGCGTGGGTCTCTGCCTCTTCCTGGCGATCTTCGCCTACGTCGTCTTCTTCGCGCCCAACTTCTTCGGCGCGGCCGACAACGAGATCCCGGCCAACCCGCTGGTCACGCCGGCCGAAATCGTCCCCGAATGGTATCTCCTGCCGTTCTACGCCATCCTGCGCTCCGTCCCCTCCAAGCTCGGCGGCGTGCTGATGATGTTCGGCTCGATCGGCCTGCTGTTCCTCGTCCCCTGGCTCGACACCTCGCCGGTCCGCTCGTGCAAGTTCCGCCCGGTCTACCGCTGGTTCCTCGGCCTGCTCGTCGTCGCCTGCGTCGTGCTTGGCGCCGTCGGTGCGCACCGTCCGGAAGGCATCTGGGTGCTGCTCGGCCGCCTCGGGACCATCTACTACTTCCTGCACTTCCTGGTGATCCTGCCGGTGCTCGGCAAGCTTGAGCGGCCGCTGCCGCTGCCCGAAAGCATCAGCAAAGCCGTACTTCCCCGCGGGGGCGGACCGCTGCCCTCCGGCGCCGCCGCCAAGCCGATGGAGAAAGCATGATGCGCTGGGTTTCTCTCGCCGCCGTCGCGGCCCTGATCGGCGCCGTCGCCGCCACCCCGGCCCGCGCCAATGAAGAAATCGCGCTGCCGCACCAGAACTGGAGCTTCGCCGGTCCCTTCGGCACCTTCGACCGCGCGGCCGCCCAACGCGGCTTCCAGGTCTACAAGGAAGTCTGCTCGGCCTGCCATTCGATGAAGCTCGCCTATTATCGCGACCTCACCGGCATCGGCCTGTCCGAAGCGCAGATCGCTGCCGTCGCCGCCAGCGTCACCGTCCCCGACACCGACGATGACGGCGCAGCGATCGACCGCCCCGCCCTCCCGTCGGACCATTTCCGCTCGCCCTTCGCCAACGAAAAAGCCGCCCGCGCCGCCAACAACGGCGCCGCACCGCCCGACCTCTCGCTCATCATCAAGGCGCGGGACGGCGGGGCCGATTACCTCTACGCCCTGCTCACCGGCTTCTCCGCCGCCCCGTCCACCATGAAAATGGGCGACGGCATGAACTACAACAAATATTACCCCGGCAACCAGATCGGCATGGTGGCCCCGCTCTCCGAAGGTCGCGTCACCTACGCCGACGGCACACCCGCCTCGGTCAACCAGATGGCCAAGGACGTCACCACCTTCCTCGCCTACATCTCCGAGCCGGAAACCGAGATGCGCAAAGCCCTCGGCGTCAAAGTGGTGCTGTTCTTCCTGCTCATGACCTGCGTCACCTACGCCGTGAAGCGCAAGATCTGGGCTGACGTCGACCACTGACCACCGCGTCCGACATCATTATCCCCGCCGCATGTCTCCCGACATGCGGCGGTTCTGTTTGTGGGGTATCCAATGACTCAAACCATCGCGCCCGTCATCGGCATCATCGGCGGCTCCGGCCTCTACGATATCGACGGCCTTGAAAACAAAGCCTGGCGCAAAGTCACCACCCCCTGGGGCGACCCCTCCGACGACCTCCTCGAAGGCACCCTCGGCGGCGTCCGCTGCGTCTTTCTCCCTCGCCATGGCCGCGGCCACCCGATTTCGCCCACCCATCTCAACTACCGCGCTAATATCGACGCCCTCAAACGCGCCGGCTGCACTGACGTGCTCTCCCTCTCCGCCGTCGGCTCTCTCAAGGCCGAACTCCCCCCGGGTCACTTCGTCATCGTCGACCAATTCATCGACCGCAGCTTCGCCCGCGAAAAATCCTTCTTCGGTGACGGCTGCGTCGCCCATGTCTCCGTCGCCCACCCGGTCTGCTCCCGCCTCGGCGACGCCCTCGAAGCCGCTGCAAACGCTCTCGACCTCCCCGTCACCCGCGGCGGCACCTACCTCGTCATGGAAGGCCCGCAATTCTCGACCAAGGCCGAGAGCGAGCTTTACCGCAGCTGGGGCTGCTCCGTCATCGGCATGACCAACATGCCCGAAGCCAAACTCGCCCGCGAAGCCGAGCTCTGCTACGCCACCGTCGCCATGGTCACTGACTTCGATTGCTGGCACCCCGACCATGACCACGTCACCGTCGACGCCGTCGTCAAAGTCCTCCTCGGCAACGCCGACAAGGCCCGCGCCCTCGTCAAAGCCGTCGTCCCCACCATCGGCGCCCCCCGCGGCCTCTGCCCCGCCGGCTGCGACCGCGCCCTCGATCACGCCATCATCACCGCACCAGACAAGCGCAAGCCGGAACTGATGGCGAAGTTGGATGCTGTGGCTGGGCGGATGGTGAGAGCCTGATGATTTTTGGTGGAATCACCAAAAATCTGAATCAGGCGATCAAACAAAGAGTTAGAGCGGGATGCCTTCGCCTATCAGAAGGCATCCCGCTCTAGAGCGTGATCGCCAAAGGTGGGATCACACGGCGGCGTGAAGCACGCTCGAAGCGCTTCTTTTTTGAAAAAAAGAAGCAAAAAACTTTCCCCTTTCATCCTTCGGATGGAGACAGGCAAAGCCCATAACCACCACCCTCGGGCCACCTCCCCGCAAACGGATAAAGTTTTTTTGCTTCTTTTTTTTCAAAAAAAGAAGCGCTTCCCTCACCCCCGAGACGCCAAAGCCACCCCCGTCACCGTCATCGCCAATGTCGTCAACTGCCGCACCCCCAACGGCTCCCCGAGCAGCACGCCCGACGACAGCACCCCAATCACGGGCACCATCAGCGTCCCGATCGCCGCCGTGCTCGCCGGCAGCAGTTTCAGCGCCTTGAACCACGTGATGTACGACAAACACACCGCAATCACGACCACATACCCCAGCGCCCCCCATCCCAGGGCACTGACCCCCGACAAATCCCATCGGTCATAAAACACCGCCACCAGACTGAGCGGCAACGACCCGATCAGCACCTGCCAGGCCAGGCTCGTATTGGGCGGCAGGTTCAACGGATACTTCTTGGTGTAAACCGCCCCGCACGCAAACATCAGCGCCGTGGCCATGATGAACCCCACGCCGGGCAGTTTCTCCACCAGTGCCGAAACCGGCGCACTCAGCAACTGCCCCGCCATCAGCGTCGTCACCCCACCCAGCCCGATCGCCAACCCCATCACCTTGTTCGCCGTCGGCCGCTCCCCCAGCACCGGCCAAGCCAGCAACGACGCCCAGATCGGCATGGTATAGGCAATGATCGCCGCCTCCGTCGCGCTCAACCACAGCAGCGCCAAGGTCGCGAGCCCCATGAACGACGTGATGTTCAACACCCCCGCCAACGCCACCCGCGGCAACTGCCGCCGCGATACCCCGATCCGCTCGCCCCGCGCCAACGCCACCCCGAACATCAACGCCGCCGCCCCCAGCCCCGAGACGAACCGGAACGTGAACGGCGGCCACTCGCCCAGCGCAAATTTCAGCACCGGCCAATTCAGCCCCCAGCTGAACGCCGTCACCAACAAAAACAGAAACCCCAGGAGGCGCGGCTTCACCTGACGTAGACGCGAATTTCGCGCACGCTCACACCGCCGTCCGCCCGCGCGCCGATCTCGATCCGCCCGCGCGGCGCCCCCGCCCCCGCCAAAGCCGATGCCACAAGCTCGGCATCCGCCCGCCCCTGCGCCAGCGCCGCCTCCTGCACCGCGCGCGCAGCGCCCGCAGCAATCGGCACAATCACCTCGAACACCGCCGCCTCGCGCCGCGCCTGCGCCAACTCAACAGCCTGCGCGATCGCCGCCTGGTCGATCGGGGCATCAAACCGCACCACAATCAACGGCAACGCCGGCAGCACAGCCCGCGCCATCTCATCCGCCCCCGCCTGGGCCTCCGCGCTGCGGAAACTCCGCTGATCCACCAGCGTGCAGCCGCCGACCAGCGCCGCCAGCGCGACGATCAGCGCGCGGATCAGTGCCGATACTCCGGGCAAACCGCATCCAACTGCCGCTTCACACTATCCAGATGCAGCCGCGCGCTGCCCCGGTTGCCCTGGTTGCCGCGGATCTGCGCCAGCGTCTGATCGATCATGCTCTGCGGCAAGGCCGCCAGCTTCCGCCCGGTGGACAATGCGAGGATCTCCGCCTGCGCGGCGCGTTCGAGATAGAACAGATCGTCCCACGCCTTCTCGATCGTGCGCGCCACCACCATCACCCCATGGTTCTTCATGAAAATGATCTCGGCATCGCCGATCGTCGCGGCAATCCGATCGCCCTCCTCGCTCGACAACGCCACCCCGTTATAGTTCTCATCGATCGCCATCCGGCTCTGAAAGCGCAGCGATGTCTGCAACGCGAACGAGAACGGCGGCCCCTCCAGCATCGCCAGCGCGGTCGCATAGGGCATATGCGTATGAAACGCCGCCCTCGCCCGCGGCACCCGCAGATGCACCCGCGCATGAATGAAAAACGCCGTCGGCTCCGGCGTCCCCGCCCCGGTGAGCACATTGCCGTCGTAATCGCAAATCAGCAGCCGGGATGCCGTGATCTCGCCGAACCCCCAGCCATCCGGATTGACCAGGAACAAATCGTCATGCCCCGGCACCACGGCCGAGAGATGGTTGCACACCCCCTCGTTCATCCCGAGCCGCGCCGCCGCCCGGAAACACGCCGCCAGATCCACCCGGGCCTGCCAGATTTCGTCGGTATCGAGAATGCGCTGCGTCGTCATCGGGGGGCTCCAGCCTGTGCTGGCCACGAGGCTTGCAGGAACCGCGGCCCTGGGCAAGCCGGTTCCGCCCTCAAGCCGGGCAGATACGCAGACACGTCATTGATCGCCCGCCGCAACGCCGCCGAAACCGTCGCCCCCACCGCCTTGCTCACGCCTCCTCCCCCTCAGTGTCCCCCTCTGCCTCCAACGCCTCGATATCCGCATCGCTCAGCCCGAAATGATGACCGATCTCATGGATCAGCACATTGCGCACCAGCCGGAACAAATCCTCCCCCTCCTCGATCCACTCCAGCAGGATCGGCATCCGGTACAACAGGATCATATCCGGCGTCCGCACCGGATCGCTCACGCTGCGCGCCCCCAGCGGCGTGCCATGATACAGGCCTGACAGGTCCCACGGCGATTCGAGCCCCATCTCCGCCAGCGTCGCCTCGTCCGCCTCCTCCTCCACCGCGATGGCGAGGTTGCTGATATGCCGCCTCAGCCGCGCCGGAATCCCTTCCAGCGCCCGCTCGGCGAGCGCTGCGATGTCATCGGCCGAAGGGGCTGTTGTGTAACGAGGCGTCTCGGAGGAAGGAGTGTTCATGGCCGCGTTGTGCGCATGGGCGCACCCGATCGGTCAAGGGAGACCCACCATGCCTGCACGCCTCACCGACACCGAACGCGCCAGCATCGCCATTGCCCTGCCGCACTGGCACATCCCGCCCGAGCGCGACGCCATCGCCCGCAGCTTCACTTTCGCCGACTTCTCCGCCGCCTTCGGCTTCATGGCCCGCGTTGCCCTGCTCGCCGAACAGCACAACCATCATCCGGAATGGTCCAACGTCTGGAACCGCGTCGACATCACTCTGACCACCCATGACGCCGGCGGCCTCAGCGCCCGCGATCTCGCTCTCGCCGCCGCCATCGACCGGATCGCATGAGCCGTATCTCCGCCCGCCCTGCTGCCGAGCGAACCGCCTTGCTCCGCATCGGCAGGCGGGCTGAGCAGGGGATCCCTCTTTGAAAGGCAAACCCTGCCCCTACCCCCGGAACACCGGCTTGCGCTTGCCCAGAAACGCCGCCACCCCCTCGCTGAAATCCGCGGTAAAGCTCCCCGCCAGGAACTCCGCCCGCTCGGCATCCAGTTGCGCCGGCAAATCCCGATCGAGCGCGCCGCGCAGCAGTGCCTTGGTCCGCCCGAACGCCTGCGTCGGCCCCTCGGCCAGCCGCAGCGCAATGGCCAGCGCCGCCTCGCGCGCCGCAGCCGCCGGCAACAGCCGGTTCACCAGGCCCGTCCGCTCCGCCGTCGCCGCGTCCATCGTCTCCTCCAGCAGCGCGAAGCCGAGCGCGCGACGCATCCCGATGGCCCGCGGCAACTGCCAGGTCGACCCGCCATCCGGATTGGCGCCGAGCTTGGAATAGGCGAGCAGGAATTTCGCGTCATCCGCCGCCAGCACCACATCGGCCGCCAGCGCAAACGACACCCCGGCCCCCGCCACCATGCCATGCGCGAGCGACACCACGGGCAGCTTGAGCCGCGCCAGGATGATGATCGCATCGTGCAGTGCGCGCATCAGCGTGTCGATATCGCGTGCCGCCGTGTCGCCCTTGAACAGCGTGATGTCGCCCCCGGCCATGAACGCGCGGCCTTCGCCGGTGATCAACACCGCCCGCACGCTGCCATCCGCCTCGATCGCGCGCGCGGCGGCCAGCAGCGCATCGGCCATCGCCTGGTTGAGCGCGTTCAACACCTGCGGCCGGTTGAGCTTCAGATGCACCAGGGCGCCGTCGCGTTCGACGATCAGCGGCTCGCTCATGATTTTGCTCCGCCGTGCGCGAGGCGGTCGCGTTCATGGGACGGCAGATTTGAGATCCTCATTGGCGTTCCTTGTTGCTGCCTATTTCGGCGCGATCTCGACCGCGATGTCACGGAACAGCCGGGCCGGCAGGCTGCCGCCGGTGACGTTGCGCATCAGAGTGTTGTCATCATTGCCCATCCACACCCCGATCACCATGCTGCCGGCGCCGCTGGCGATGCCGCCAATGAACCAGGCATCCTTGAAATCCTGCGTCGTGCCGGATTTGCCTGCCACGAACCGCCCCGGCAGCGCCGCCGCCGTGCCCGACCCGCGCGCCACCACGGCGGCCAGCATCCGCACCATCATCGCCGCCTGGTCCGGCTCGATCACCCGGCTCGGCGCGGGCAGGATCAGGTCCACCGGCTTGCTCGTGCGCACGCTTTCGATGGCCCGCGGCAACACCTTGAGCCCGCCGTTGAAAAACGTGCAGTAGGCGCCGGCGAGTTCGAGCAGGCTGACCTCGCCGGTGCCGAGTGCCAGCGTGTCGTTGTTCGGCAGGCTCGATGTGATGCCGAGGCGCCGCGCGGTGGCGGCAACCGCCTTGGGTCCGCCGGCCTGCAGCAGCAAGCGGATCGAGGCGGTGTTGACGGAATGGGCGAGGGCGTCTTCCAGGGTGATGGTGCCGCGGAACTTGCCGTCGAAATTGCCGGGGCTCCAGGTGCCGAGCTTGATCGGCGCATCGAGCACGGTGTCATCGGGCTTGGCGCCGGCTTCGAGGGCCGCAAGCCAGATGAAGGGCTTGAAACTCGAGCCCGGCTGGCGCCGCGCGGCGACGGCGCGGTTGAACGGGCTTGAGCGATAATCCTTGCCCCCCGCCATCGCCCGTACCGCGCCGGTGGCCGCATCGAGCACGATCACCGCGACCTGGCCGACATTGGCCGCAGCGCCCGGCCCGTCGAGCATGGCGGCGATCCGGGTTTCGACGACGGCCTGCATCTTGAGGTCGAGCGTGGTGCGGATCGCCGCGTCCGAGTCGGCCGGGATCACCGCCTCCGCCCGCTCGGCCGCCCAATCCGCGAACCAGCCGGCGGTTGCGGGGCGCGGGGGGAAGGCGATGAGATTGATATTGGCTTCGGCGAGTTCGGCGGTGATCGCACCGCTCGCGGCCATTGCGTTCAGCACTTCGCGCGCGCGCGCCGCTGCGGCGCCCGGATTGACGCGCGGCGAAAACCGGCTGGGGGCCTGCGGCAGACCGGCGATCACGGCGGCCTGCCAGAGCGAGAGGTCGCGCGCGGAGTGGCCGAAATAGAGCCGCGCCGCCGCATCGACGCCCCAGGCGCCGGAGCCGAGATAGACCCGGTTGAGCCAGATTTCCAGGATCTCCTGCTTGGAGAAATGCTGTTCGAGCCACAAGGTCAGCAACACCTCCTGCACCTTGCGGCGCAGGGTTTTGGCGCTGGTGAGAAACAGGTTCTTGGCGACCTGCTGCGTGATCGTCGAGCCGCCCTGCACGAGGCGACCGGCCTTGATGTTGACCCAGGCGGCGCGCGCGATGCCGATCAGGTCGATACCGAAATGCGCATAGAACCGCCGGTCTTCGACGGCCACGGCGGCGGCGGGCAGAAAGGCCGGCATGTCGGCGATGCGCAGCGAGTCGCCCACGATATCGCCGTAGGTTGCGAAGATCTGGCCCGAGCGGTCTTCCAGCGTCAGGCTTGGGCGGCGTGTGGCATCGAGCGCGGTTTCGGGTCGCGGCAGGTTCCATGCCAGCCACACCAGCGCGCCGATGCCGGCGAAGCTGCCCCAGACGGTGAGCAGGAGCAGCCATTTCAACAGGAACCGGCCCCAGCGGCGTTTGGGCTTGGGTTCGTCCCCATACTCGTCCCCGGACTCGTCCTCGTAGTGCTCTTCGTACTGCTCCTCGACCGGTTCCCATGCGGGGTCCGGGCGCTGGGCGGGCAAAGGTGGCTCGATCCGGCGGCGAAGCTGGTCGGGGGCGATTCGCGGGGCGCGATACATGGGGGATGTCTAGCCGATGCGACGGCGCTCGTAGCGGACGAAATCGCGCATCCGGCCGGCAAACGGACGGCTGTAGGTGTCGGCGAGGTGCCAGAGGTGGCGCTCGTAGAAGCGGCGCGCCCGCGCGTTGGCGGCGAAGCATTCGAGGCTCAGGGCGCCGCTTGCCTCGGCATCGGCCAGTAAAGCGTGGCCGGCGCCGGTGCCGAGGGCGGTGGGGGCGACGAAAATCATGTCGATATGCCCGTCCGTCATGAGGCAGAAGCCAACGATGGCGCCGTTTTGCGCGGCGACGCGAAGGCGCTTGTGCGCGGCGGTGAGGCTGGTGGTGAAGCGGGCGGTGAAGAAGGCAGCATTGTAGGGGGCGATGGTTTCCGCTTCAAGGATTTCCGCGAAGGCGGCCGCATAGGCGGCCGCGGCGACGGAGGCGGCGGCGGGGATGTCGGGCAGAGCGGCGGCGCGGATGATCATCCGACGAGGCGGCGCAGGCGCGTGAGGGCATCGGGGTGCGCCCATTCGGCGGCGCCTTCGAGGCGTGCGACTTCGCGGCCCTTGCGGTCGATGATGAGCGTGGTCGGCAGGCCGCGCGCGTGCCAGGCGCGGGCGGCTTCGCTTTTGGGGTCGAGCCAGATGTCGAGGCCCTGGATTGCGTGTTCGGTGTAGAATTTGCGCACGATCTCCGCACCGCCGCGATCGGACGACAAGGCGAGGACGGCGATACGATCTGGGCCGAGGGCGGTTGCGGCGGCTGCGAGTTGCGGCATTTCGCCGACGCAGGGGATGCACCAGGTGGCCCAGAGATTGAGGACCAGGCCCTGGCCCGCGAAGTCGGCGATGCTGACGGATTTGCCGGTGTTGTCGAGGAAGCGGGCTTCGGGCGGGGGGGCGGGGGTGGGATGTTCGATCAGGCTGGCGAGGGGGGTGGTGGGTTGCAGGGCGTCGGCGGTGGTGAAGATGCGGGGCTCGGGTTTGCGCCAGAGCGTGGCCGCCGCTAGGGTCCCGCCAGCCAGGGTTGCGGAGCCGAGCAGGATTGCGTGGCGTCTGGTGAACTGCATCTCGAACCCCTCAATCCGGAATTGCCCCGCGTGAGCGAAACACCCGATCTGCGTAATGCCAATGCCAACATGCAATGGGGCGGCCGCTTTGCGGCGGGCCCATCGGTGGTGATGCAGGAGATAAATGCCTCGATCGGCTTTGACCGCAAGATGTGGCGACAGGATATCAGGGGGTCGCTCGCCCATGCGGCGATGCTGGTCAAGCTCGGCATCCTGACGGTGCAGGATCGGACGGATATCGAGACCGGGTTGGCTGGCATTGCGGCTGACATCGAGGCGGGGCGGTTTGTGTTCGATGCGGCGCTTGAAGATATCCATATGAATATCGAAGCGCGGCTGACCGAGCGGATCGGGGATGCGGGGCGGCGGCTGCATACGGGGCGGTCGCGCAATGACCAGGTGGCGACGGATTTCAAGTTGTGGGTGCGCGATGCGATCGATGGGCTCGATGCGCAGATCGCCGATGTGATGCAGGCGTTGGCGGCGCGGGCGGCGGCGCATGCGCGCGATCCGATGCCGGGGTTCACCCATTTGCAGACCGCGCAGCCCGTGACGTTCGGGCATCATATGCTGGCTTATGTCGAGATGCTGGCGCGCGATCGGGGGCGGTTGGCGGATTGCCGGAGGCGGCTGAATGAATGTCCGTTGGGCTCGGCGGCTTTGGCGGGGACGTCGTTTCCGTTGGATCGGTATATGACGGCGGCGTCGCTGGGGTTTGACCGGCCGACGGCGAATTCGCTGGATGCGGTTTCGGATCGGGATTTCGCGCTGGAGTTTTTGTCGGCGGCGGCGATTTCGGCGATGCATTTGAGCCGGTTGGCCGAGGAGATCGTGATCTGGTGTTCGGCGCCGTACCGCTTCATCCGGTTGTCCGATGCGTTCACCACGGGCAGTTCGATCATGCCGCAAAAGCGCAATCCGGATGCGGCGGAACTGGTGCGGGCGAAGACGGGGCGGATCAACGGGTCGCTGGTGGGTCTGTTGACGGTGATGAAGGGGCTGCCGCTGGCCTATGCGAAGGATATGCAGGAGGACAAGGAACCGGCGTTCGATGCGGCGGATGCCTGGGCGCTCAGTCTCGCGGCGATTGCCGGGATGGTGCGGGATATGACTCCTGATGTGGCGCGGATGCGGGAATTTGCGGGCTCGGGGTTTGCGACGGCGACGGATCTGGCGGATTGGCTGGTGCGGGTGCTGCGGTTGCCGTTTCGTACGGCGCATCATGTGACGGGGCGGCTGGTGGCGAAGGCGGAGGGCAAGGGGATTGATCTGGCCGGGCTGACGCTGGAGGAGATGCAGGCGGAAGAGGCGGGGATTACCGCGGATGTCTTTACGGTCTTGACGGTCGAGGCGTCGGTGGCGTCGCGGTTGAGCTATGGCGGGACGGCGCCCTCGAATGTGGCGGCGCAGGCGAAGCGGTGGTTGGAGGCGTTGGGATGATCCGGGTTCTGCTCGCGGTGATGCTGGTTTCGATGCTGGCGGCCTGTGGCAAGAAAGGGTCGCCCTCGGCGCCGGGGCCGGCGGACCAGATCATCTATCCGAAGCAGTATCCATCGGGCTGAAGGGTGGATGGATAACGATTCGGAACGATTTGGTCGTGGGTCGGCTGAGGCGGTCATTAGAGCGGGATGCCTTCTGATAGGCGAAGGCATCCCGCTCTAACTCTTTGTTTGATCGCCTGATTCAGATTTTTGGTGATTCCACCAAAAATCATCAGGCTCTAGCGCTGGAAGGCCAAAGCGAGGCGGATGGCGAGGCGGGTCCTTGATCGTGGTTCGGCTGGTGGTTTGGCCGGTGGTTTGGCTGGTGGTTTGGCTGGTGGTTTGGCTGGTGGTTTGGCTGGTGGTTTGGCTGGGGGTTCGGCTGGGGGTTTGGGGTGTGGCCGGGTGGCCCTGGCGGGTTTGGGGCAAGGCGGGGTTGGGGGCGGCTCAGGGACGGTGAGGAGGCGGCGCAGGGGGGCGAGGATGCGCGCGGCCGTGGGGTGGCGGGCGATCAGATCGGCCATGCCGGGTTGGGCGAGCAGGGTTTCGAGTTGGCTCGCATAGGCCACGGCTTCGTTGGGCAAGGCGAGGATGAGCCAGCCGTGGCGGCGCGGCAGGCGCAAAGCGGTGCGCGGGGCTGCGGGGGCGCGGATGCGGCCGGGGCGCGGGGCGTTGATGCGGGGCATGCGGCCCGCAGCGATGCGCGCGAACACGGCGAGCAGGCGCTGGCGGGTGCGGTTGACGAAGGAGTTGAGGCGATTGGCCAGCGCGACGGAGGGGAGGATGCGGAAGCGCGCGGCGATGAGGGCGCACAGACCCGTGAGGATCTGTCCGAGATGGAGTGCCGCCGGTTCGGCCCAGGGATGGGCGTCGGGAGGGAGTCTGGTGGTCGCCATGGGTTCGGTATAGTCGTATAAAATAACTAACGCAAGTTATTTATGCGCGCCACGCTTGTGCCGGATGGCGGTTGTGGTTGTCCCCGGCGGTGCGGGGGGTTAAGTGACCGCGGGACGCCGGGCGAGAGACGGGGCGTCGTGTGATGGAGGTGAAGATGGCCGCACCGAAGCCTGTGATGCTGATGATCCTGGATGGCTGGGGATCGCGCGCGGAGGCGGTGGACAATGCGGTGAAACTGGCGCGGACGCCGCATTTCGACCGGTTATGGGCGAAAAATCCGCATGCGCTGCTGCGCACCTCGGCGCTCGATGTCGGGTTGCCCGTGGGGCAGATGGGCAATTCCGAGGTCGGCCATATGAATATCGGGGCCGGGCGGGTGGTGATGCAGGACCTGCCGCGCATCGGCCTCGCGGTCGAGGACGGCTCGCTCGCGGCCAATCCGCAGCTCCTGGCGTTCATTGCCGCGCTGAAGGCGACGGGGGGGACGTGCCATCTGTTCGGCCTGGTGTCGCCGGGCGGGGTGCATGCGCATCAGGATCATGCCGTCGCGCTGGCGCGGATCATGGCGCAGGCCGGGGTGACATGCGCGATCCATGCCTTTACCGATGGGCGGGACACGCCGCCGCATTCGGCGGGGGAGGATATCAGGCGGTTGCAGGCGGCGTTGCCGTCCGGCACGCCGGTGGCCACCGTGTCGGGCCGCTATTACGCGATGGACCGCGATATGCGCTGGGAGCGGGTGTCGAAGGCCTATATGGCGATGGCCGAGGCGCAGGGGCCGAGTTTTGCGGATGCGGCCTCCGTCATCGATGCGGCCTATGGCAACAACGTCACCGATGAATTCATCATTCCGGCTGTGGTCGCGGGATACCGCGGGATGCAGGACGGCGATGGGCTGCTGTGCTTCAATTTCCGGGCCGACCGGGTGCGCGAAATTTTTGCGCCGCTGATCGACGCGGATTTCGACGGGTTCGCGCGGCCGCGCCGGGTCAATTTCGCCGCCCTCGCCGGGATGACCCATTACAGCGACCATCTCGCCCGGCGCCTCGCCGTGCTGTTTGCGCCGCAGACGATGGATCATCTGCTCGGCCAGGTGGTGGGCGCCGCCGGGCTGAAACAACTCCGCATGGCGGAAACCGAGAAATATCCGCACGTGACCTATTTCCTCAACGGCGGCATCGAAGTGCCGAACCCCGGAGAGGATCGCATCATGGTACAATCCCCCAAAGTGGCGACCTACGATCTGCAGCCCGAAATGTCGGCGCCGGAACTCACCGACAAGGCCGTGGCGGCGATCGGCAGCGGAGCCTACGACCTGATCATCCTCAATTTTGCCAACCCCGATATGGTCGGCCATACCGGAAGCCTGCCGGCCGCAATCATCGCGGTCGAAACCGTCGATACCGGGCTTGGCAGGATCGCCGCGGCGATCGCCAAACAAGGCGGTGCCCTCCTGGTGACCGCCGACCACGGCAATTGCGAAATGATGAAAGACCCCACCACCGGCGGACCCCATACCGCACACACCACCAACCCCGTGCCAGTCATGCTGATCGGCAGCACAGCCGCAGAACTGCGCGACGGCCGCCTCGCCGACATCGCACCAACCCTGCTCGCCCTGCTCGGTCTGCCGCAACCCCTGGAAATGACGGGGCGGCCCCTGACCGAGGCGGCGGCGTGAGGCGAGGGAGGCGGGGGCTTCGCCCCTCGATCCCACCGGGGAGCCCACCTGGCCTGTGGCCGCGCCCGCATTTGACTTGGGTCCGGGGGAAGCAGGCTGCTGGCGGGTCCAGGGCAGCGCCCGGGCGGGTCAAGGGCGGTGCTTTTGCCGTGTTTTTGCTCTTGTCCCCGTTTCAGTCGGTGGCTGCGCCGTCGGTTCCGGTGGTGGGGCAGGTTGAGGAGGCGGAGCGGGTTCGGGTGGTGGAGGCTGAGGCCAGGCGGGTGGCTCAGGCGGCGGTCCGGGCGGCGGTTTTGGAGGAGGAGCGGCTGGGGCGGGAGCGTGTGGTTGCGGCGGCCCGGTTGCGTGCGTTGGAGGGGGAGGTTGAGGGTCGGGCGCGTGGGGTGGCGGATTTGGTGGTCCGGCGTGGCGAGGCTGAGGCCCGGTTGGTGGTTCGGGCGGCGGAGTTGGGGCCGTTTTTGCCGTTGATGGAGCGGTTGGGGTTGTTTCCGGCGGAGACGTTGTTGGCGGTTCCGATGGCGCCGGAGGATGCGGTGCGGGGGTTGATCGTGTTGGGGGGGATGGTTCGGGCGTTGGAGGGGGAGGCGGCGTTGTTGCGGGCGGAGCAGGCGGAGGTGGATGGTTTGGTGGCGCGGTTGGAGGTTGAGGGGGCCGGGTTGACGGCGGCGCAGGCGGCGCAGGCGGCGGCTGGGGCTGTGCTGGATGCGCAGATTGCGGCGGCGCGGGAGGCGCGGCGGGTTGCGGAGGGGGTGGTGGTGGAGGCGGAGCGGCGGGCGGCGGCGGCGGGGGCGCGGGCGGCTGATTTGCGGGCGGCGTTGGCTCGGATCGAGGAGGAGCGGCGGGCGGCGGAGGTTCGGGCGAAGGCGGAGGCGGAGGCCGCGGTTCGGGCGCGGCGGGAGGCGGATGCGGAGGCGGCGCGGGCGCGGGCGGAGGCGTTGGCGAAGCCGGCGGGGCCGGGGCTGGGGTCGCCGAAGGGGGTGTTGACGGCGCCGGTGGCGGGGAGTGTGGTTCGCGGGTTTGGCGAGGCGACGGAGGGCGGGGCTGCGACGGGGATGACGTATCAGCCGGCGCCGGGGGCTCGGGTGGTTTCGCCGTGTGGGGGGCGGGTGGTTTATGGTGGGGTTTTTCGCAGTTTCGGTCTTTTGGTGATTGTGGATTGCGGGGCGGGTTACCATTTCGTGTTATCGGGTTTTGAACGATTGGATGCGCAGGTTGGGCAGAGTGTTCAGGCTGGCGAGCCGGTTGGGCAGATGCCGGCGTGGGACGTGCGTGGGACGGCCGGGCGGTCGTCGTTGTATTTGGAGTTGCGGCGGGATGGTCAGGCGGTCAATCCGGCGCCATATCTTCGTGCCAAGGGCTGACATGTGCGCTAGGTTTGGCGCTCGTTTGAGGGAATTCGGGATATGAAGCTTCGCACTGGCCTGTTGTTGAGTGCCGCGTTTGTGGCGGGGATTGCGACGGGGCCGATTTCCACGGTGGTGGAGAGCCGGCTGGGTGTGAGTGTGTTCGGGTCTGCGTTTGCGCAGGAGGGGAACCGGGCGGAGACGTATCGGCTGCTCGATTTGTTCGCCAATGTGTTCGAGCGGGTGCGCTCGGAGTATGTCCAGCCGGCGAATGACCGGGAGATGGTGGAGAATGCCATCAACGGGATGTTGACCGGGTTGGATCCGCACAGCAGCTACATGAACGCCAAGGCGTTCGCGGATATGCAGGTGACGACGCGGGGGCAGTTCGGGGGGTTGGGGATCGAGGTGACGCATGAGGCGGGGTATATCCGCGTGGTGTCGCCGATCGATGATACGCCGGCGATGCGCGCGGGGGTGAAGGCCGGGGATTTGATTGTCGCGTTGGATGGCAAGACGGTTCAGGGCCTGTCGCTCAACGAGGCGGTGGACAAGATGCGGGGGACGCCGGGGAGCAAGATCACGATCACGATCAAGCGGTCCGGGGTGGATACGCCGATCGAGTTGTCGATGAACCGGGAGATCATCAAGATCCAGGTTGTGAAGTCTCGTCTTGAGGGGGATGTGGCTTATATCCGGGTGACGTCGTTCAGCGAGCAGACGGATAGCGGGTTGCGCAAGGCGTTTGCGGCGTTGAAGGAGCAGTCGGGCGGCAAGTTGAAGGGGGTTGTGCTGGATTTGCGCAACAATCCGGGCGGGTTGTTGGACCAGGCGGTGGCGGTTTCGGATGATTTCCTGTCGCAGGGGGAGATTGTTTCGACGCGGGCGCGGCATTCCGCGGACAGCCAGCGGTGGAATGCGAAGGGCGGGGACATCACGGGGGGGTTGCCGGTGGTGGTGTTGATCAATGGCGGATCGGCTTCGGCGAGCGAGATTGTGGCCGGGGCGTTGCAGGATCAGCGGCGCGCGATCGTGTTGGGGACGCGGAGTTTCGGCAAGGGCTCGGTTCAGACGGTGATTCCGTTGCCGGGGAATGGGGCGATGCGGCTGACGACGGCGCGGTATTACACGCCGTCTGGCCGGTCGATCCAGGGATTGGGGATCATGCCGGAGATCGAGGTGCAATCGAGCCGCAATGAGCCGCCGCATTTTGGGCCGGAGCGGGAGGCTGATCTGAAGGGGGCGATCAGCAACGCGGGCGGGGCGTCGGCGGAGGCGCTGGCGCCGCGGACGGATGTGCCGGCGATTGCCAAGGAGATAGCGAAGCTGCCGCCGGAGACTTGGCCGGCGTTCGATGCGGCCAAGCCGGAGACGGATTATGTGTTGCAGCAGGGGTTGGCGGTGGTGCGGACGATGCAGCCGATGAAGAAGGCGGCGCGCTGACGGGTTGGGCTTCGCGGGCGCGGCGATGATGGCGCGGGCGCGGGCTGGGTGGGTTGGCCCGGTGTTGGTGGGGCTCGCGTGGTTTTGGGGGGTGGTTGCGGCCGCGGCGGTGGTGTTGGGGGCTGTGCTGTCGGTGATGGGGCCGGTGGTGCGGGCGCCGGTGGTGCGGGCGGTGGTTGGTGAGAAGGCGGCGGGCGAGGTGGCGCGGGTGGATGCGCCAATGGTGACGGGGCCAGTGGTGACGGGGCCAGTGGTGACGGGGCCGGTGGTGACGGGGCCAGTGGTGACGGGGCCGGTGGTGACGGGGCCGGTGGCGGTTGAGGGGCCGCGGGGGGGGGTGTCCCGGGAGGTGGCTTTCCGGGATGCGGGGGCGCCGGTGGCGGGGCCGGATCCGGCGTTGTTGGAGCCGGCTTTGGGGTTTGAGGGGGCGGAGGTGCCGAAGATCGGGGTGGGCGGGGTGCGGCCATCTGTGGTGTATGCGGCGGGGCGGGCGGCGGGGGAAACGCGGCCGCGGATTGCGATTTTGATGGCCGATATCGGGCCGCATGCGCAGGCGAGCGAGGAGGCGATCCGGGGGTTGCCGGCTGCTGTGTCGTTTGCGGTTTCGCCTTATGGGGTGCGGGGGGCTTTGCTGGATATGGCGCGGGCGCGGGGGCATGAGTTGTTTGCCGTGGTGCCGATGGAGCCGACGCAGTATCCGAACAACGACCCGGGGCCGCAGGCGCTGCTGACGGGGGCGGCGCCAGCGGTGAATGCGCGCAATTTGGAGTGGGCGCTGTCTCGGTTCAATGGGTATGTGGGGGTGACGGGGGTGTTGAACCGGATGCATGGCGAGCGGTTTGCGGCGGCGCCGGCGTTGTATGCGACGATGTTGGAGGAGGTTGGCCGGCGGGGGTTGATCTATCTGGATGCGCGGCCTGGCGGGGCGGCGCCGCAATCAACGCGGCTGCCGCCGTTTCGGGCGGTGGATCTGGTGCTGGATGCGCCGGCGGTGCGCGGCGAGGTGGATGAGCGGTTGGGGCAGTTGGAGCGGGTGGCGCGCGAGGGGGGGACGGCGGTGGGGCTGGCGGAGGGGCCGACGCCGATGGTGATCGATCGGATCGCGGCGTGGGCGACGGCGTTGCCGCTGCGGGGCTATGCGCTGGTGCCGGTGAGTGCGCTGATTGTGCCGCGTTGAGTGTTGCGAAGAGGATGTGATGGTGGATTATTCGGTGTTGCCGTATCGGCCCAATGTGGGGGCGGTGCTGTTCAATCGGGATGGGCTGGTGTTGGTGGCGCGGCGGGCGGATTTTCCCAATGCGGAGGGGGCGCCGGGGGGGTGGCAGATGCCGCAGGGGGGGATCGATGACGACGAGGACCCGCGGGGCGCGGTGTTGCGGGAATTGGCGGAGGAGATCGGGACGGATCGGGCCGAGATCATTGGGGAGCATCCGGCGTGGATGACGTATGACTTGCCGCCGGAGTTGATTGGGCGTGCGTTGGGGGGGCGGTATCGCGGGCAGCGGCAGCGCTGGTTTGCGTTGCGGTTTCTGGGGGTGGACGGGGATATCCGGCTTGATCTCGATCCGCATCCGGAGTTTGACGCGTGGCGCTGGGTGGCGCTCGGGGATTTGCCGGGGTTGGCGGTGCCGTTCAAGCGGGAGATTTATGCGGTGTTGGCGGAGAGTTTCGCGGGGTTTGCGGTGTCGGGTTAGGCGGGGCGGCGGGCAGGAGCCTGATGATTTTTGGCGGAATCGCCCGAAATCATCAGGCTCTAATTTCGGGTTGCCGGGGCGGGATCGTCGCGTTCGTTCGAGGACGGGGGGGCCGCATCGCGGGGTGGTGGAGGCAGGCGGTGGCCGTCGAGGGCGTGGGTGGTGCGGGTGCGCTCCTGGCGTTCGAGGGTTTTTTGGGCGCCGGTGCGGCCGTGCAGGGCGCGGTTTTGCGCGGCGGTGGCGGCGGCTTCGGCCTGGGCGCGCTGTTTGCGGACGCGGCGGAGGTTGACGATCTCGGTCATGCTGCCATCTTGGCATGATCACGCATCGAGAAAAAGGGATCGACCATGGCCGGATGGATTGAACTGACTGCTGCCGATGGGCACAAGCTGGCGGCCTGGCGGGACGGGCCCGATGGGGATGGGCCGGGCCTGGTGGTGGTGCAGGAGATTTTCGGGGTGAACCCGCATATCCGCAACCTGTGCACGGCGTTTGCTGCGGCGGGGTATTCGGTGATTGCGCCGGCGATGTTCGATCGGGCGCAGCCGGGTGTGGAACTCGGCTATACCGCTGACGACATTGCGAAAGGCCGCGATTTCCGCGGCAAGGTGCCGGATGGCGGGATTATCCTGGATATCGAGGCGGCGGCCGCGGCGCTGGGGCCGCGCAAGATCGGCATCGTGGGTTACTGCTTCGGTGGCACGGTGGCGTGGTGGGGGGCGACGCGGTCGCGGCGGTTCTCGGCGGCGTCGGGCTGGTATGGCGGCGGTGTGGCGGGGACGCGCGGCGAAGTGCCGAACTGCCCGGTGCAGTTGCATTTCGGCGAGAAGGACACCGGGATCCCGATGTCCGATGTGGAGGCCGTGCAGGCGGCGCAGCCTGGGGCGGAGATCCATGTGTATGCCGGTGCGCAGCACGGGTTTGCCTGCGATGAGCGGGGCAGCTTCAGCGCGACCGATGCGGCGGTGGCGCAGGCGCGGACCTTGTCGTTTTTTGGCCGCCATCTCGGCTGATTGCGGCGGCTGGCGGTGCTGGCCGGGTTGGTGGGCGGCGGCGCGCGGAAAAAGACTCAGACCAAGGGTCGCGCCTTGCGAGCCTTGGTCTGAGGGTTCGGCCCGGCTAATTTTTTGGCGAAATCGCCAAAAAATCTGAATCAGGAGATCAAACAAAGGGTTAGAGCGGGATGCCTTCGCCTATCAGAAGGCATCCCGCTCTAAAGGAGTTGGAAGAGCTGGCCCTTGAGGTAGGCGCTTTCGGGGAGGAGGGGGTGGACCGGGTGATCGGGGCCGGCGCCGCCGGTGAGGAGGATGCGGCCTTCGCGGCGGGCGCGGACAATGCCCTCGGCGATGACGGCGGCGAAGTCGGTCAAAGCGGCGTGATGGCTGCAGGAGGCGGCGAAGAGGAAGCCGCCGGGGGCGACGAGGGGGGCGGCGAGGCGGGCCATGCGGCCATAGGCGCGCAGGCCGGCGTCCTTGTCTTTTTTGGATTTGGCGAAGGCGGGGGGGTCGACGACGACGATGTCGAATTTCGCGGCTTCGGCGGCGAGGTCGGTCATCACGTCGAAGGCATCGCCGCGCCGTGTGGTGACGCGATCGGCGAAGCCGTTGAGGGCGGCGCCTTCGAGGGCGTGGGCGAGGGCGGGGGCGCTGGAATCGACGAGGGTGACGGCGGAGGCGCCGGCCTGGGCGCAGCGCAGGCCGAAGGCGCCGACATGGCAGAAGACATCAAGCACGCGGGCGCCGTTGGCGAGGGCTGCGACGCGGTCGCGGTTGGGGCGCTGGTCGAAGAACCAGCCGGTTTTCTGGCCGGACATGGGGTCGATCGGGAAGCGGATGCCGCCTTCCTCAACGAGGACGGCGCTGTCGGTGCCGTGCAGGAGTTCGACGGTCTGGGGGAGCGATTCGTGGAGGCGGAAGGGGCTGTCGTTGCGGGCCACGATGGCGCGCAGGGGCAGGGCATCGGTCAGTTCGCGGGCGATGAGGGGGAGCAGGCGGTCCATGCCGGCGGTGTTGGCCTGGATGACGGCGACGTCGTTGTAGCGGTCGATGATGAGGCCGGGCAGGCGGTCGGCTTCGGCGTGGACCAGGCGGTGATGCGGGCCGAGGCCGAGGCGGGCGCGCAGGGTGATGGCGTCATCGAGGCGTTTGCGGACCCAGGCTGCGTCGATGACGGCGTTGGGGTCCCGATCCAGGAGGCGGGCGGCGATGAGGCTGTTCGGGTTGAACATGAAGGTGCCGAGGCGCCAGCCTTCAGCGCTTTCGAGGCGGACGGGGAGGCCCTTTTCGAATGCGCGCATGTCAGGCGTCATGCGGATTTCGTTGCTGTAGGCCCAGGGGTGGCCGGATTTGAGACGGCGTTCCTGTCCGGGGTTGAGACGCAGCAGGGGGCGGTCGGCTGGGGAGGAGGCTGTCACGCGACTCGCAATTTCCGCACCGTCAGGACGTTCTGCAAGGCGCTTACCAAGTGGTTCATCATGGCATCCGTATGCAGCGGGGTGGGGGTCAGGCGCAAGCGCTCCTCGCCGACCGGAACGGTGGGGTAGTTGATCGGGGTGGCGTAGATGGCGAATTCGTCGAACAGGCGCTGGCTGATCTGGCGGCACTGGGTGGCATCGCCGACCTGGACGGGGACGATGTGGCTGAGCGTGGGGATGATGGGGATGCCGGCGGCGGCGAGGCGGGATTTGAGGGTGGCGGCGCGTTCGTGGAGTGTTTCTCGACGGGCCTGGTCGGCGCGGACGTGGCGGATGGAAGCCAGCGCCGCGGCGGCGGTGGTGGGGGGGAGCGAGGTGGTGAAGATGAAGCCCGAGGCGGTGGAGCGCAGGAAGTCGACGATGTCGCGATCGGCGGCGATGTAGCCGCCGTGGCAGCCGAAGCCTTTGGCGAGGGTGCCTTCGATGATGTCGATGCGGTGCGCCACGGCGTCGCGTTCGGCTATGCCGCCGCCGGTGGGGCCGTAGAGGCCGACGGCGTGGACTTCGTCGAGATAGGTCATGGCGTGGTAGCGCTCGGCGATGTCGCAGATCGGCCCGATCGGCGCGATGTCGCCGTCCATCGAGTAGACGCTTTCGAAGGCGACGAGTTTGGGGGCGTCGGGCGGGGCGGCGGCGAGGCGGCGTTCGAGGTCTTCGAGGTTGTTGTGGGCCCAGATGTGAACGGTGGCGGGGGCGCCCTTGATGCCGGCGATCATGGAGTTGTGGTTTTTTGCGTCCGAGAAGACGTGCCAGTTGGGCAAGCTGCGCAGCATGGTGGCGAGGGTGGTCTGGTTGGCGACGTAGCCGGAGGTGAAGAGCAGGGCCGCGGGTTTGTTGTGCAGGGCGGCGAGTTCGGTCTCGAGCGCATCATGCAGATGGCTGGTGCCGGCGATGTTGCGGGTGCCGCCGGCGCCGGCGCCCATGGTGATGGCGGCATGGGTGGCGGCCTGGATGACGGCGGGATGGACGCCCATGGCGAGGTAATCGTTGGAGGACCAGACGGTGATGTCGCGCGTCAGGCCGTCTGGCGTGGTGGTGGTGAAGACGGGGAAGCGGTCGGCTTGTTTGCGCAAGGGGGTGAAGGTCCGGTAGCGGCCTTCGGCGCGGATGCGGGCAAGGCCGGAGCGGCAGGCGGCGCGGAAGGGGTGCATCGGGGGGACCTCCAGGATGCCGTCACACTTGGCTGTGGGCGGTCCGGCGGTAAATGATCCAGATCAAACCGGTATGGGGCGCAGATACCGGGCGCCGGCGATGCCGGCAGATGGGGTCAGTGCAGCGCCCAGATTGTCCAGACGGTGGCGGTGCCGCCCAGCATGGAGAGCGGGAAGGAGCGGGTGCGGAGCATGATGAGCAGGGTTACGACGGCGCCGGCGGCGGTCGGCCAGCCGCCGCTCACGAGGGCGGGCAGGACGAAGCTGACGAAGAGCGTTCCCGGAATATAGGCGAGCACGGCGCGCAGGAAGGGGCTGGGCTTGATTTTGCTGAACAGCCAGTAGCCGCCGGCGCGGCAGGCATAGGTGGAGATGGCCATGCCGAGGATGGCGCCACCGGTCCAGGGGTCAATCGAGAAGGGCGGCGGGTTCATGTGCGCCAGGTGTCGCGGATGGCGCCGGTGAGGGAGCCGGCGAGGGCGCCGGCGACGATGTAGTAGACGCTGCCGGGCCAGAGTTGCGCGGTGGCGATGGCGACGAGGGCGGCGACGGCCCAGGGCAGGAGGTCGCGCAGGTCGCGCCATTGGCCGGCGAGCAGGCAGATGAAGACGGCGAGGCTGCAGAAGAACAGGGGATGGCCGGGCGGCAGTTGCAGGGTGGCGCCGGCGGCGTGGCCGATGGCGGAGAAGATGACCCATTGCAGCCACATCGCGAGGCCGGAGCCGAACATGAAGCCGGCGTCGCGGCCGCCGGCGTTGAGTTCGCGCAGCGCGAGGCCCCAGTTCTGATCGACAAGGAGGAAGAGGCTGCCCCAGACCGGCCAGCCCTTCAGCTTGTCGAGCCAGGGGCCGAGGACGGGGCCCATCAGGACGAGGCGCAGGTTGATGGTGAAGGCGGCGAGCGTGGCGGTGACGATGGAGGCCGGGGTGGTCCAACTGCCGAGGGCGAGAAGCTGGGCGGCGCCGCCGAAGACGCTGGCGCTCATGAGGATTTGTTCGAGGGCGGAGAGGCCGGCGTATTGGGCGGCGATGCCGGTGACGAGCGAGAAGGGGATGGTGCCGAAGACCATGGGCAGGGCTGCGCGGACGCCGCGCATCATGCCGTGGCGGGTGAAAACGACTTGGGTGGCGGTCATTGCGAGTCGGGTTCCGGCCTGTCGAGTAGGTTTTGGTCGAGCAGGTTTTGGTCGAGCAGGTTTTGGCGGAGCGCGATGAGCAGGGTTTCGGCCTCCTCGGGCAGGCAGGCGAGGGCGCGCTGGGCGATGCTGCGGGGGAAGCCGGCGCGGGCGAGGGTGGCGAGCTCGCGGGTGCGGGCGGCGAGGTCGAGCGGCGCTGCGTCGGGGACGATGCGGCGGAAGGGGCCGATGCGGCGGCGTTTGGCGCAGGCCAGGGCGGCGGCGAATTCGGCGTCTTCGTGGGGCGGCATGGCCTCTCCCGCGGCGTCACGCGCGATGCCGCGGGCGGCGAGGTGTGCTGCGATGGCCTGGCGCGAGCGGCCGGCGCGGGTGAGGCTGCGGGCGCGGCTGGCGGCGAAGGCGGCGTCATCGATCAGGCCTTGGCTTGCGAGCCGGGCGGTGAGCGCCCGGGCGGCGGCGCGGGCGCGGGCGATGGTGGCGGCGGTGGCGTCGGGGTCGGTTTCGCTGGCTTGCCGGGCGCGGGCCCAGCGGTCGATCCGGCGGTCGAGGACGCGGAGCAGGCCGGTCTGGGTGGTGCTGTAGCGGGCGAGATGGGCGAGCGCTGCGTCATGCAGGGCCGCATCATCGAGGGCGGAGGCGCTGGGGGGGGGAGGGGAGGCGGGGATGGCCATGGTCTATAAGTGCCACGTGGCGGGCTCAGCGGAAATGCCGGGGCGGGGCGGCGGGGGGTGGAGATGTGCAAGGCCGGTATGCGCGTGTGTTCGGCGGTTTGCGTGCGGGCGGTTTGACTCGGGGGGCTCGGGCAGGACATTCTTCCGCCTTTCCTCCGGAACCGTTCGCACAGGGGTGCGGATGGCGCAGCGCCGGGAGAACAACGTCCCGGAATGGGACCTATCGAGGACCATCGGAATGATCCCCGCCCTAACGCCGAACTACAACCGTGCCAATCTCGCATTCGAGCGGGGCGAGGGCGCCTGGCTGTGGACGACGGATGGCCGACGATTCCTCGACTTCGGCAGCGGCATTGCCACTGCGTCGCTCGGGCACGGCAACAAGCATCTGGCCGACGCGATCGCCGAACAGGCGCGTAAAGTGATGCACGTGTCGAATCTGTATCGGATTCCGCAGGCCGAGAGGCTGGCCGAGCGGCTGGTCGCCAACTCGTTCGCCGACAGCGTGCTGTTCTGCAACTCGGGCGCGGAAGCGAACGAGGGCATGATCAAGATGATGCGCAAGACGATGTTCAACGAGGGCAGGCCGAACGCCTATCGGCTGATCACCTTCGAGGGCGCGTTCCATGGCCGCACGCTTGGCGCCCTGGCTGCCACCGGCAATGCCAAGTATCTGGAAGGCTTCGGGCCGCCGGCCGAGGGGTTCGACCATGTGCCGTTCAACAATCTCAATGCGGTGCGCGATGCGATCGGGCCGGGAACGGCGGGCATCATGGTCGAGCCGTTGCAGGGCGAAGGCGGCGTGCGGCCGGCGCATATCCAGTTCCTGAAGGATCTGCGCGCGACGTGCGACGAGTTCGGCATCCTGCTTGGGCTTGACGAGGTGCAATCCGGCATGGGGCGCACGGGCAAGCTGTTTGCTCATGAATGGGCCGGGATCAAGCCGGATGTGGTGGCGGCGGCGAAGGGCATTGGCGGCGGGTTTCCGCTTGGCGCGGTGCTGGCCAATGAGCGGGCCGCGAAAAACCTCACGCCGGGCACGCATGGCACGACGTATGGCGGCAATCCGCTCGCGTGTGCGGCGGGCAATGCGGTGCTGGATGTGCTGCTCGCCCCCGGGTTCCTCGACGGTGTGGCCCGCAAGGGCCAGGCGTTGTGGGACGGGATGGCGGCGTTGAAGCGCGATTTCCCCACGGTGTTCGAGGAGCATCGCGGCGCCGGGCTGTTGCAGGGGCTGAAATGCGTGGGCCCTGTGGGCACCGTGCAGGAGGCTTGCACCGCGGAGGGGCTGATGACGATCACCGCGGGCGACAACACGCTGCGTATCGCGCCGCCGCTGGTGGTGACGGATGCGGATATTGCGGAGGGTTTGCGCCTGATGCGCCGCGCGGCAGAGGTCTGCGCGGGCGAAAGCAAGGCTGCTGCACAGTGAGCCACGCTGCCTTGAGGGCGGTCGAGGAGGGCGGGGCGGCGCGTGCCCCCCGCCACTTCCTCGACATTCGGGATCATGACAGCGCGACGCTGCGGGCGATGATCGACCATGCGGCGCGGATGAAGCGCGGCGCGGACACCGCCAAGCCGCTCGCGGGCAAGACGGTGGCGTTGATTTTCGAGAAGCCGAGCACGCGCACGCGGGTGAGTTTCGAGGTGGGTATTCGGCAGTTGGGCGGCGATGTGGTGATGCTGGCGGGCAGTGCCACGCAGCTTGATCGGGGCGAGACGGTGGCGGATACGGCGCGTGTGTTGTCGCGCTATGTCGATGCCGTGATGTATCGCACCGACAACCCCGCGAAGCTGCACGAGATGGCGGCCAATGCCACAATCCCGGTGATCAACGGGCTGACCGCGGAGAGCCATCCGTGCCAGTTGATGGCCGATGTGATGACGTTCGAGGAGCATAAGGGGCCGATCGCGGGACAGGTGATCGCCTGGGTCGGCGATGGCAACAATGTGGCGCGGTCATGGATCGAGAGCGCTGCGCGGTTCGGGTTCACGCTGCGCCTGGCGACGCCGCCGGAACTGGGGCCGCCGGCCGAGACGGTGGCGTGGGCGCGGGCGCTGGGGGCGAAGATCGAGTTGACTGCCGATCCTGAAGTGGCGGTGGCCGGGGCGGCTTGTGTGGTGACGGATACCTGGGTGAGCATGTCGGATGATCCGCATGCCAACCGGCATAATCTGCTGATGCCGTATCAGGTGACGGAGCAGTTGATGGGGTTGGCGGCGCCGGATGCGATCTTCATGCATTGCCTGCCCGCGCATCGCGGCGAGGAGATGACCGCCGCGGTGATCGACGGGCCGCAATCGGTGGTGTTCGACGAGGCGGAGAACCGGTTGCACGCGCAGAAGGGCGTGCTGGCCTGGCTGCTCGCGGATCAGTAGGCGTGGTTTAATCGGAGAGGGGTTCGCGCGCGCCTGGTGGCGGGGGCGGCCCGGAGGGAGCGTGTCATGACATCATCGCATCAGCCGTTGGCGGGGCGTTCGGTTTGGTCGGGTGAGGCGTTGGAGCAGGCGGGGGACTGGATCCGCACGCTCGATGATGCGCAGCGGGGCGAGATCCATGCGGCGCTGCAGGGGGTGCAGGATCGGGGGGTGTTCGATTTCGGGCGGGAGGATTTTCCGCTGCCGCTGACCGCGGGGGTGTTGGCCGATATTTCGGACGAGTTGGAGAACGGGCGGGGCTGCGTGCGGCTGCGGGGGATCGATGTCGGGCGTTATGGCGAGGATGATCTGCGGCGGATTTTCTGGGGGATCGGGCGGCATCTCGGCACGGCGGTGTATCAGAACGCGCGGGGCGAGATCATGGGAGAGGTGCGCGACGAGACGCGGTTGACGATGCGGACCTATGAGGAGACCGACGAGGGGCGGGTGGCTTCGGCGCGGGCGCGGTCCCGCTCGACGGGGCCGCTGCGCTGGCATACCGATCGCTGTGATGTGATCGGGCTGTTGTGTGTGCGCAATGCGCAGGCGGGCGGCGTGTCGAAGCTGGCGTCGATCCCGGCGGTGCATAATGCGATCCTGGCGGAGCGGCCGGATTTGCTGGCGGTGTTGTGCGAGGACTACTGGCGGATGCGGCCGGCGGATGAGGATGGGGTGTCGCTGGATAATGTGTTTGCCATGCCGGTGTTCGGGTTTGCGGGGGGGAAGATCACGAGCCAGTATTCGCGGACCTATGTGGAGCAGGCGCAGGAGGTGGCGCGGGTGCCGCGGCTGACGGCGGTGCAGAACGAGGCGCTCGATATGCTGGCGCGTGTGGCGGAGTCGTTGTGCCTGCATTCGCCGTTCGTGGCTGGGGATATCCAGTTGTTGAACAACCATGTGATCTATCATGGCCGCACCGCCTATGCGGACGATGTGGGGGCCGGGCAGGATCGGCTGTTGTTCCGGTTGTGGCTGGCGATGCCGGATAGCCGGCGGTTGCCGGATGGGTTCGATACGTTGTGGGGCTCGGTGATGCCGGGGGAGGTGCGCGGGGGGGTGATCCAGCCGGAGACGGGGCTGCGGGTGCCGGCCTGATTGGGACTGGATCTCGACTGGCCGCGGTGGACGATCAGGCCATCGCACGGAGTTTTCGTCCGGCTGACACGTTGAAGGCCTGGAGATCGGATGGTGGGCGCGACAGGGATTGAACCTGTGACCCCCGCCATGTCAAGGCGATGCTCTCCCGCTGAGCTACGCGCCCATCCGATGAGGGGGCTTCTAGCCTGTGGGTCGATACTCCGCAAGGGGGGATGCAATCGGGTTGCGGTGGATCGTGGCAGGCGGTTGAATGGGGGATGGAGTTTTTGTCGCCTGATGACGTGATTTTGCCCCCGCCGGTGCGGGTTTTTGCGCCTGAGCAGCGCACGGCGCCGCTGGTGTTTGCCTCGCCGCATTCGGGGCGGGCCTATCCGCCGGCGTTTGTGGCGGGGTCGCGGCTCGATCCGCTGCGGCTGCGGCGCAGCGAGGATGCGTTCGTCGATCTGCTGTTCGCGTCGGTTCCGTTGTTTGGCGCATCTTTTGTGACGGCGACGTTTCCGCGGGCGTTCTGCGATGCGAATCGGGAGCCGTGGGAGTTGGATCCCGGCATGTTCGAGGACGCATTGCCGGCGTGGGTGAATGCCGACAGCCCCCGGGTTGCGGCGGGATTGGGGACGCTGGCGCGGGTGGTGGCGTCGGGGGAGGGGATTTATCGGGGGCGGTTGCGGTTTGCTGAGGCGCAGACGCGGGTTTTGGACCTCTGGCATCCGTTTCACGCGGCCCTTCGCGAGGAGATCGCAGCGACGCGGGAGCGGTTTGGCGCGTGTCTGCTGGTCGATTGCCATTCGATGCCGGGCAACAGCATGGCGCCGCGGCAGGTGGCCGATGTGGTGCTGGGCGATGTGCATGGCAGCGCGTGCGACGGCGTGGTGATGCGGCGGTTGGAGGCATTGCTGCGGGGGCAGGGATTTTCGGTGCGTCGCAACGAGCCTTATGCGGGAGGATATATCACGCGCACCTATGGGCGGCCGCGTGAGCGGGTCCATGCGGTGCAGATCGAGGTCCTGCGCGCCCTCTACATGGACGAGGAGCGGATGGAGATGTTGCCGGGGTTTGTCGATGTGCAGGGCCGGCTGTCGGTGGCGATGGCCGGGTTGGCGCGGGATGCGGGAGCGCTGCTGGGCGTTTGAAATCGGGCGTTTTGGGCAAAAAAAGTGGCGGCGCTTTGCAGCGCCGCCAAGTTTAGGGAGGAAACGTCCAAGAAGCAGGAGGGCAACCTTGTCGCCCTGCTGCGAAACAAGACATAGGCCGGAAATTGTAGGCATGCAAGCGATATTTTGCGTTGCAGCATGATTTTTACCCGGTTTCCGGTGCGCCATGTTGTGATGCAACAAAAATGTCACATGCCGGCGATTTCGCGATGTGGCTCATGATTGGTTAACCAATGTTCCGGTAAACCGATTGTATGATGGTGGTGTATAGTTTTTTTGCCTTGGTCCTGATTTGGTGCGGCGCGCTGGCGCAGGCGGGCATGCCGGTTCCCGAAGCCTCATTGCAGTGTCACCAGGCGGTGGCGATGGTGGAGCGGGCGGCTGGGGTGCCGCCGCGGTTGATGGCCGCGATTGCGCGGGTCGAGAGTGGGCGCGCCGATGCGCAGGGCGGGGTGCATCCCTGGCCGTGGACCATCAATGTCGAGGGCGCCGGGTATGTCTATGCCAGCAAGGCGGAGGCGATCGCTGCGGTGCGCGGGTTCCAGGCGCGTGGCGCGCGATCGATCGACGTGGGCTGCATGCAGGTCAATCTGATGTATCACCCGACGGCGTTTGCCTCGCTCGACGAGGCGTTCGATCCGATGGCGAATGCGCGCTATGCCGCGAAATTCCTGCGCGAGTTGTTTGGGCAGACGCGGGACTGGGCGAAGGCGACGGCGATGTATCATTCTTCGACACCGGCGCTGGGCGAGCCCTATCAGCGCAAGGTGCTGGCCGTGCTCACAGAGGAGGAGCGTCGGGGGGTGGCGGGCAATGGGGTGCCGCCGGGACATCAGCGGTCGGACACGCTGTGGCCGCAGACTATGTGGACTGCGGGCGCGGCGGCGCAGGGGACCGGCGGGATCCCTCGGTTGACGCCGGCTCCGCCGACGGGGGGGCATCAATTGTCGAACCGGGCCGAGGCGGCACGGGTGATACCTGCACCGCAGGGGACGGCAGGACGCGGGCTTGAGGCATATCGGGCGACACCCATTCCGGTGGCGTCGCGGATGGTGACGCCGTCGCGGCTCTAGAGCGGGATGCCTTCCGATTGCGAAGGCATCCCGCTGTAAATCTTTGTTTGATCGCCTGATTCAGACCTTTTGGCGATTTCGTCAAAAATCATCAGGCTTTAGATTTGCGCGATCGGTCCCCCTTCCGGTGTGGGCGGCGGCGCGATAGCGTGGTTTGGTGATGGCCGCCCGGACGAAGTGCGGCTGTTGGGTCGTGGTGCCGGCCGGCTGGGTTCGGCATGGGACGTGGCGCAGGGTTTGAACGCGTGAGGCAGACATCACGCTCTTGGGAGAAGACGCGCATGACAATACGTTATGACAACCGGGTTGCGATCGTGACCGGCGCTGGGGCGGGGTTGGGCAAGGAGCATGCGCTGCTGCTCGCCAGCCGTGGTGCCAAGGTGGTGGTCAATGATCCCGGCGGATCCGTCGATGGGCGGGGGACCGCCAATTCGGTGGCGGACCGGGTGGTCGAGGAGATCAAGGCTGCGGGTGGCGAGGCGGTGGCCAGCTATGCGTCGGTGGCCGATTGGGTCAGCGCGCAGAGCATCGTCAAGACCGCGATCGATGCGTTCGGGCGGCTCGATATCCTGGTCAACAACGCTGGGGTGCTGCGCGACAAATCGTTCCACAAGATGGAGCCTGAGGATTTTGAGTTTGTCGTGCAGGTCCATCTGATGGGCACGGTGTATTGCACGATGGCGGCCTGGCCGATCATGCGGGAGGCCAAGTATGGGCGGGTTGTCGTGACGACGTCGGGCTCCGGCACGGTTGGCAATTTCGGCCAGGCGAATTACGGCGCGGCGAAAATGGCGGTGAACGGACTGATCAACTGCCTGCGGTTCGAGGGTGCAAAGTACAACATTCTGTGCAATGCGATTTCGCCGTCGGCCAAGACGCGGATGACCGAGGGGTTGATCCCTGATGCGGTGCTGGATTTCATGCGGCCCGAGCTGGTGTCGCCGGCGGTGGCGTGGATGTCGTCTGAGCAGTGCAACGTGTCAGGCGAAATTTTTGGCGCCAATGCCGGGTTCTACAAGCGGGTGAAATACATCGAGAGCGAGGGCGTCCAGTTCGATCCGACGCAGCCGATCACGCCCGAGATGTTTGCTGAGGCGCTGCCGCAGATCATGGATATTGCCAAGCCCGTCGAGCATGGCTTCGGCACGCCGCGGCTTGAGGCGCGGCTGCGGGCGATGGGGTTGATCAAGTAGCTGAAAGAATGAGCGCGGGATGCCTTCGCCTATCGGAAGGCATCCCGCTCTAAGCTTTGTTTGATCGCTTGATTCAAACTTTTTTACGATTCCGCCAAAAATCATCAGGCGCGAGACGCCCAGAAGAAGTCAGCGCCGGGTCAGCCAGCGCTTGGCGATGCGGCAGGCGACGGTGTAGGCCGGGTTGAAGACGTTGCCGACGTCGTAGCGCACGACCTGGCCCATCAGGTGGCTGGCGGCGCGGGCGTCGAGGCCGTAATCCTCGTTGAGCCAGCGCAGCATTTCGGTGGTGGCGTGTTGCAGCGCCTGGTCGAGCGGGCGGGCGTTGCCGACGGCGAAGATGTCATCGGCGGTCTCGCCGCGGGGCCAAATGATGGTGCGTTTGACGACGCTGAGGGTGACTTCCATTTCAAAGGAGGTTTCGATTCCGGTGCCGACGATTTCGCCGTCGCCTTGGCAGGCGTGCCCGTCGCCAAGATAGAACAAGGCGCCGGGGACCGAGACGGGCAGCCATACGGTGGTGCCGGGGGCGAACAGCCGGTAGTCCATGTTGCCGCCGTTCTGGGCGCTGGACGCGGTGGAGATTGCCTGGCCGCGTGCGGGGGCGACGCCGAAGCAGCCGATCATGGGCTGGATCGGGGGGGCGAAACCTTCGAGGCCGGGGGGCGGGTTTTGCAGGCGGACGGTGCCGGCGGCGGGGTCGATGTCCCAGACGGCGCGCTCATTGGCGGGGCGGTCGGGGATGGCGGACGGGTCGAGCACGGTGAAGGCCAGAGGGGAGTAGGTCCAGCCGGTGGCGCGGCTTGGGGTGAGGCGCTCGATGCGGACGGCCAGGGTGTCGCCGGGTTCGGCGCCTTCGACGAAGAAGGGGCCGGTCATCGGGTTCGGCCGTTCCCAGACCTGAACTTCGTGGGCATCGAGGCCGGATGCGTCGATGGTGTCGGTGATGATGGTGTCGCCATCGGCGATTCTGAGGCAGGGCTCGGCGGTGCCGATGGTGTTGTGATAGCGGGTTGGGCGGAAGCGGTGCGTGGCCATTGGGGTCCCCCGGGAAAGCGTCGGACGCAGGCTAGGAAGCGGGCGGGGGGCGGTCAATGGGTGGGATTATTGGCCGCTCACGGCACCGGCGGTGCGCAGGGCGCCGATCTCGGCTTCGCTGTAGCCGGCTTCGCGGAGCAGGGCGGTGGTGTGTTCGCCCTGGCCGGGGGCGACGGTGATGGGGACCTTGGCTTCGTCGGTGATGGTGAAGGGGCTGTCGATGGTCATGAGGCCGGTGTCGGCCAGGGGGCGCAGGATGCCGGCGGCGAGGGCTTGGGGGTCAGTGGCGACTTCCTCGACGGTGCCGACGATGCCGAAGGTGAGGCCGCGGGCGTCGAGGAGGGGGCGCCACTCGGCCAGGCTGCGCTCGGCGAAGGCGGTGTCGAGGATGTGGAGCAGGGAGCCGGCGTTCTGGCGGCGGGTTGCGACATCGGTGAAGCGCGGGTCGGACAGCAGGTCGGGCCGGCCGACGGCTTCGGCGAGGGCAGGCCATTGGCGGGCTTCGGAGGTGAGGGCCAGCATGAGCCAGCGGCCGTCGGCGGTGCGGTAGGTGCCGCCGAGGGCGTGGGTGGTGTGTTCGCGCGGCGGGCGGGTTGGGATGGCGGCGCCGCAGAGGGCGGCCTGGACCAGGAAGGCGTTGGCCCACATGCCGGATGCGAGCAGGTTGGCGCGCACTTCGGCGCCTTGTCCGGTGCGGTCGCGGCGCCACAGGGCGGTGACGATGCCGCTGTAGAGGGCCATGGCGGTGGGGTGGTCGCCCTGGCCGGCGACGGAGCGGGCGGGCATGACGGAGGCATCGGCGCGAACCTGGTCCATCAGGCCTGAGCGGCCCCAGTAGGCCGTGATGTCGAAGCCGGTTTTGCCGGATTCGGGCCCCTCTTCGCCGTAGGCGGTCATCGAGCCGTAGATCAGGCGGGGGTAGGTGGCGGCGAAATCGGCGTAGCGGATGCCGAGGCGCTCACGGGCGGGGAGCGGGATATTGGTGATGAACACATCGCACTGGCTGACCAGCCGATCGAGCACGGCGCGGCCGTCGGGGTGTTTCAGGTCGAGCGCGATGCCGCGTTTGTTGCGGTTGTCGACGAGCCAGGGGTAGTTGTGCGGCGATTGCGGCAGGCCCGGGCGGGTGTAGAGATTGTGCCAGGGATCGCCCTCGCCGGGGGCCTCGATTTTGATGACATCGGCGCCGTAGTCGGCCAGCACCGTGGCGGCTGTGGGGGCTGCGATATAGGTCGCGCAATCGATGACCTTGAGGCCGGCGAAGAGAGGTTCAGGCATGCAGACCTCCGCGTCGGAAAAGGGGCCGCCCGGCCGGGGCCGGGCGGCTTATTGTGAGGTCTTAGAGCGGGATGCCTTCTGATAGGCGAAGGCATCCCGCTCTAGCTCTCTGTTCGATCGCCTGATTCAGACTTTTGGCGATTCCGAGAAAAATCATCAGGCTCTAGTCGAGGTCCATGCCGTTCATGCCTGCGTTTTTGCGGGCGCGGGCCTGGAGGTCCATCATGGTCGGGCCGAGGAGGGACGGGTCCTCGATCGGGGTCGCGGTGGGGCCGCGATGCCAGCCTTCGGCGATGGCCAGCAGACCGCCGCCGGCTTCGACGATGCGACCCGTGAAGTCCTTCGATTCGGCGCTGGCCATCCACACGATGGCGGGCGAGACGTGGCGCGGATGGCTCGCCTCGATCTGCTCATCGGTGCGCTCGCGCAGGCCCGAGGTCATGCGGGTGTATGCCTGGGGGGCGACGGCGTTCACGGTGATGCCGTAGCGCTTGAGTTCACGCGCGGCGATCACGGTGAAGGCGGCGATGCCGGCCTTGGCGGCGCCGTAGTTGGTCTGCCCGGTGTTGCCGTAGATGCCCGAGACCGAGGAGGTGTTGATGATCCGGGCGTTGACCGGCCCGTCGATCTCCTTGGAGAGGTTGCGCCAGTAGGCGGCGGCGTGGCGCGAGGGGCCGAAAGTGCCTTTGAGGTGCACCGCGATCACGGCGTCCCACTCTTCTTCCATCATGTTGGACAGCACGCGATCGCGCAGGATGCCGGCGTTGTTCACCAGCACATCGAGGCGGCCGAAGGTGTCGATCGCCTGGTCGATCATGCGCTTGGCGCCCATGTGTTCAGCCACGTTGTCGGTGTTGACCACCGCCTCGCCGCCGGCCGCCTTGATGGTGCGGACGACTTCCTGGGCGGGGGTTTCGTCGGCGCCGGTGCCGTCGGTGTTGCCGCCGAGGTCATTGACGATGACTTTGGCGCCGTGCCTGGCGAGCAGCAGCGCATGCTCGCGGCCGATCCCGCGGCCGGCGCCAGTGACGATGGCGACCCGCCCTTCGCAAAGAAGACTCATGATTTCGTTTCCTCGTAATCGATTGATGACGCCGGGCCGCAAAGCCCAAGCCTGGCCGCGAGAGTCGACCGGGGGGTGCGGATTGTCAACCGAGCCGGGCGGCGCGCGGCGGTTGACCTGAGGCAAGGGAGGCGGGAGAGTCTGGGGTACGGCGCCCATCGCGATGATGAGGGAGCGTCACGAAAAGGGGAGAAGCGCCGCGATGATGCGTATTCTATGGCCGAACATGCCGGCCGAATTCCATGATATTGCCCGTGAGGCGGTCGGACCCGGCTTTATAAGCGAGTTCTGCACCGATTTTGCACAGGTGACGGACGAGCAATGGGCGAACGCCGACGCGATTGTCGGGCCGTCGCCGCCGGCCGAACATATCGGCAAGATGAAGATGTGCCGCATCTTCGTGAAGTCGGCCGTCGGGTACGACGAGGTCGATGTCGCGCGCTATGGGGCGATGGGCATCGCGGTCAGCAATACGCCGGATTACGGCACGCGCGAGGTGGCGGATCATGCCATCGCGTTGATGATGACGCTCACCAAGTCGATCGCGTTTCATGACCAGGAGCTGCGGGACGATCCGCGCGGCAATTGGCGCCCGGCGCTCAACCCCTATGGGCGCCGGCTTTCGGCCTGCACATTCGGGGTGGTGGGCATCGGGCGGATCGGCACGGCGGCGGCGCGGCGGGCGGCGGCGTTTGATATGGACGTGGTGTTCCATGATCCGTATGTGCCGAACGGCTATGAACTCGCGCTCGGGGTGCGGCGGGCGGATACGCTGGCAGAGTTGATGGGGCAGTGCGACATCGTGTCGATCCATGTGCCGCTCAACGCCGAGACACGCAAGCTGATCGGCAAGGAGGCATTTGCCGCGGCGAAGCGGGGGATGGTGCTGGTCAACACCGCGCGCGGGCCGATCATCGATCTGGCGGCGCTGCATGATGCGATGCAGGACGGCACAATATTGGCCGCCGGGCTCGACGTGCTGCCGGAGGAGCCGGCCAATTTGCAGGAGCCCCTGCTGGCGGCCTGGCATCGCGGCGATGCGTGGCTGAAGCACCGTCTGGTGCTGACGCCGCATTCCGCGTTCTACACGCCGGAGAGCATGCGCGACATCCGGGCATTTTCGGCCCGGACGGCAGCGCGGTATCTGCGCGATGGGCGGCTTGAGAACTGCGTCAACAAGGCGCTGCTCAAAGACGTTCCGCGGTAGCGCGGCATCGCCAAAGGTGGAATCACCTGCGGCGTGAGACAGATTTTTGGCAATTCCGCCAAAATTGATCAGGCTTTAGACTTTTAGGAAGCCGACCAGGCGCTCAGCTTCCTCGACGATCGGGGTGGCGAGCGCTTCGGCGCGGCGGGCGCCGTCGCGCAGGATGGTTTCGATCGTGCCGGGATCGGCGAGCAGGCGGCGGGTTTCGTCGGCGATCGGGCTGAGCTTGGCGACCAGGAGGTCGGTGAGGGACTTCTTGAAGTCGCCGAAGCCCTTGCCGCCGTGTTCGCGCAGAACGCCGGCGTGATCGGTGTCGGTCAGTGCGGCATAGATGCCGATCAGGTTGCGGGCCTCGGGGCGGCCTTCGAGGCCGTCGACGTCGGACGGCAGGGGCTCGGGGTCGGTCTTGGCGCGGCGGACCTTGAGGGCGATTTCGTCCGTATTGTCGGAGAGGTTGATGCGGCTTTGCTCGGAGGGGTCGGATTTCGACATCTTTTTGGTGCCGTCGCGCAGGCTCATCACGCGGGCAGCGGGGCCCATGATCATCGGCTCGATGTTGGGGAAGAAATCAACGCCGTAATCGTGGTTGAATTTCTGCGCGATGTCGTTGGCGAGTTCGAGGTGCTGACGCTGGTCATCGCCGACGGGCACGCGGGTGGCGTGATAGACGAGGATGTCGGCGGCCATCAGGTTCGGGTAGGTAAACAGCCCGGTGGAGACGTTTTCGCGGTCCTTGCCGGCCTTTTCCTTGAACTGGGTCATGCGGTTGAGCCAGCCCATGCGGGCGACGCAGTTGAAGATCCAGGCCAGGCGCAGATGAGCGTGGACGGCAGACTGGTTGAACAGGATGTGGTTCTTGGGGTCGATGCCGCAAGCGAGGAGGGCGGCGGTGAGTTCGCGGGTTTGCTGCGCGAGGGCGGCGGGGTCCTGCCAGACAGTGATGGCGTGGAGGTCGACCACGCAATAGAGGCACTCGTGCGTGTCCTGCAGCGCGACCCAGTTCCGCACCGCGCCCAGGTAATTGCCGAGCTGGGGAATGCCGGAGGGCTGGATGCCCGAGAAGATGCGCTGCATTGCGAGTGTGTCCGTGGGGTTGGGGGAGGCGTGGGTTCTGACCGAACGGGGGTATCGGGTCAAGGTTTTGCAGAGATTTGCG
>CANFKS010000017.1 GCA_947447625.1 Rhodospirillales bacterium | reverse complement strand
GATGCGATCGATCTCCCGGCCGGGCAGGGGCGCGTGGCCTTTGACGCGGTCGGCTTCATCTATCCCGATGGTCGGGTCGGGCTCGACGGGTTGAGTTTCGTCGCCGAGCCTGGCCAGACCATCGCCCTCGTTGGTCCCTCCGGTGCCGGCAAATCGACGGCCCTGGCCCTGATTCCCAGGCTTCATGATGCGTCATCCGGTGCGATCCGCATCGATGGGGCGGATGTGCGCGCGCTTCACCTCACCAGTCTGCGGGACGCGATCGCCTATGTCGGACAGGAGACGCTGCTGTTTGATGATACGGTGGCGGCCAACATCGCCATGGGTCGCCCCGGCGCCGATGACGTCCAGATCGAGGCTGCCGCCCGCGCCGCCGCCGCGCATGACTTCATCACGGCACTTCCCCTCGGCTACCAAACCATGGTCGGCCCCGGCGGCGGTCGCCTCTCCGGCGGCCAGCGCCAGCGCATTGCGCTGGCTCGCGCCCTGCTGCGCCATCCCCGAATTCTGCTGCTGGACGAAGCAACCAGCGCGCTCGATGCCGAAAGCGAGCAACTGGTCCAGCAGGCACTCGCGACTTTGCGCCAGGGCAGGACCACGATCGTTGTGGCGCATCGGCTCTCCACTGTGCGGGATGCGGATCTCGTTGTCGTGATGGTTGAGGGACACGCCGTGGAGCGGGGCAGCCATGCCGAACTCCTTGCGCAAGACGGGCTCTACGCCCGTCTGGTACGCAGCCAGTCACTGCTGGGTCAGTAGGGCATGGACGAATTTCTCCCCATCGTGCTGCGCTCCCTCGCGGTCAGCCTGTCCGCCACCTTCGGCGCCACCTTGATCGGCCTTCCGCTTGCCGCTGTCTTGGCGCTCGGCCGCTGGCCTGGCCGGCAGGTGGTGTTGGTGATGGTGCATGGGCTGCTTGGGTTGCCCCCGGTGGTGGTCGGGCTGGTGCTCTATCTGCTGCTGTCGCGCAGCGGCCCGCTTGGCCTCCTCGGCTTGCTCTATACACCCGAGGCGATGATCATGGCGCAGACCGTGCTGGCTACCCCCATCATCGCCGCTTTGGGGCACCGGGCGATCGAGGGGCGTTGGCTCGAATTCGGCCGCGCCCTGCAGGCCTCGGGTGCCTCGCGTCTGGCTGCCTTGCCTCATTTGATGCGCATGGCGCGCGGCGGAATTGCCACCGCCCTGCTGGCCGGCTTCGGCCGCACCGTCTCCGAGGTTGGCGCCGTGCTGATCGTTGGCGGTAACATCGCAGGAGTAACCCGCACCATGACCACCACGATCACATTGGAGACCGGGAAGGGGAATTTTGACCTCGCCCTTGCGTTGGGCCTCGTCCTGGTGGGTATCAGCATCAGCGCCAGCACTGTCGTGCTGATCGCCGGGAGGGATCGGGCATGAGGATCGTCCTCGCTTTCCTCATCCTGCTTCTCGCCGGTGCGGCGCAGGCTGAGTCCATCACTCTGGCCTCGACCACGTCGCTCGATAATTCGGGCCTGCTGGGCCGCATCTTGCCGCTGTTCACCAAGGCCTCGGGCATCGAGGTCCGGGTGCTTGCACAAGGTACCGGACAGGCGCTCGCGACTGCGGCGCGCGGTGATGCAGATCTCGTGCTGGTGCACGACCCGGAAGCCGAGGATGCCTTCATCGCCGCTGGGCATGGCATATCGCGGGTGGAAATCGCCTGGAACGACTTTATTTTTGTCGGCCCGCGCAGCGATGTCGCGCATCTCGCCGGTTCATCCGACGCTGTTGCCGCCTTGCGCAAAGTCGCCGAGGCCAAGGCCGGTTTCGTCTCGCGCGGCGACAAGAGCGGCACCGATTCGCTTGAGAAGCGGCTGTGGCGCGAGGCCGGCATCAATCCGCTCGGCGCTCCATGGTACAAGGACATCGGCGGCGGCATGGGCGCCGCCCTCAACGTCGCTGCCGCAACCGACTCGATCACCTTGACGGATCGTGGCACCTGGCTCTCCTTTGCCAACCGGCGGGATCTTGCGGAACTGGTGCAGGGTGATGCGCGGCTGATCAATCGCTACCGGGTGATCGAACTGGCGCCATCGCGCATCAAATCCGGCAGCCCCGCCGCGGCCCATGCCCTCGCGACCTGGTTCGCCGGAGCCCAGGCGCAGGCTGCGATCGGCGCCTATACGGTTGGCGGCCGGGCGTTATTCAACCCCGGGGTCAAGGTGATCCCCTGAAAATGCGGGTCGCGGGGCTCGATGAGGTGGGTCGGGGCCCGCTCGCCGGGCCGGTGGTTGCGGCGGCTGTCGTGTTGCCCGATCCCTTGCCGCCTGACCTGGCTTGCCTGCTCGACGACTCGAAAAATCTCACACCCGCGGCGCGCGGTGCAGCCTATGTGGCATTGCGGGCGAGTGCCGCCGAAATCGGGGTTGGTGCGGCCTCGGTGCGCGAAATCGGCGCCATCAATATTCTGCAGGCGAGCCTTTTGGCCATGCGCCGCGCCCTTGGGCGTCTGCCGATGCCTGATCTTGCCTTGGTAGACGGCAACACCGATCCGCGCTTGGGCTGCCCCACTCGCTGCATCATCGGCGGCGATGGCAGCGAAAAGGCGATTTCGGCGGCCTCGATCATTGCCAAGGTGCTTCGCGATCGTCTGATGTCCCGCCTGGCCCTGCGTCATCCCGGTTACGGCTGGGAGCGCAATGCCGGCTACGGCAGCGCGGCCCATCGGGCTGCCTTGCACCGCCTCGGCATCACCGCCCATCACCGCAGAGGCTTCGGTACGGTCCGTCAACTGACCCTCGGACTGTAACCACCCTCTTGCGGCACAGCCCCTGCCTATGTCACCACGGGAATACCACACCGCGTCCATCGTCATGGGCCACCATGTTGGGCCACTCTGTTGGGAAAGCATCGCATGTCCGAACCCGAGACCGAACGACCCGCCCCCAAAGGGACCCTGCTCGCCGGCAAGCGCGGCTTGATCATGGGCGTTGCCAATGACCGCTCACTGGCCTGGGGCATCGCCAATGCCTGCGCCGCGCAGGGGGCCGAACTCGGCTTTACCTATCTGGGCGAAGCGCTGGAGCGCCGGGTGCGGCCACTGGCGGCCTCGGTCGGATCGACCTTGCTGACATCGTGCGACGTTGCAGATGACGCCAGCATGGATGCCGCCTTCGCCGCCGTGAAAGCCGCGTGGGGGCGGATCGACTTCCTCGTCCATGCCATCGGCTTCGCGGACAAGCAGTTCCTGCGCGGTCGCTACATGGATACGCCGCGCGCTGCCTTCCTGCAGGCGATGGATATATCCTGCTTCAGTTTCACCGACGTCGCCCGCCGCGCCGCCGAATTGATGCCCGATGGTGGTGCGATGCTCACTCTGACCTATCTCGGTGCCGAGCGTGTCATTCCGCATTATAATGTGATGGGCGTTGCCAAGGCAGCACTTGAAGCCTCGGTGCGATACCTGGCTGCCGACCTTGGGCCGCGGGATATCCGGGTGAATGCGATTTCGGCAGGCCCGATCAAGACGCTGGCGGCCTCCGGGATCGGCGATTTCCGCTATATCCTGAAATGGAACGAGTACAACGCGCCGCTGCGTCGCAACACCACGATCGGTGATGTCGGCGGCGCCGGCGTCTACCTGCTCTCTGAACTCGGCGCGGGCGTCACGGGCGAAATCCATCACGTCGACAGCGGCTACCACTCGGTCGGTATGAAGAACCCGGATGCCCCCGACATATCGGTGGTGCATGGATAAGTATATCGCATAACCATCATGTCGCATAACACATTCGGGCATCTGTTCCGTCTCACCACCTGGGGCGAGAGCCATGGTCCCTCGATCGGAGCCGTGGTGGATGGCTGCCCGCCCAGGATCGGGCTCACCGAAGCGGACATCCAGCCCTGGCTCGACCGGCGCCGGCCGGGCCAGTCAAAATTCACCACCCAGCGCCAGGAACCCGACGAAGTCCGCATCGTCTCCGGCGTGTTCGAGGGCCTCACCACCGGCACCCCGATCGCCCTGGTGATCGACAATGTCGACCAGCGCTCGCGCGACTATGGTGAGATTGCCACGCGCATGCGGCCAGGTCATGCCGACCTTGCCTATGAGTTGAAATACGGCATCCGCGACTACCGCGGCGGTGGCCGCTCCTCGGCGCGCGAAACAGCAATGCGGGTTGCCGGCGGCGCTATCGCCCGCAAGGTTCTGGGCAGTGGCGTCACCATTCGCGGCGCCCTGGTGCAGATGGGGCCGCACGCCATTGACCGTGCCCGGTGGGACTGGGCCGAGGTGGAGCGCAATCCGTTTTTTTGTCCCGACCCGGTCACCGCCGCGCAGTGGGAGGCCTATCTGGGGGCTATCCGCAAATCCGGCTCATCGTGCGGTGCGGTCATCGAAGTGGTCGCTGAAGGTGTACCGCCCGGCCTCGGCGCGCCCATCTACGGCAAACTCGACGCCGACATTGCCGCTGCGCTGATGGGTATCAACGCCGTCAAGGGCGTGGAGATCGGTGACGGATTCGCGGCCGCCAGCCTGTCCGGTGAGGCCAATGCCGACGAAATGCACATGCGGGGTGGCGAGGTGGCGTTCGGCTCGAACCACGCCGGCGGAATCCTGGGCGGGATATCGACGGGCCAGCCGATCGTTGCGCGCTTTGCGGTGAAGCCGACCAGTTCCATCCTCACCCCGCGGGCCAGCGTCGACCGCGACGGGCGGGATGTCGAGGTCATGACGAAAGGACGGCATGATCCCTGCGTCGGCATTCGCGCTGTACCGGTCGGTGAGGCGATGCTCGCCCTGGTGCTGGCAGATCATCTGCTGCGCCAGCGCGCACAGAACCCAGATGCGCCGGGCAGGGCCGCGTTACCGCGCAATTAACAGGACCGCATAGGTCTGCTATATCCTCCTTCATCAAATGAGGAGTGGGTCATGCGGGCTGTCGAAGATGGTCGTGCTGCGGCCATTGAATCCCGTCGCGCCGGCACTGCGCTGATTGGGCTGCTCGGCACGTCGCGTTGGCTTGCAAGGCTTGCGGAACTGCGCCAGATGGCTGGCGGAAGTGAACGGGTGAGCCGCGCGGTGGCGCAGCGTCATGTCGTGGAGGGGGCTCTTGAGCGGCTCCGGCGTGGTTTGCCGATGGGGCCGGTGGAACAGGTTGTGGGCAGTCTGGCGGCCGATGCAGTGGCTTTGCACGCCACACTCGAGGGCGCCGGCCAAGCCCGGTTCGAGACGTCACTGACCGCGGGGCTCGGCGGGGATGGCACCTTGGTCGGCCCGTTCCACATGCTGCGCGTCGCCGCCCAACACCGTGCCCGAGGCTTTGACGTGCGTTTTGCCGGACTCGCGGAGGGCGCACCGTTCGACCTGCTGATCACCCGAGGTGGCAGTGCGGCTGAAATCGTATGCGATGTGATTTCCGCGGAGGAGGGCCGTGATGTGCAGCGCGGCGGCTGGGCGCGGCTGATCGATGCGATCGACCCGGACTTGCAGATCTGGCTGGCCAACCATCCCGGCCGCTATCTGCTGAAACTCACTCTCAACCAAGGTTTGCGCCCTGAAAGTGAGAGCGTATCGGCACTGCATGGCCGCGTGCGCGGGCTGCTTGCCAGCCGGATGCGGGCCGATCAGGACGAGGCTGCGATCCTGCGGCTCGATCCTCTGATGCTGGCGGCGCAAAGCACCGAAGCCGGCCTGATGCCGTCGCTGCGGCGGGAGTTCGGCCATGAGGCTCATCTCGCGGTGATGACTGGCTCGGGCGGTGTCTGCGTGCTCGCGGCCCGTGCTGGACGGGAGGATGAAGTTGCGGCCGCCATCGGCCGGCGCATGCAGGCCATTGCGCCGGCGCGGCTGACCGGTTCGCGGCCCGGTATCCTGGCCATGCTGGTCGAGGACACCGATGCCCTGGAATGGCGCCACTTGCGCGATCAACTTGAAATCGAAGGGGCTGCGCGGCAGTTCCTGACCGACCCCGCTGCCCGCCATGTGGTGGCCGTCAGTTGTGCCTCGCGCCGCGAGATGTTCGAGGTGGCGGACGTCTCGGGCGAACTGCGCTTCCGCAATCCAGGCCATCCCGCCGCCAAATCGGCCGATCTGGCGACGGCGATCGTGTCCTCGGCCTGACTGCACAATCGCGATAAAGCCTCGGCTGCGCCATGGTTGCGCCATGTTCGCCGTGCTGAGTCCGCTCCAGTCAACCCCTGGAGCGCGCCGCCATGACCGAGAGCGACTACGCCCGCAAGATCGAGGAAGTGGACGCCTTGGTGAACGATCCGGCACGCCGGCTCGATGCAGACAAGGTATGGGCGCTATTGGCTGAAATCGCTCGATATCACGCGACGAACGAGACCGACTCCTGACCGCTCGGCCAGCGAAGCGGCGCTCCATTTTCATTGCAGCGGGATGCATTCTGACAGGCGAAGGCATCCCGCTGTAACTCGTTGTTTGACCGCCTGATTCAGACTTTTGGCGATTCCGCCAAAAATCATCAGGCTCTATTGTCTCGGAAACATGCTTCTCTCGATGAGAGCGCAATAGATATGCGCAGCCGTGATGTGGATTTGTTGAATAATCGGTGTCCAGGCCGAGGGCGCGGGCAGCAGCATGTCGCATAGCTCGACCATTTTGCCGCCGCCTTGCCCGGTGAAGCCGAGCGTGGTGACGCCTTGGGCGCGTGCGGCGGACAGGGCGCGGATCACGTTGGGTGAATTGCCGGAGGTCGAAATGCCGAGGAACACATCCCCCTTGCGACCGAGAGCGATAACCTGGCGTTCGAACACCTGTTCGTAGCCATAGTCGTTCGCGGTGGCGGTCAGCGCCGATGTGTCGGTGGTCAGAGCGATGGCGGGCAGCGGTGGATGATCGAACATCAGGCGAGAAATGAACTCGCCGGCGATATGCTGCGCATCGGCTGCACTGCCGCCGTTGCCGGCGATCAGCAATTTGCCTCCCGCGCGCATTGACGCCGATGTGGCATCGGCCATCCGGATCAGAACGTCCTGCAGTGCGACGTCGGCCGCGAATGCGTTCATGGCGGCGACGCTGTGGCCGAGATAATCCGTTACATACGCGCCGGACGTCATCATCACGCGTCCATTTTAAGGGCGGCCAGGAAGGCCGATTGCGGGATTTCGACCTTGCCGAACTGGCGCATCCGCTTTTTGCCCTCTTTCTGCTTCTCCAGCAGCTTGCGCTTGCGCGAGATGTCGCCGCCGTAGCACTTCGCGGTCACGTCCTTGGACAGCGCGCCGATGGTCTCGCGCGCAATCACCCGCCCACCGATCGCCGCCTGGATGGCGATCTTGAAGAGTTGCTTGGGGATCAGGTCCTTCAGTTTCTCGCAGATCGACCGACCCCGCCGGTCGGCTTGGCTGCGATGGGCGATGAACGACAGCGCATCCACGGGATCGGCATTCACCAGGATGGATATCCGCACCAGGTCGCCTTCCTGGTAGTTGTCCATCTGGTAGTCGAAGCTGGCATAGCCGCGGCTTACCGATTTCAGACGGTCATAAAAGTCGAACACCACCTCGTTGAGCGGAATGCGATAAACCGCCATCGCCCGGTTGCCGACATAGGTGAGGTCAAGCTGTTGCCCGCGCCGCTCCGAACAGAGCGTGAGGATCGAGCCCAGGTAATCGTCGGGCACCATGATGGTGGCCTTGATCCATGGCTCCTCGATATGGGCGATCAGGCTTGGGTCCGGCATGTCGGCCGGATTATGCAGTTCCTCGGTCACGCCCGAATTGCGGTGGATGCGATAGACCACCGAGGGCGCGGTGGCGATCAGGTCGAGGTCGAACTCGCGGCTCAGGCGCTCCTGGATGATTTCCAGATGCAGCAGCCCGAGGAAGCCGCAGCGGAACCCGAAGCCGAGTGCTGCCGATGACTCCGCCTCGAAATGGAACGAGGCGTCGTTCAACCGCAGCTTGGCAAGGCTGTCGCGCAGCTTCTCGAAATCGTCGGCATCGACCGGGAACAAGCCGCACCACACCACCGGGATCGACGGCTTGAAGCCAGGCAGGGCAGAGGAGGCCGGTACCCGGTCATCGGTGATGGTATCGCCCACGGACACGTCGGCCACCGTTTTGATGGATGCGGTGATATAGCCCATCTCACCCGGCCCGAGATCGTCCACGGCCTCAAGCCGGGGCCGGAACACGCCGATCTGGTCGACGTTGTGGACGGTGCCGCGGGCCATGAAGCGGATCTTCTGACCCTTCTTCATCCGCCCGTCCTTGATGCGGATGAGGATGACGACGCCGAGATACTGGTCATACCAGCTGTCCACCACCAGGGCCTTCATCGGCGCCTTGGCATCGCCCTTGGGGGCTGGCAGACGGGTGACGAGCGCTTCCAGCACGCCCTCGATGTTCAGCCCGGTTTTGGCCGAAATCATCACCGCATCGGACGCATCAAGCCCGATCACATCCTCGATCTGCTGTTTCACCTTGTCCGGCTCGGCCGCGGGCAGGTCGACCTTGTTGAGGATGGGCACGATCTCGTGACGCGCGTCGATCGCCTGGTAGACATTGGCCAGCGTCTGCGCCTCGACCCCCTGGGAGGCATCGACCACCAGCAGCGAGCCCTCGCAGGCCGCGAGGCTGCGGCTGACCTCGTAGGCGAAGTCGACATGGCCGGGCGTGTCCATCAGGTTCAACACGTAGGTCTTGCCGTCCTGCGCCTTGTAGTCGAGCCGCACGGTTTGGGCCTTGATGGTGATGCCGCGCTCTTTCTCCAGATCCATGTTGTCGAGGACCTGCTCGGTCATCTCGCGCGCGGACAGCCCGCCGGTGAACTGGATCAGCCGGTCGGCGAGTGTGGATTTGCCATGATCGATATGGGCGATGATGGAGAAATTACGGATGAGGTCGAGCGGTGTGTCGGTCATGGGTGCCAGATAGGCCGTTTCGTTGGTTGTGTCAGCCGCGCAAGGTCGCACCGGTGGCTTTTGCCACCGCGGCAACAACCTTAGCACAGGCCGCTTCGATTTCCGCGTCCGTCAGAGTGTGTTCGCGCGGCTGGAAGGTGACTTCGATGGCGAGCGACTTGCGGCCGGCTTCCATGCGATCGCCTTCATACACGTCAAACAACACAACGCGCACGATCAGCGTGCGTTCCGCCCCCTTGGCCGCCTTCAAGAGCACCTCGGCAGACACCGCGGCATCCACCACGAAGGCGAAGTCGCGCTTGACCGGCTGGTATGCCGGCAGGTCGGGCAGGGATTTCTTGCGCCGCTTCGGCTCCTGGATCGCGTTGAGGTCGATTTCGAATGCGACGGCAGGCCCGCCGAGATCGAGGGCAGCCAACACGCTCGGATGCAGCGCGCCGAATGTCGCCAGCACGGTCTTTGGCCCTTGCCGGACAGTGCCGGAGCGGCCCGGATGATAGTGTCCCGGCGCATCCGTTGTCGTGGTCAGCGCCTCCATTGGCACGCCGAGTGCGGAGAGCACCGCCCAGACATCGGCCTTGGCGACCATCGGATCGCCACCTGCGGCAGGGGCGTTCCAGGCGCGCGGCGCGGTGCCGGCGCGAATACCCGCTGCAAACACCGTCTGCCCCTCCTCGCGGAAGGCAGGGCCGATTTCGAACAGGTTGACATCGCCATGGCCGCGATTGGCATTGCGCTGCGCCGCCGCGGCGAGGGTGGCGAGCGGGGTTGGGCGCAACTGGTCGAGATCGGCGGCGATCGGGTTGAGCAGCCGCAGGCTGGTGGGCGTCGGTCCGAACAGGGCAGCCTCTTTGACGGATAGGAAGCTGAAGGTGACCGACTCCGACAGCCCGTTTGCGGCCAGGATGCGCCGCGCGAAGGCGGCCCTGGCCTGTCGCGGCGTCAAGGTGAGGGTCGGCACCGGGGAGAGCTGCGGCATCGACACGGCCGGCACGGCATCGAGCCCGCCGAGGCGCAAGACCTCCTCCACCAGATCCGCCTCGGGCTCCATCGCCTCACGCCCAGCCGCGGCCTTGGCGGCCTTCTCCGGCGCAAGGGCGGGATCGGGCTCAAGCGCGGAGGTTGCGGCGACGTCATTGCGCCACGACGGCACATCGAGCGTCACACTGTCGGCATCGCGCGCCGCGACGGTGAAGCCGAGACGCTCCAGCCGCGCCACCGCGGCATCCGCCGGCACGTCGAGCCCGCCGAATTCGGCGAGGCGGCGGAATCGCAGTGTTGCCTGGCGGCGCCATGCCGGCTCCGCCCCGGCCGACACTGTCTCGGATGCCTCGCCGCCGCAGAGTTCCATCACCATGGCCGTTGCCAGCGTCGTCGCATCGGGCAGCAGCGCTGCATCGATGCCGCGCTCGAAGCGGCTGCGCGCATCGGATGCGATCTGGTGATGCCGCCCGGTCAGCGCGACGCTGATCGGGTCGAACAGGGCGCATTCGATGAACACGCTGGTGGTGTTCTCATCGCACCCGGTCGCCTCGCCGCCCATCACCCCGGCCATCGACTGGACGCCGGCGGTATCGGCAATCACGCAATCGATCGGGCGGACCGTGTAGTCCTTGCCATTCAACGCCCGGAAACGTTCGCCCGAGCCGGGCCGAAGGGTCAGCACGCCGCCCTGCACCTTGTCGGCGTCGAACACATGCAGCGGTCGGCCAAGGTCGATGGTGAAGAAATTGGTGACATCGACGAGCGCATTGATCGGGCGCAGGCCGATCGAGGTCAGCCGATCCTGCAGCCATTGCGGGCTCGGCCCGTTCTTGACACCGCGCACGGTGCGGCCCAGCACCCAGGGGCAGGCATCGGGCATTTCGATCGCCCAGGTTACGGGTGACGCGAACACTGCCGGGATTTCCGGCACCCTCAGCGCCTTCAACACGCCAAGCCCGGCCGCCGCCAGATCGCGCGCCACGCCGCGCACCGAGAGCGCATCGCCGCGGTTTGGTGTCACCGCGATGTCGATGATCGGATCATCCATCCCGGCCCACACCGGGTAAGGCACGCCCACAGGCGCGTCGTCCGGCAGGTCAACGATGCCGCTATGGTCATCGCCGAGCCCCATCTCGCGCATCGAGAGCAGCATGCCCTCGGATTTCACGCCCCGGATTTCGCCGACCTTGAGGGTGATGCCGGTGCCGGGGATGAATTGCCCGGCGGTGGCGAACACGCCCTTCATGCCGGTCCGCGCATTCGGCGCCCCGCACACCACGGAATGCACGCCATGCCCGTCATCGACCTTGCACATCCGGAGCCTGTCGGCATTGGGATGCTGCACCGCCTCGATCACATGGGCGATGCGGAACCCAGCCAGCGCCGCCCCGCGATCCTCCACACCTTCGAGTTCGAGGCCGATCATGGTCAACGTATCGGTGATGTCCGACAGCGTCGCCGTCGTCTCCAGATGGGTCTTGAGCCAGGAAAGAGAGAACTTCATGTCACACGCCCTCGTGCAGCATGGCGGGAGCCAGGGCCGAGAAGCCGTAATGGCGCAGCCAGCGGATATCGGATTCATAGAACGGCCGCAGATCCGGCATGCCGTGCTTCAACATCGTCACACGCTCGATCCCCATGCCGAACGCAAAACCCTGCCACTCCCGCGCATCGATGCCGCAATTGGCCAGCACCTTGGGATGCACCATGCCGGAGCCCAGGATTTCGAGCCAATCCCCGCCACCGCCGAGTTCGCCGGTCCGGCGGTTCCAGCCGATATCGACCTCCATCGAAGGTTCGGTGAATGGGAAGTAGGATGAGCGGAAACGCACCGGCAGATTGGAAATGCCGAAGAAAATGCGCAGGAAGTCGATCAGGCAGCCCTTGAGGTGCCCCAGTGTCAACCCGCGATCGATCGCCAGGCCCTCGACCTGGTGGAACATCGGGGAATGCGTTGCGTCATGATCCGCCCGATAGGTTCGCCCCGGCACGATCACCCGGATCGGCGGTTCCTGCCCGATCATCGTCCGCACCTGCACGGGCGAGGTATGCGTTCGCATCACCCGCCGCCGCCCGCCCTGTTCGAGGGGCGGCAGATAGAACGTGTCCATGTCCTCGCGCGCCGAATGATGCGCGGGAATGTTGAGGGCGCCGAAATTGCGCCAGTCATCCTCGACGTCCGGTCCCTCGGCGATGGCGAACCCCATGGCCCCGAAAATGGCAGCCATCTCCTCCATGGTGCGGCTGATCGGATGGATCAGCCCGTTTACCACCGGGTGTGGCGGCAAGGTGACATCCATGCGCTCGGCGGCGAGACGGGCGTTCAGTGCAGCGGACTCGAGCGCGGCGCGACGGCTCTCGATTGCTGCGGTGATCGCCTCCTTCACCACGTTGAGCGCGGCCCCGCGGGTACGGCGCTCATCGGGCGCGACCTTCCCGAGTTCCTTGAGTTTGTTGGTGAGCGTGCCGCTCTTTCCCATCACGGCGACGCGCACGGCATCCCATGCGCGAAGATCGGCGGCTGCGGCGAGTGCCGCTTCGGTTTCGGAAGTCAGCGATGCGAGATCGTCGGTCATGGGATCCTGTATGCGAAAAAGGGCCGCCCTGTTGGGGCAGCCCTTTACGTTTTATCGCGCGTCCCGTGAAGGGCAGCGATTATTCGGCGGCAGCGGCCTCGGGCGTGGCGGCCGCTTCCATGACGGCCTTCACCTGATTGACGATCGCCGAGAACGAGGTCGGATCGTCATAGGCAATGGCCGCCAGGACCTTGCGGTCCATCTCGATGCCGGCCGATTTCAGGCCGAAGATGAACTTCGAGTAGGTTACCCCATGCTCGCGAACGGCCGCGTTGATGCGCTGAATCCAGAGGCCACGGAACTCGCGCTTTTTGACGCGGCGATCGCGGTAGGCGTACTGGAGCGACTTTTCGAGGCGCTCAAGGGCGATGCGGTAATTGGTTGACGAACGGCCAAAGAACCCCTTGGAGGCGTCGATGACTTTTTTATGACGGGCGTGTGTCGTTACGCCCCGCTTGACGCGTGCCATGCTCTATATCTCCTTACCGCAGACCGTAGGGGGCCCACTGCTTGACGGTCAGGCCATCGGCCTCCGTCAAGGTCTGGCTGCCACGACCCTGGCGCTTCATTTTCTGCGGACGGTTGATCAGGCCATGGCGCTTGTTGCCGGGTCCGGCAAGAACCTTGCCGGTCGCGGTGATCTTGAAGCGCTTCTTGACCGATGACTTGGTCTTCATCTTGGGCATTTTGGTCTCCTTCTGGTGAGTCCCCGCCAACACGGCGGACATCGCGGCCGGGCATGCCCTACAGGCCCGGACTCACGGATGAGGCGGGGGGTATAACCGCGCGGGCAGCCCCATGCAAGGCGCGCAGCACGGCTTGCCGCGCTGCGGCCCCATGCGCATGGTGCGGAACAGGCTGATCGCTATCACAAACAGGGGAGCCCCTCCATGATCGACACCGCGCCCGTCCGCTACGGCATCCTCGGCGCTGCCAACATCGCCCGGCAGTTCGCCCGCGGCCTCGCCGGTTCCACCCAGGCCCAGGTGGTCTGCGTCGGCAGCCGGGATGCGGCAAAGGCCCGGGCCTTCGCGGCCGACCTTGGCATCCCGCGGAGCCACGGCTCCTACGAGGCGGTGCTTGCCGATCCTGAGGTGGAGGCGGTCTACATCCCGCTGCCCAACGATATGCATGCCGAATGGGCGATCAAGGCTGCTGCTGCCGGCAAGCACATCCTGAGCGAAAAGCCGCTCTGCATGGGCGGCGCCGAAGCGGTGGCGATGTTCGCCGCCGCAAAAGCCCACACCGTCCACCTCCGCGAAGCCTACCCCTATATGTCCCAGCCCCAGACGCTGCGGGTGCGCGAGCTTATGCAAGCCGGGGCTATCGGCAAGATCCAGACGATGTCGGCCGCCTTTGGCTTTTCCATCGTCAACGCCGACGGCACGCCCAAGGTCGACCCTGCCAACATCCGCCTGGTCCCGGCCCGCGGCGGCGGGGCCTTGCTCGATGCCGGCACCTACGCGATGAGCTTTGTCCGCCTCGCCGTCGGCGAACGCCCCGCGCGCGTGCATGCCACAGCCCGCAACACCACCACCGGCGTCGATCTCATGGTCGCCGCCACACTCGAATTCCCGTCCGGCACTCTGGCCCAGATTTCCTGCTCGATGTCCGCCTCGTTCCATCGTCACGCCACCATCGTGGGCGACGCCGGCATCATCGAGACCAGCTATTCCAACCATGCCCCCGCGGAAGGCAGGCTTTCGCTGCGCCTTAAACACGGCATCCCCAATACAGTGCCGTTCCTCACCGAGGAGGTCGACGGTGCGGACGGCTTCCGCCTCGAAGCCGAAAGCTTCGCCCGATTGGTGCGCACCGGGACCGGCTGGAACGGCGCGACCGAGGCCGAGTCGGTCGATATCGCTTTGGCCTTGGCCGCCATCGCCCACAGCGCCCGGAGTGGCGGTTGGGTAGATCTGCCCTCGCCCTAGAGCCTGATGATTTTTGGTGGAATCACCAAAAATCTGAATCAGGCGATCAAACAAAGAGTTAGAGCGGGATGCCTTCGCCTATCAGGAGGCATCCCGCTCTAATCGCCCGACTGAGCACGCAGCCACAATCCGACCGCGACTCCGCCGTAAATCCGCCGGCGCCGGGGCGCCCGCTGGCGATCAAGGGGCCTCGGCCCCAAGCCGGCCAACCCGGCCGGCGTCATGACGGAGTGCTGCCATGCGTCGTATTGTCACAATGCTGCTGATATTCGAATGGGCCACGGCGGTGTCCGGCAGCACGTTGATTTCCAATTACGGCGGCCGCTATCGCTGTTCCAACCGGCTCTAGCGGCCTGATGACCTTTGGCTGTGTCGCCGAAAAGTCTGAATCAGACTATAAAACAAAGAGTTAAATCTGGATGCCTTTGCCGATCAGAAGGCATCCCGCTCTAGGCAAGGTCCTGAAGCGCTGTTGCCGGATTAACCTGATGGAGAGTGCGCAATGACAGTCAGCCGCCGCCACCTGCTGCTTGCGGGTTTCGCTGCGACCTTCGGCAGCGCCGTCCCGGTGCATGCCCAGCCTCGCCCCTACGCTGAAATTCCCCCGCTGCGCGAGGAGTTCGTGCCGCCGTCACCAGGCCACCGCATGTCATGGCAGCCCGGTCACTGGCATTGGAACGGCCGCGCCTATGTCTGGAACCGCGGCTTTTATGTGCGTCACGCGCGCCAGCGGCGCTGGGTTCACGGCGAATGGGTGATGCGCCGGGGCGGCTGGATCTGGATTCCAGCCCGCTGGTATTAGAGCGGGATGCCTGCTGATAGGCGAAGGCATCCCGCTCTAACTCTTGGTTTGATCGCCTGGTTCATACTTTTTGGTTCTTCCGCCAGAATTCACCAGGCACTCGACAGGCCATCCCGCCGACGCAGGGGAGGGCACGGATGGCGGCCTTTGTTCTATCCGTTCACTCCCATATAAACGTGCCATGGGCACACAGTTTCGCAAGATGCACGGCTGCGGTAATGATTTCGTCGTGTTCGACGAACGGCCGAAATCGCTCGGCCTCACAGCGACCCGTGCTGCCGCTATCGCCCATCGCCGCACCGGCGTCGGCTGCGACCAGTTCATCGTTATGGAAACGCCGCCAGCGGGCTCCAATGCCGATGTGTTCATGCGCATCCGCAACCCCGACGGCTCCGAGGCCGGCGCCTGCGGCAATGCCACCCGCTGCGTCGCTCACCTTCACGCCGCCGAGACCGGCCGGCGCGACCTCGTGGTGCAAACCATCTCGGGTCTACTCCCTGCGCGTATTCTCGATGACGGCCGCGTCACCGTGGACATGGGCCCGGCCCGGCTTGAATGGCGTGACGTCCCGCTGTCCGGTCCGATGGACACCCTGCACATCGCTCTCTCCGAAGGCCCGGTCAGCGATCCTGCCGCCGCCTCCATGGGCAACCCCCACGCCACCTTTTTTGTGCCCGACGTCGAAGCCCTCGATCTTGACCGGATTGGCCCGCCCCTCGAACACGCCGCCATCTTCCCCGAGCGGGCCAATATCGGCTTCGCCACTATCCTGGCGCCCGACCGCATCCGCCTGCGCGTTTGGGAACGTGCCGCCGGCCTTACGCTCGCCTGCGGCTCCGGCGCTTGCGCCACTCTCGTCAACGCCGCCCGCCGCGGCCTCACCGGTCGGCGTGCCACCATCCTCGCCGATGGTGGCGAACTCGAACTCGAATGGCGCGATGACGGTCACGTCCTGATGACCGGCCCGGTCGCGACTGCTTTCCTGGGCACCATCGATCTGTCCATGCTGCCGGTATGACCGTCGATATCCTCACCTTCGGCTGTCGTCTCAACACCTACGAGAGCGAGGTTATGCGCGGCCACGCCCAGGCCCTGACCGACACCGTTATCATCAACACCTGCGCCGTCACCGGCGAAGCCGAACGCCAGGCCCGGCAGGCCATCCGCAAACTCCACCGCGAACGCCCTGATGCCAAAATCGTCGTGACCGGCTGTGCGGCGCAAATTGCCCCCGACGCATGGTCGTCTCTCCCCGGCGTCACCCGGGTGCTGGGTAACGCCGAAAAGCTCCTGCCGGAAAGCTGGACTGATACGGCCGGCTCAGCCGTCTCCGATATCATGGCCGCCCGAGAAACCGCCGGTCATCTCATCACCGAATTCGCCGGCCGCGCCCGCGCGTTTGTCGAAGTCCAGCAGGGGTGCGACCACCGCTGCACCTTCTGCATCATCCCCTTCGGCCGCGGCCCCAGCCGCTCCGTACCGATGGGTGCTATCGTTGAGCAGGTCCGCGCCCTTGTCAGCGCAGGCTACAACGAAGTCGTCCTCACCGGCGTCGACCTCACGAGCTATGGCCCCGACCTGCCCGGCGCTCCCACATTGGGCCAGATGACCCGTCGCCTGTTCGCCGCCGTACCCGAACTGCCGCGTCTGCGTCTGTCTTCGCTCGATCCGGTCGAGATTGACGACGATGTGTGGCGCCTCATCGAACACGAGCCCCGCCTGATGCCGCATCTGCACCTGTCGCTCCAGGCCGGTTCCGACCTCATCCTCAAGCGCATGAAGCGCCGCCACCTCACCGCGGACGCCGCCAGCGTCATTGATCGCGCCCGCGCGCTGCGCCCCGGCATCGCCATCGGCGCCGATCTGATCGCCGGTTTCCCGACCGAAACAGACGCCTTGTTTGCCGAAACGCTCGACTTCATTGCCCGCATGGACATCCCTTTCCTCCACGTCTTCCCCTATAGCAGCCGCCCTGGCACACCTGCCGCGCGCATGCCCGCCGTTCCCAAGGCGCTCCGCAAGGAACGCGCCGCCCTCCTGCGTGAGGCCGGCAGCCAGGCACGCCGCCGCTTCTTCGACGGCCTGGTCGGGAGCCGCACCATCGTGCTCGGGGAAACTGAAACCACGGGCCACAGCGAACACTTCGCCCCCGTGAAGGTCCCGGCCGGCCCCGGCTGCCTTCTCGCTGCGCGCATCACCGGCGCCACTGACGACCACCTCATCGCGGAGCCTGCCTGATGGCCATCGGCGCTTTCTTCTCCCGCCTCAAACAGGGCCTTGCCCGCTCCACCGAAAAGCTCGCCGCCGGCATCACTGCGGTTTTCACCAAGCGCAAACTCGATGATGCCGCCCTCGAAGAACTGGAAGACCTGCTGATCGCTGCTGACCTCGGCACCGCCGTCGCCGGTAAGATCATCGCCAATTTCCGCCGCACGCGCTTCGGCAAGGAAGTCAGCGACGAGGAAATCAAGGAGGCCCTGGCCGAAGAAATTGCTGCCATCCTCGCCCCCGTCGCGCGTTCCCTGGTGATCGACCGCACCCTCCAACCCCATGTCGTGCTCGTCGTTGGCGTCAACGGCACCGGCAAGACAACCACGATCGGCAAATTCGCACAGAGCTATGCCGAGCAGGGCATGCGCGCCATGCTGGTGGCTGGGGACACGTTCCGCGCCGCCGCCGTTGAGCAACTGCAGGTCTGGGGCAGCCGCACCGGTGCTGACGTTGTCTCCGGCCAGCCTGATGGCGATGCGGCCGGGCTTGCGTTCGATGGGCTGTCCCGGGCCAAAGCCGAGCGCGTCGACGTCCTCCTCCTCGACACCGCCGGGCGGTTGCACAACAAGGGCGCCCTGATGGAAGAGTTGCGCAAAATCATCCGCGTGCTTCACAAGCAGGATACCACCGCGCCGCACTCCGTGATTCTCGTGCTCGATGCCACCACAGGGCAGAACGCCGTCCAGCAGGTGCGCGTCTTCAAGGAGATGGTCGACGTCAGCGGCCTCGTCGTCACCAAACTCGACGGCAGCGCCCGCGGCGGTATCGTCGTCGCGCTGGCCGAGGAATTCGGCCTGCCGGTTCACTCTGTGGGCGTTGGCGAACAGGCCGGAGACCTCCGCCCGTTCGACCCTCAGGAGTTCGCCCGCGGATTGGTCGGCCTTTAGACCCTGATGATTTTCGGCAATTCCGCCCAAAATCATCAGGGTCTGGGCGCCGCTCAATTGTCCATCGGCACGGTGATCTGCAACCGTGGCGCGAGGCCGGAGCCCGTTGTCGAGCGGTTGCGGCGCTGCAATTCATCGTTGAACGACGACCCCGGCGTATAGCCTTCACCACTGCGTAGCTGGGGCGATGACGGCGAGACAGCCCCCGACAACGCCGGCTCACCCGGCCGCGGCGGCTTTGGCTTCGGCAACTCGGCTCCTTGCTTGGGCACCGGAGCCGGCACAAAGCTGTTCTTGTCCTTGCTGATCTCAGGCGCAAACTGTGGCATCGGGCCGTTCAAATACAAAGGACTGGCCGCGCCCGCGCCCTGCATCATCAGCGCCGAAAAGCCAAATGCCGCAGCGAGAACCGTGCGCCTCATGGACGTCATCATGCAGGTAATTGTGGCCGAATTCCGCCACGAGGGTCATGCGGTGGATTGCCGGCCGGCGCCCCGATCGGCCCGTCCGGATTGGCCCGCCACGCATCGAGCGCCCATTTGACAGTCGGGAACGCGATCGTGTCCCACGGGATGTCGTCCCATGCGAACAATCCGACCTCCTCGCTCTCAGGTCCCGCGCCATAACGCGGGGTGTCACCGTCGGCGAAGCGCGCGCGGTAGATCAACTGCACCTGGCCGATCCGCGCGATGCTGTAGACCGCGAGCAGCCCCTCCATCACGATCTCGGCTTCGGCCTCCTCCATCACTTCGCGTGCCGCCCCCTCGGCGACGGTTTCACCCAACTCCATGTAGCCCGACGGCAGCGTCCAATAGCCCCTGCGCGGCTCGATCGCCCGCCGGCACAACAGCACCCGTCCCTCATGCGCCACCACCGCGCCGGCAACGATCTTGGGATTCTGATAGTCGATATGCCCGCAATCGCGGCACACCTGCCGCTCGCGGGAGTCACCGTCCGGGATCTTGCGTTCAAATTCGGCCATGTCTTGAGGTTGGCGAACCCGGCCGGTCGATGCAATCCCCCTCCTCCCTTAACTCCCGGCACCGTCAGGCCATTTGCAAAAAAATGCGTAAATCGACGAGTGGCGCGGCAAGTGGGATGGCCGCGCGCAAGGGGACGACGCCTCCGTGCGTCCGCGGCAGCCTGAGAGGCGCGGACGATCCACCGAACCAGGCCGACACATCGACCTCATTGCTCAGTCGGTTATAGGAGTGATGCCGGGTGAGGGGATTGAACCCCCGACCTTCGGTTTACAAAACCGCTGCACTACCGCTGTGCTAACCCGGCATTCCATTGGCTGGCAGCGCGCTGCCCGCTGTCAGTGCGGGAATAAGTGCCCGGCTTGCCCGACTTCGTCAATCATGTCGTGACCGGCCGTGCGCTTCCGCCGCTGACTTAGCCGGCGGCCTTGACTTTGGCCCATGTGTCCCGCAGCCCAACCGTCCGATTGAACACCAGACGGTCGGGCCGGCTGTCCGGGTCCGGGCAGAAGTAGCCGGTGCGTTCGAACTGCACCGTTTCCGCAGTGTTCGCGGCAACGAGGGCTGGTTCGACCAGACAGCCCTGGAGGACTTCGATCGAATCGGGGTTGATGTCGGCAAAGATGTCGCCATCGGCGCCGGGGTCAGGGCGGGCGAACAACTGGTTGTAGATCCGGATCTCGGCTGAGACGGCGGTCGTCGCCTCGACCCAGTGGATCGTTGCCTGCACTTTCCGCCCGTCAGGTGCGTTGCCGCCCTTGGTGGTGGGATCATAGGTGCAGCGCAGTTCGATCACCTCCCCATCGGCATCCTTCACCACGCTGTGGCAGGTGATGAAATAACCGTAGCGCAGTCGCACCTCGCGACCCGGGCCAAGGCGGAAGAATTTTTTGGGTGGGTTCTCCATGAAGTCGTCCCGATCGACGTAAAGTTCGCGCCCAAAAGTGATGTCACGGCTGCCCTGCTCGGCGTCATCCGGGTGGTTGATGGCGGGGAGGGTTTCGACCTTATCCTCCGGATAGTTCTCGACCACGACCTTGAGCGGCCGCAGCACCGCCATGCGGCGCGGCGCGCTGCGGTTGAGGTGCTCGCGGATCACATGCTCCAGCATGGCGAAGTCGACGATGCTGTAGGCGCGCGCAACGCCGATGCGGCGCGCGAAGTCCCGGATCGCGGCCGCCGGCACGCCGCGGCGGCGCAGCCCGGCAATGGTCGGCATGCGCGGATCGTCCCAACCGGTGACATGCCCCTCGCGCACCAGCGTGGTCAGCACGCGCTTGGACAGCACGGTATAGCCGATGTTGAGGCGGGCGAATTCGTACTGACGCGGCTTGGACGGCACCGGAAGATTTTCCAGGCACCACTCGTAGAGCGGCCGATGATCCTCGAATTCGAGGGTGCAGACCGAATGGGTGATGCCCTCGATGGCGTCAGACTGGCCGTGCGCGAAATCATAGGTCGGGTAGATGCACCAGGCATCGCCGGTGCGCGGATGCGCCGCGTGCAGAATGCGATACAGCGCAGGATCGCGCAGGTTCATATTGCCCGACGCCATGTCGATTTTGGCACGCAGCACGCGGGCGCCATTGGGGAATTCGCCGGCACGCATGCGGCGGAACAGATCGAGGTTCTCAGCCACGCCGCGATCGCGGTACTCGGAATTTCGTCCGGGCTCGGTCAATGTGCCGCGCGTCTCGCGCATCTGATCGGGCGACTGGTCATCGACATAGGCGAGACCGCTGGCGATGAGGTGTTCGGCCCATGCGTAGAGCTGCTCGAAGTAGTCCGACGCGTGATAAAGATGCTCGCCCCAATCGAAGCCAAGCCAGCGGACGTCATACGAAATGGCATCGATAAAGGCTTGTTCTTCCTTGGTTGGATTGGTGTCGTCAAAGCGCATGTGGCAGCGCCCGCCAAATTCCTGTGCGATGCCGAAATTCAGACAGATCGACTTGGCGTGCCCAATATGGAGGAACCCGTTGGGCTCTGGCGGAAACCGGGTCACGACGGTTTGGACCCGCCCGGCGTCGAGGTCCGCCTGCACGATATCCCGGATGAAATCCCGCCCAGCCTCTTGCGTCGCCGCTTCGCTCGCCATGAAACCTGATCCCAGCCATTGACCGGCACCGCGCCGGCAAGGGGGGTCTGTTACGTGCTAGCGCCCTGCGCGGCAAGCGGTCAGACGGGAACTCAGCCCTCTCGGCGGCGGAACCCGCTGGCGGCGGTGCTGTTCTGGTCCCTCAAGGGGTCTCCGCGTCCTTGCGTTCCGAGCGGTGTGACGGGGGCGCACGGCTCGTGTCCACCAGCGCTTACTCGAACAGCACCGAGGCATCCGGCGTGTAGCGTGCGAGTTTGTCGCGATCGATGTGCAGACCGAGGCCCGGCTCCTCCGGTATTTCGAGCCATCCATGCGCATCGAGCCGGAACGGCGCAGTCGTGATCCCGTCGAGATAGGGGCTGCCGCCGATGAACTCGACAAGGTCCACATTGGGCAGCGCGGCCGCGAGTTGCAGGTCGGCGGCGAGGCCTACGGCGGTGTTCCAACCATGGCCCACGTATTTCACACCGTAGTCATCGGCCATCCAGGCAATGCGGCGCTGCTCCGACAGGCCGCCGCATTTCGTCACGTCGGGCTGGATGATGTCGAGCGCGCCTTTTTGCAGCCAAGGCAGGAAGGTCTGCCGCCGCGTGAGACACTCGCCGCCGGCGATCGGCACTGGGCTCACCCTGCGCAGATGGCAGAAATCGTCGAGCGCGTCGGGCCGCAGCGCCTCCTCGAACCAGCCGATATCATAGTCCTTCAGCATCTCGGCCGTCCGCATCGCCCATTTGAGCCCCTGCGGCCAGTAGCAGTCCGATGCGCCGGCATCAACGAACAGCTTGGCATCCGCTCCCGCCCCCTCGCGTGCGGCGCGCACGATGGCCTCGTCGAGCTTGGTGTTGTCGCGCCGGCCGAACGGGCCCCAGCCGATTTTAAAGGCGCGAAATCCCTGCGCCCGAAAGCCCGCAACCAGATCCTGCATCGGCGCGGGTTCGTCCATCAGCAGCGAGCAATACGGCTGCACCCGCGAGGCATAGGTGCCGCCGAGCAGGCGCCCGACCGGCATGCCGGTTGCTTTGCCGAGAATATCCCATAGCGCGATATCGATACCGCCGATGACATGCGTCAGAGTGCCCCCGCGTCCCATCCAGAACGTGTTCTGATGCATCTTCTCGCTGACCCGCTCCGGCTCCAGCGCATTCTCGCCCTGCCACAGCGCCTCCAGCACCTTCACCCCGGCCTGTGCCAGGCCGCCATTGGTGAAAACGCTGCCGTGGCCGATGATGCCAGCGTCAGTATGCACAGCGATGAGGGCGTGGATTGAGTCCTCCGGTTTGATTTCGGTCGACCAGCCGCCCTTGGGCGTTTCGCCGACCAGGGGCGCCACCTTGATGTCGGTGATTCGAATTGGCGCCTGTAGCGCGGTTTCCCTCGGTCCGGTCATCGGTCTATCCTCCCCTTGATATTGATCTACAACGTCCGGCCTGATGCTAGAACCGAATGCCGGCAAGAAGAAAGGGAACGCCCTATGGCGCGCATCATGCTTGTCGAGTGCATGCAGGAAATCTCATCCTTCAATCCGATGCAATCTGATTACGACGCGTTTGCCGTCACGCGCGGGGCGGAATTGTTTGGGCAATCCGGTCTCAACACAGGCTTGGGCGGCGCGCTGGACGTCTTCCGCGCCGCGGGGGCTGACCTGGTGCCGACCTATTCGGCCAAGGCGGGCAGCGCTGGACTGCTCTGCGCGGCGGGTTGGAAGCAGCTATCCAGCGAACTGGGCCAAGCGGTGGCCGCGGCGATGCAGGACATCGACGGCATTTACGTGTCGCTCCACGGTGCGATGGGCGCTGATGGCGAGCTCGATCCTGAGGGCTGGATCCTCACCGAGGTGCGCCGCCTCGCCGGGCCGGATCTGCCGATCGTCATTTCGCTCGACCTTCACGGCATCCTGACCGACCGCATGCTCAAGCAGATCAACGGTCTCGCAATCTATCACACCTATCCCCATGTCGATTTCGCCAGCACCGGCGCCCGCGCAGCGCGGTTGCTGCTGCACCTGATGGATCAACCCACCCGCACCACGATCGCCCGCGTGGTGATACCGGCCCTGGTGCGCGGCGACGAACTCATCACCAAATCCGGCTGCTACGGGGACATGATCCGGGAATGCCAACGGATCGAACGCGACGGTACCGCGATGTCGGCTGGCATCATGATCGGCAATCCGTTCACCGACGTGCCGGAGCTGTGCAGCCAGGTGATCGTCATGACCCGCGATGACGAAGCCACGGCGCAGGCCGAGGCGCTGCGTCTGGCCCACGATTTCTGGCCTCAGCGCCATCGCATGCAGGGTAAGTTCATTACGCTCGACCGTGCCATCTCCCAGGCTGCGACGATGACCGGCCCCGTGCTGTTCACGGACGCTGCGGACGCTACTTCGTCCGGCGCGACGGGTGATTCGAATTTGATTCTCAACGCCCTGCGCGACGCCGGCTATACGAAGCGTGTGTTGTGCCAGATCGTCGACCCCAAGGCGGCGCGCGCGGCCCATGCGGCAGGTGTCGGCGCCGTGATCGAAACCACGCTGGGCGGGCAGAGTGACGCGGCGCGCTTCCCGCCCATGCCTGTCACTGCCCGCGTCAAGCTCCTATCGGACGGGCAGGCGAAGCTCGAGACAATGCGCTCCGGCCTGGATGCCGGGCCGACCGCGGTGCTGACCTATGGCAACACGACGGTGGTGGTGATGACCCGCTCGGTCAGCCTGTTTGACCGGGCGATGTACTATTCGGTCGGCATCGACCCGACCGACTACGACCTCATCGTGGTGAAATCGCCACACACCGAATATCATATGTTCGATCAATGGGTTGAGAAGAACTTTAACATCGACATCCCCGGCGCCACCTCCGCCAACCTGCCGACCCTTGGTCATACGATCTGTGCAAGGCCGATGTATCCGCTTGACCCCGACGTCACGTTCGCCCCAGCGGCGGTGCTCTACTGCACCAATGGCGGAGCACAAGGCAGCCGATGAAAATCGAGGCGGTCGACCTTTTCTATCTGGCGATGCCGGTGGTCACCACCGAGGCCGACGGCAGCCAGGACGCGCTGCTGGTGCGGGTGCGCGCGGGAGGGTTCACCGGCTGGGGCGAGTGCGAGGCCGCGCCCTTGCCCTCCATTGCCGCCTTCGTGTGCCCCATGTCGCACGGCGCCTGCCGCCCGGTCGCAGCCTCCGTGCTGGGGCAGGCGCTTGACGGCCCCGCCGACATTGCCCGCATCGCGGCCCAGGTCGAATATGACAGCATGGACCTGCTGCAGGCTGCCCACACCTGGTCCGGCGTGGAGATGGCCCTGTGGGATCTGCTCGGCCATGCTCGGGGCGAGCCCGTGTGGCGCATGCTCGGCTATCGGCAGAGCCACAAAAAGAACCCTTACGCCTCGATGTTGTTCGGCGATACGCCGGCCGACACCCTGCGCCAGGGCCGTTCGGCACGCGCTGCCGGCTATGGCGCAGCCAAGTTCGGCTGGGGTCCGATTGGGCGTGGCACGGTTGCGCTCGATGCCGACCATTTCGCTGCGGCGCGCGAGGGTGTCGGTCCTGATGTGCTACTGATGGTCGATACCGGGCAGATCTGGGGCGAGGATGTCGCCGCCGCCGCCGCCCGCATTCCGGCGCTGGAGGCGGCCAAGGCCACTTGGCTCGAGGAGCCCTTCCATGCCAGCGCCTACGAGGCTTATGGCGCCCTGGCGCGTCGCAGCCCGCACGTCCGGCTTGCGGGCGGGGAGGGGGCGCATAATTTCGCCATGGCGCGGCATTTGATCGATTATGGCGGCGTCGGCTTCATCCAGATCGACACGGGCCGGATCGGCGGCATCGGTCCCTCCAAGCGGGTGGCCGACTATGCCGTTGCCAAGGGCATTACCTTCGTCAACCACACCTTCACCTCGCATCTCGCGCTGAGCGCCTCGATGCAGGCTTTCGCCGGGCTGGAGGATCACCGTATCTGCGAATATCCATTCCAGCCGAAATCGCTTGCTGTCGATTTCGTTGCAACGCCGCTGGCGCGCGATGCCAACGGCACGGTTGCTGCCCCCGATGCGCCCGGACTTGGCGTTGCGATCGATGTTGCGGGAATACGAGCCTATCTGGTCGACACCGAAATCACGATCGCCGGCCAGGTGCTGTATCGCACGCCGGCGCTTGAGGCTTAATTAATCGCTTCGCAGTCAAGCAGGAACGGGACTAGGCTCCTGATTGAGTTATAGGGGAGTATAAGAATGAAACGCCGGACCTTTCTGAAATCCGCCGCGGCCACCGCAATTGCGGCACCTGCCATAGCCCAGCCGGCCAAGACGGCCACGCTGCGCTTTGTGCCGCAGGCCAATCTGACATTGCTCGATCCGATCCTGACGACTGCGATCGTGACCTGCAATCACGCCTACTATGTCTTCGACACGCTCTATTCCGCCGGTGCCGATGGGGTACCGAAGCCGCAGATGGCCTCGGGCGCCGAGGTCTCGGCGGACGGACGGACGTGGCATATCGGCCTGCGCGACGGGTTGAAATTCCATGACGGTTCCCCGGTGCTGGCCCGCGACGCCGCGGCCTCGATCGCCCGCTGGGCGAAAAAGGAGCCGTTTGGCCAACTTATGGACAAGGCGGTCGAAAGCTACGGCGCCCGCGACGACAAGACCATCGAGATCAAACTCAAAAAGCCCTTCCCGCTCCTGCTCAGTGCCATTGGCAAGCCGGACAGCTCGCTGCCCTTCATCATGCCTGAGCGGCTGGCGAAAACCGACCCGAACACGCAAGTGACGGAGATGATGGGCTCTGGCCCCTACAAGTTCGTTGCCAACGAATTCGTCACCGGCAGCCGCGTTGTCTACGAAAAGAACGAGGCCTATGTGCCGCGCCAGGAGGCTCCGGTCTGGGGCACCGGCGCCAAAATTGCCCATTTCCCGCGTATCGAGTGGCGCATCATTCCCGACGCTGCCACGGCCTCCGCCGCGTTGCAGAACGGCGAGGTCGACTGGTGGGAGCAGCCGCTGTCGGACCTGCTGCCGAGCCTGGCAAAAGACCGCAACATCGCGCTCGAAATCGACAACCCGCAGGGCCGCCTCTCGTTTATCCGGCTGAACCATCTGCAGGCGCCGTTCAACGACGTTCGGATCCGCCGGGCCTTGCGCACGGCGGTCAACCAGGAAGACTACATGCGGGCCACCTTCGGCGACGACCAGTCGCTGTGGCGGCTCTGCCGTTCGACGTTTCCCTGCGCAACGCCGTTTGAAACCGAACTCCCTGCCGCCATGCCCGGGGATATCGAGGCGGCGAAGAAGATGCTCAGGGAGGCCGGCTATAGCGGCCAGAAGGCAGTTGTCATCAACCCGACCGACTTTGCCGTCATCCACCCGCTCGGCGTGGTGACTGCGGATACGATGAAGAAGATCGGCATGAACGTCGAACTGGTCGAAACCGACTGGGGCACCGTCATCCAACGCCGCGCCAACCGCGAGACGGTCGAGAAGGGCGGCTGGAGCGCCTTTCACACCTACGGTCCGGCCTCGGCCTACATCAATCCGGCGACTTCGGGCATCATTCGCGGCCAGGGTGCGGCGGGCTGGTTTGGCTGGTGGGAGAACGCCAATGCCGAACAACTCGTCCAGGATTGGCTCGATGCCCCGGATGCCGGGCGTCAGAAACAACTCGCGCAGGAATTGGCGAAACTCGCGATGGACCAACTGCCCTTCATCCCGGTCGGCCAGTGGTTCGGCAAGACGGCCTATCGCAAGTCGATCACGGGAGTCATGCAGGGCGCCGCCCCTTACCCGTGGAACGTACGGCCGGCGTAACTGTCGGACGAAAGGGCCGGCCGCAAGGCCGGCCCTACTGCGCAGCCACCCGCGTCTCGGTGCGCCAGACGTACAAGCCCGATGCCATGATGATAACGATACCGACCCAACTCCACCGGTCCGGGATTTCGCCCCATAGCAGCAGGCCGAGCAGCGTCGTGTAGAGAATGGCGCCGTATTCGAAGGGCGCCACCACTGTGGCCTCCCCGGTGCGATACCCCTCCGTCATCAGCAGTTGCGCACCTGTCGAAATCAAGGCTGCGCCTACCATCCCGGCCAGCGCCAGCGGCGAGGGCGTGACCCATACCGGGATCACGAAGCCGGTTGCGAGGATGACGCTGCCGAGCGAGTAGTAGAGCAGGATTGCCTCGTTACTCTCGCCCTGCATGCCCAGCCGTCGGATGCTGATCATCGCCCCGGCCCAGGCCACGACGCCCCCCAGCACGATCGCCACCGGCCACAACGGCAGCGCCGTGTCGGTGACATTCCAGGGCCGCACCATGATCAACACCCCGACCATCCCGGCGATCACCGCCCCGCCGCGCTGCCAGCCCACCCGCTCGCCGAGAAACGGACCGCACAACGCCGTCAACACCAGCGGCATCGCAAATCCGAGCGCCGTGTTGGCAGCGAGTGGCAAATGGGTATAGCCGTAATAGGCGGACACCATCCCAAAGAAACCGCAGAGCGTGCGCATCAGGTGGCTCCATGGCCGCCGTGTGCGCCACACGACCCGCCCGCCATTTTTACGGCGCAGCAGTTCGAACATGATCACGCCCATGATCGCCCCGCGGACCAGCGCACTCTCGACCGCCGGTACCTCGGGCCCGACCATCTTGATCAGGGCGCCAACCAGCGAGAAGGCCGCCGATGCGGCCAGCACGCATAATATCGCGCGCCGCCGCACCGCCGCCTCGCCTGCGGCCCTGATGGCGGTCATATCAAGCCGCCAGGATCACTCTCCACGCAGCGCGAAGGCCTTCTGCGCCGCCGGCCGCGCCCGGCAGGCTTCCATCCATGCAGCGATGGCGGGCTTGCCGGCCAGCGCCTGCGGTGCAAAACGGAGATAGAACACCGCACCGTAGACATTGAGGTCGGCTGCCGTGAAGCGCCCGCCAACCAGATAGCCGCCGCCCTTTGCAAGGGCCGCCTCCAGCACCGCAAGCGGTGCCACGATGGCCGCAAGCCCGGCCGTCACCTTCGCCGGATCACGCTCGGGCTCTGGCAGCATCGAGGCGTTGTACATGATCTGCGCCGCATGCGGCTCAACCCCGGTCAACGCCCATGCCGTCCAGGCCATCGTTTGGCCCTCCTCGCCCACATTTTGCGGCGCGACCGGGCCGCCATGCTTGCGCGCGAGATAGAGGTTGATGGCCATCGATTCCCAAAGCACCAGCCCGTCATCGTCGATGAACGGGACATGCCCGTTTGGGTTGATCGCCATGTATTCGGGCTTGCGGCTGCCCGACTCGCCCGGTGCGACCTCGACGAGTTCGAAATCGATGCCGAGTTCGTAGGCCATCCAGATGTTCCTGATGCCGCGTGAACGCGGAATCCCGTAGATTTTGAGCGCCATGTTTCCTCCGTCTCATCCTGTGATTGCCCGCAGGGTATCGCCCTGCGCCGACAGAGACAACGCAAGGGCCATGGGATTTCACAAGTCAGGACGCTTGGGGGGATTGCATTCCTTGAACGCAAGGGTAGCGTGTGTCCACCACATACCAATTATTAGGAGGCTTGCATGCTGAATCGGCGGACTTTCATGGCGTCGGCTACGACGCTTTCGACCCTTCTTGCCGGGTACGAGGCCAATGCGGCCACCCCGAAGGATACGATCGTCATTGCCTCGCAGATCGACGACATCATCACGCTCGATCCGGGTGAGGAATACGAAGTCTCCGGCCAGATCGTGGTCTCCAACGTTTATGATCGTCTCGTGCGCTACGAGGCCGAGGACCTGAGCAAGCTCGTCGGCGCCATGGCCCAGAGCTGGGAAGTCGGCAAGGACAACAAGACCTTCACCTTCAAGCTGCGCGCCAACCAGAAGTTCGAGAGCGGCGCCGTCGTGACCGCCGAGGACGTCGCCTGGTCGTTGCAGCGCGTCGTGCTGATGGACAAAAATCCGGCCTTCCTCTTCAACCAGCTCGGCTGGAAAAAGGACAACGTCAAGGACCTCGTGAAGGCAATCGATGCCAACACGCTGCAGTTCAAGATCACTGAGGATTACTCGCCCGTCATGGTGCTGAACCTGATGGCCACCACCGCCGGCTCCGTGGTCGAGAAGAAAGTGGCGCTTGCCAACGAGAAGAACGGCGATTTCGGCAACGAATGGCTGAAGACGCACTCCGCGACGTCCGGCGCGTACAAACTGGTCTCCTGGAAGGCCAACGAATCGGTCACCCTTGAAGCCAACCCGGGCTTCCACCTCCCGGTCAAGACCAAGCGCGTCATCATCCGTCACGTCCCCGAACCCGCGACGCAGCGCCTGATGCTCGAGAAGGGCGACGTCGATATGGCCTGGACGCTGCAGTCCGACCAGTTGAAGGCTGTGGCAACCGCCAAGGATATCAAGGTCGATACCTTTGCCTACTCGGGCACGTGGTACACCAACCTCAACCTCGGTGACGAACGGCTCAAGAACCCGAAGGTGCGCTCCGCGTTGCGCTACCTCGTGGATTACGACGGCATGGTGAACACGTTCCTCAAGGGTTCGTACATCGTCAACCAGACCTTCCTGCCCAAGGGCTTCCCCAGCTACATCGACTACAAGCCCTATAAGCTTGATGTCGCCAAAGCCAAGGCACTCCTCGCTGAAGCCGGCTACCCCAACGGCTTCGAGATCAAGCTGCAGTGCAAGAACCTCTCGCCGCTCACCGAGATCGCCCAGTCCATGCAGCAGACCATGGGCCTGGCCGGCATCAAGGTGAACATCGTCACCGGCGATGCCAAGCAGGTCATCACTGATCTGCGTGCCCGCCGCCATCAGATGACGCTGATCAGCTGGACGCCCGACTATCTCGACCCGCACACCAACGCCGGCGTCTTCGCGCTGAACGATGACAATGCGGACGACAAGCCGAAGCCGCTCGCCTGGCGCAACCGCTACTTCGACGAACAGTCGAACGCCATGACGATGGCCGCGGTGAAGGAGACCGATCCGAAGAAGCGTGATGTGCTTTATGCCGAGCTCATCAAACGGATCACGGACCAGGGCCCCTACATCCTGATGTTCCAGCCGCTTACCCCGGTTGCGTCGCGCAAGAACGTGAGCGGCTACAAGCCTGGCATCGTGGAAGACACCTACTTCTTCCGCACTGTCACGAAGTCCTAGACGGCGTGAGCGCAGTGACGGCCGAGACGCCGATTGCGGCACCGAACGGATGGGTCCGGCGTTTCGCCGGGCTCGTCCGCCAGGTCGCCGGCCTGCTTGGATCGGTAAGCCTGACCTTTCTCGGCCTGACCTGCGTGACGTTCGTCATCGGTCGGGTGATCCCTATCGATCCGGTGCTCGCCGTTGTCGGCGACAAAGCGACACGCAGCACCTACGAACGTGTCTTCAAGGAGATGAACCTCGATCGGCCGATCTACGAACAATACTTCATCTACCTCAAGAAAATCCTTCACGGCGAGTTCGGCACCTCGCTGATGACGGCCCATCCGGTGCTGTCGGACTTGCTGCGTGTCTTCCCCGCCACTCTGGAGTTGTCGGTCTCGGCGCTTATCGTCGGTGTCTGCCTTGGCATTCCCCTCGGCGTCGTCGCCGCCACGCATAACGGGCGCTGGCCCGATCAGGTCGTGCGCTACGGCTCGCTGCTCGGTTATTCGATGCCGGTTTTCTGGCTCGGCCTCGTCGGCCTTCTGATCTTCTACGCCAAGCTCGGCTGGGTCGAAGGCCCTGGCCGCATCGATATCTCCTTCGATGATCTCGTGCCCACCGTCACCGGCATGATCACGATCGACAGCCTGATAGCCGGGGAATACGAGACCTTCTGGAATGCAATCTCCCATCTCATTCTACCCGGTTCCATCCTGGGCTACCTCTCGCTTGCCTATGTCGCGCGGATGACGCGCAGTTTCATGCTCACCCAGTTGCGCCAGGAATACGTGCTCGCCACGCTCGCCAAGGGCCTGTCGCCGTTCCGCGTCGTCTGGGTCCATGCCCTCGGCAATGTCTGGGTCCAGCTCATCACAGTCATCGCGCTCACATTCGGCAGCCTCCTCGAAGGCGCCGTCCTGACCGAGACCGTGTTCGCCTGGCCTGGCCTCGGCCTTTACATGAAAAACTCCCTGTTTGCCGCCGATCTGAACGCCGTCGTTGGCGGCACTGTGCTGATCGGCGTGATCTATATCATACTCAATATGGTTTCGGACGTGATCTATACTCTGGTTGATCCGCGCGCCCGGGCGCGCAAATGAGTAACTCCCCGCTGCGCACCGGCGCCCCCACCGGCTGGCGCGGATGGCTGTTGGAGCCCGCCCCCCTCAGCCGAGGCCAGGCCCGCCTTGGACGGTGGTACCGCGGCTGGCTCGGCTTCCGTCGCAACGGCCCGGCGATGACGGGCCTGATCATCGTCTCCGCCCTGGTCCTGGTTGCAATCTGCGCCCCCCTCTTTGCCAATCATGATCTTGCCTTCACCCAGGTCCTCGAGGACCGGCTGCAGGACATGAGCTGGGCGCACCCCTTTGGCACCGATGAACTCGGCCGTGACATCTATGCCCGCGTTGTCTTCGGCAGCCGCGTGACCCTCACCATCGTTGGTCTGGTCAGCATCATCGTGCTCCCGGTCGGCCTCTGCATCGGCCTGCCGGCCGGCTATTTTGGCGGCTGGATCGACAGCGTGCTGATGCGCATCACCGACATCTTCCTCGCCTTCCCCCGCCTCGTTCTTGCTCTCGCCTTCGCCGCAGCCCTTGGCCCGGGCATCGAGAACGCGGTGATCGCCATTTCGCTGACCGCCTGGCCGCCCTACGCGCGGCTCGCCCGCGCCGAAACCATGACCCGCCGCCATGCCGAATTCATCGAGGCCGCGCAGCTCCAGGGTGCGTCGTCCTTTCGCATCCTGCTCACTCAGATCATGCCGCTCTGCCTGCCCTCGGTGATCATCCGCCTTACCCTGGACATGGCCGGCATCATTCTCACCGCCGCCGGCCTCGGCTTCCTTGGCCTCGGCGCACAGCCGCCGCTTCCGGAATGGGGTGCCATGGTCTCGACCGGCCGCGCTGTTCTGCTGGACCAATGGTGGGTGGCGACGATCCCGGGCATGGCGATCTTTCTCGTCAGCCTCGGCTTCAATCTCCTCGGCGACGGCCTGCGCGATATTTCGGAGGCTCGCTCCGGATGACCGAGACACTGCTGTCCGTCCGCAATCTGCGCGTGGTCTACCCCGGCGACGACGGCGACTTCCGAGCCGTTCGTAATGTCTCGTTCAAGCTTGGCCGCGAACGCCTCGGCATCGTCGGCGAATCCGGCTCCGGCAAATCCACCACCGGGCGCGCCATCATGGGCCTTATCGCCAAGCCTGGCCGCGTCGAGGCCGACGAACTCCGCCTCGGCGACAGCGACCTGACCGCGCTGGACGAAGCCGGATTCCGCCGCCTGCGCGGCAAGCGCATCGCGATGGTATTGCAGGATCCCAAATTCTCGCTCGACCCGGTGATGTCAGTCGGCAAGCAGATCGCCGAGACCCACCGACACCATTTTCGCAGCAGCAAGGCCGAAGCGCGCAAGGCCGCGCTCGAAATGCTCGAAGCCGTGCATATCCGGGACCCCGAGCGGGTCTACCACCAGTATCCGCATCAGCTCTCCGGTGGCATGGGCCAGCGCGTCATGATCGCCATGATGCTGATCGCTGGCCCCGACATCCTGATCGCCGACGAGCCAACCTCCGCGCTTGACGTCTCCGTCCAGCAACAGGTTCTGGCGATTATGGACGAGATGGTGAAAAGCCGCGGCATGGGGCTGATCCTGATCAGCCACAACCTGCATTTGGTTTCGTCGTTCTGTGACCGTGTGCTCGTCATGTACGCCGGCCAGATCGTCGAGGTGTGCGACGCCGGCAAGCTCCATGAAGCGCAGCACCCCTATACCCGCGGCCTGCTCGCCGCGCTGCCCGAACTCGGCCGGCGGCGCGACGAACTGCCCCAGTTGCAGCGGGACCCAGCGTGGCTCGCCGACCTGCCCGCCGCCTTGGGAGCTGCGACGTGATCCGCATCGAAAACGTTTCTGTCACCTATGGCAGCGGCGCCACCACGGTCCGCGCGGTGCGCGATATCTCGCTGCACATACCGCCCGGCGAGGCGCTCGGCCTTGTCGGCGAATCCGGCTCCGGCAAATCCACCGTCATGCGCGCCGTCGCCGGCCTGATCCCGCATGCCGAGGGGCGCATCTTCATCAACGGCCAGGAAATGCCGAACAAGCGGCCGCGCGCCAGCCGCAAATTTGCGCAGATGGTCTTCCAGGACCCCTACGGATCGCTCCATCCCAACCAGACCATCGACCAGACGCTGGCCGCCCCGATCGCGATCCACAACCTGGGTGACGCCGAGCAGCGCATCATCAACGCCCTCACCGAGGTCGGCCTTGGCCGGGAGCATCGCTTCCGCTACCCACACCAACTCTCCGGCGGCCAGCGCCAGCGCGTCGCCATCGCCCGCGCCCTCATCCTCAAGCCCAAGGTTCTGCTGCTCGATGAGCCAACCAGCGCGCTCGACGTGTCCGTCCAGGCCGAAATCCTCAACCTGCTCACCCGCCTGCGCCGCGAGCACGGACTGACCATGCTGATGGTGAGCCACGACCTCGCCGTGATCGCCCATATCTGCGACCGCATCGGCGTCATGAGCCGGGGCCAGCTGCTGGAAATGACAACAGCGACCGAACTCGCTGAAGGTCGTGTCACCCATCCCTACTCGCAGCAACTCCTGCGCGCCAATCGTGGCTTCGATCCGACATCCATCAACGTCGACGTCACCGCCTGAACATTCGAGGAAGCCTGTCCATGGGTCATCGTCTCGCCGGCAAAGTTGCCATTGTTACCGGATCAGGCGCGGGTATCGGCCGCGCCACCGCGCTTGCCTTCGCCGCCGAGGGCGCCATAGTGGCGATCGCCACCCGAACCCAGGCGCATGGCGAAGAGACCCTCGCTTTGATCGAGGCCGCCGGCGGCAAGGCCATCCTGCGTATCGTCGATCTCGCTGACCATACCGCGGCCCGTGCCATGGTCGCCGACGTCGCCGCGACCTGCGGGCGTCTCGATATCGTCGTGCACAATGCCGCAGCCTTCGGCCGCCGCACGATTGAGGAGATGGACGAGGCCCTGCTCGACACACTCTTCAACCTCAACGTCAAAGCCTGTTTCACCCTCACCCAGGCCGCGCTCCCCCACATGCGCAAGCTCGGCGGCGGGCGCATCATCATCACCTCCTCCGTCACCGGTCCGAAAGTCTCGATGCCCGGCTCGGGGGCCTACGCCACCTCGAAGGCGGCGGTCACCGGCTTCATCCACACCGCGGCACTTGAGCTCGCCGCCGACAACATAACCGTCAACGGCATCGAGCCCGGCTATATCGACACCCCCGCTCTCACAGGCCTGAAGGCGCGCTACGGCGTTGAAAACATAGCCAAATATATCCCCGCCAAACGCCTGGGCCGTCCGGAGGAAATCGCCGGCCCCATGCTCTTTCTGGCCAGCGACGATTCAAGCTACGTGACGGGCGAAACCATCGTCGTCGACGGCGGTGCCCGCCTGCCAGAAAGTCCCGTCTTCGCGGACTGACCGTCTACCGGCTGCGATCACCGGCCGCCAGAAGAAGCGGCTCTGGAGGAAATGATGACCACCGTTGCCGCCCTTGCGCGCTGCGTCGCTGTTTTCGGTGCTTTGCTTTCCGCTAATTTGGCTGTCTCGGCACAGGCCGCTGACCTGAAGGTCGCGGTCCGTACTGACGCAAGTTCGATCGATCCGCACTTTCATGTATACGTCCCCAACGCCGCCGTGATGCGCCACATCTTTGATCCTCTTGTACTGTCCGACGCCCGCGGCCGCATTCTACCCGGCCTGGCGGCCTCATGGCGGATTGTCAGCGACACCACCTGGGAATTCGCCCTCCGCCCCGGGGTTACCTTTCACGACGGCAAACCGCTCACCGCCCAGGATGTTGCCTTCACCCTGGCCCGCGCCCCCACTGTGCCGAACAGCCCTTCCTCGTTCTCGCAATACACCAAGCTGATCGACCACACGGAAGTGGTTGATGCCCACACCATCCGTATCCACACCAAGGCACCGGCCCCCACGCTGCTGGTTGACCTCGCCAATATCGGTATCCTCAACAAGGCCGCCGCCGAAGGCGCCACCACCGCCGATTTCAACTCCGGTCGCGCCACCATCGGCACGGGCCCTTACCGCTTCGTCTCGTGGGCACCGGGAGATCGCCTGGACCTCGCCAAGAACCCGATCTACTGGGGCGGGAGCGAGCCCTGGGATCGCGTCACCATCCGCCCGGTTGCCAATGACGGCGCCCGCGTTGCCGCGATCCTGTCCGGTGACGCCGACATGATCGAAGGCGTCCCTGGCGTTGATCGCGCCCGCATCGCCTCCAACCCTGGCCTTACGCTCGCCGAATGCGACGCCTTCCGCATCATCTACATCCACATGGACAGCGCGCGCGACATCTCCCCCGGTGTGTTCGATAATGCGGGCAAGCCGCTCGACCGCAACCCCCTCAAGGACGCAAAGGTCCGCCGCGCCATCAGCCTCGCCATCAACCGCACGGCCCTGGTCGATCGCCTGCTGAGCGGCCAGGCCCACCCCGCCGGCCAGTATGTGCCGCCTGACGTCGCCGGCGCCAACCCGAACCTGCCGCCCCTCCCGTTCGACGTCGAACTTGCCCGTCGCCTGATGCGTGAAGCCGGCTGGGGCGAAGGCTTCTCCATCATTCTGGCCTCCTCGAATGACCGCTTTCCCAATGACGCCCAAGTCGCCCAAGCCACCGGCCAGATGCTCGCGCGCATCGGCATCAAGGCCGAGGTCCAGCCGATGCCGGCGTCCATGCTGTTCAGTCGCGGCAGCAAGCTTGAATTCAGCGTGATGTTGTCAGGCTGGGTCGGCAACGGCGAGCCGTCCTCGCCATTGGTCGCCTTGCTCGCGACCTTCGACCCCAAAACCGGCATGGGCCCCTCCAACCGCGGACGCTGGTCGAACCCTGCTTTCGACACCGCACTCGGCAACGCGCTCCGCACCCTCGATGACACCAAGCGCAACGCCTTCTACGCCCAGGCTTCCGAAATCGCGGTGGCTGACATGGGCGTCATCCCGGTCTATTTCACCATCAACACGTGGGCCACCAAGCGCGGGCTGACCTACGAAGCGCGCGGTGATGAGATGACCCTGGTAACCGGCGTCCGCCCGGCAAAGTAGTCCGCACGCGGCGTCATGCAGCCGTCAGAGCGGGATGCCTTCTGATAGGCCAAGACATCCCGCTCTAACTCTTTGTTTGATCGCCTGATTCAGTTTTGTTGGCGATTCCGCCAAACGTCATCAGGCTCTATGATGGCAGCGACCATAAACCCAGACCCGCCCCTCGGCGCCCCGCGCCCGCGGGCGCCAGCCCAGCGAGACCTGCCATGGACAAAGCCGAACTCACCGCCTGGGCCCTGTCGAACGGCTGGCAGATCGTCGCCGGCCACCCCAGTTTGACCAAGCCCTCCGCTCCCAAGGAGGCGATCGTGCGCATGGTGCTAAAAGCCACCGTCGTCCACATCGAAGCCAAGAAGCCTGCGGGCAAGTGGGAAAAAGTCTCGGGCGCCGCCTATGGTGACGTGCATCCCGACGAGGAGACGGGCCTTCCCCGTGGCCTCGGCCTCGATACCATCAACGGCTTCGCCATGCTGATGCGCGACAACCGCGATCGTCAGGTCTTTGCCAACATGGGCGGCCCGCCCAAGCGATAGCGCCCCTGCGCGACACCACGTTGCCTCAGGGCGCTGCGCCGCTTAGAACACCAGCAACCGCAGAACGCCTGACCGCAGGAGCCATTCATGGCCAGCTACCAGTATACCTATGTCATGAAGGACCTTACCAAGGCCTTCCCCGGCGGCCGCGAGGTCTTCAAGGGCATCACCCTTTCCTTTCTGCCCGGCGTGAAAATCGGCGTCCTCGGCGTGAACGGCGCGGGCAAGTCGACGTTGCTGAAGATCATGGCGGGCATCGAAACCGAGTACGGCGGCGAGTGCTGGGCTGCCGAGGGCGTGAAAATCGGCTACCTCCAGCAGGAGCCGCATCTCGAAGAAGACAAAACCGTCGGCGAAAACGTTGAACTTGCGTTCGGCGAACTCAAGGCTGCGCTCGACCGTTTCAACGAGATCTCGAACAAATTTGCCGAACCGATGGAGGATGAGGAGATGAACGCCCTGCTCGCCGAGCAGGCCGATCTCCAGGAGAAGATTGACGCCGAGGACGGCTGGGAACTCGACCGCCGCGTTGATATCGCACTCGACGCCCTGCGCTGCCCGCCGGCCGATAGCCCGGTTGGCAAGCTCTCTGGTGGCGAACGCCGCCGTGTCGCCCTGTGTCGTCTGCTGCTTGAAAAGCCTGACATGCTGCTGCTCGACGAACCGACCAACCATCTGGATGCCGAAAGCGTCGCCTGGCTGGAAAAAACCTTGCGCGCCTACGCCGGGACTGTCCTGGTCGTCACCCATGACCGCTACTTCCTCGAGAATGTGACCAACTGGATCCTCGAACTCGAACGCGGCCGCGGCTTCCCCTTCGAAGGCAACTACTCCTCCTGGCTTGACCAGAAGTCCAAGCGCCTCAAGCAGGAAGAGAAGGAGGAGACCTCCCGCATGCGCGCCCTCGCCGAGGAAAAGGAATGGATCGCCTCAACCCCGCGCGCCCGGCAGTCCAAATCGAAGGCCCGCATCCAGAAATACGAGGAACTGCTGCAGAAGTCCCAGGAGCAGCAGATGGGCGTGGCCGAAATCGTCATTCCGCCTGGCCCGCGCCTCGGCGGTACCGTCATCGAGGCTGAGGACCTGTCCAAGGGCTACGGCGATCGCGAACTGATTGAAAAGCTCAACTTCAAACTCCCGCCCGGTGGAATCATCGGGGTCATCGGCCCCAATGGTGCCGGCAAGACGACGCTCTTCCGTATGATCACCGGCCAGGAAAGCCCGGATTCCGGGGCGCTCCGCCTCGGCGAGACCGTCAAGCTCGGATACGTCGACCAAAGCCGCGATAGCCTCGACCCGACCAAATCCGTCTGGGAGGAAATCTCCGGCGGTACCGACATCATCTACCTCGGCAAACGCGCCGTCGCTTCGCGTGCCTATGTCGGCGCCTTCAACTTCAAGGGCTCCGACCAGCAGAAGAAGGTCGGCATCCTCTCTGGCGGTGAGCGCAACCGCGTCCATCTCGCCAAGATGCTGAAGAGCGAATCCAACGTCCTGCTGCTCGACGAACCGACCAATGATCTCGACGTCGACACGCTGCGCGCCCTCGAAGAAGCTCTGATGGACTTTGCGGGCTGCGCGGTGGTGATCAGCCATGATCGCTGGTTCCTCGACCGCCTCGCCACCCACATCCTCGCCTTCGAGGGTGACAGCCATGTGGAATGGTTCGAAGGCAATTTCCAGGCCTACGAGGAGGACAAGCGCCGCCGCCTCGGAGCCGATGCGACCGAACCCCATCGCATCAAATACCGCCCGCTCGCGCGCTAGAGCCTGATGATTTTTGGTGGAATCACCAAAAATCTGAATCAGGCGATCAAACAAAGAGTTAGAGCGGGATGCCTTCGCCTATCAGAAGGCATCCCGCTCTAGAGACTGGCAATTTTTGGCGGAATTTCGAAAACTCCGAATCAGGCGATCAAACAAAAACCTGGAGCGGGATGAATTCCCCTATCGGAAGGCATCCCGTTCTGGGTTTGCGAGGTATGGGTCGATGCGGAGGGCTGAGGTAGGGCAGGGGGGCGCCGTAGCAGGCGTCCAGGCCGGCGGATGAACCACTTCTGGGTCCTGCGTACCGGCCGCCTCACCATGCGGCCGGTCGCCTATGCAGATCTGCCTGATCTTATCGCATTGAAAGGCGACCCGCGGGTCTACGCGGTCATGCTCGGCGGTGTGCGATCACCCGTCGAATGTGCCGAGGACTTGGCCGAAGACATCGGCTTCTGGGGTCGCCACGGCGTTGGAATGTGGGCTGTACGCGATGCCGGGAGCGAAGCCTTCCTCGGCTATGTCGGCCTGCACGGCCGGCCTGACGGACGCGGCCTCGCGCTGCGCTTCGCCTTTGTCATGGCCGCGCAGGGCAGGGGCTACGCCAGCGAAGCCGCTGGCGCGGCCCTTCGCTTCGCCCACGAACACGCCGGTCTGAGCCGGGTCGTTGCCGTGGCACGCGAAACCAATATCGCGTCCCGCCAGGTCCTGGGCGGTATCGGCATGGTGCTGCACGAGATCTATGAGCGCGATGGCTATCGCGTCCTCGTCTACGAGAGCATCCGGACTTCGCCGGCAGTTGTCCCTCCTGACCGTTGATCCCGGGCCAGGCCCTCGACATCTTCGGCATCGTGCCGATGATCGCCAAGACGCACATGACATCGTGCGCTCAAAAACCAAGAATCAGGCGAATTTCAGCTGATTTTGGACCCTTTCTTGTTGAAACCCGGCGCGGCGTGAGGCCTTCTGATCGGCGAAGGCGCCCCGCTCTAAGCCGCCTGAGCCCTCATCGAGACAGCCGCGATCTACCCTCGCGTCACGCCGCTCGAACGACGACAACCCCAACCCAGCCCAGGCCTTGCTCACTCCCTCCGAATCATCCGTCGCCCCTATCCCTGCCACACGGCTTGCGTTTATCATGGCGCAGTGCAGCATTGTGCAGGGTGAAGAGCATCGTGGCGTTTGACGAGATGCGTGGGGGCGGCAAGGGCAAGCGCCCGCGTGAGCCTTATCGGGCGGTGAATGCCTGGGTCGAGGGCCAACCTGGTGCCGAACTGCGGCGCAAGTCCGCTCATGCCGAGCAGATGTTCCGCCGGACCGGTATCACGTTTGCGGTCTATGGCGCCGAGGAGGCGAGCGAGCGTCTGATTCCGTTTGACATCATCCCCCGCATCATCGGCGCCCCGGAGTGGCGCCGCCTGGCCGCCGGCATTGAACAGCGGGTGCGGGCGTTGAATGCGTTCATGTATGATATCTATCACCGTCAGGAGATTTTGCGCGCCGGCCGCGTGCCAACCGATCTGGTGATCCAAAATGCCGCCTTCATCCCTGAGATGATGGGTGCGGAACCCCCGCGCGGCATCTACTCCCACATCATGGGTATCGACATCGTCCGCACCGGCGAAAACGAGTTCTTCGTCCTTGAGGACAACACGCGCACTCCGTCAGGCGTCTCGTACATGCTGGAGAACCGCGAGACGATGATGCACATGTGCCCCGATCTCTTCAGCACCAACCGCGTTGCCCCCGTCGAGCGCTACCCCGAGGATCTCCGCGCCACCCTTGAAAGCGTCGCCCCCGCCAATCTCGACCGGGAACCCACCATCGTCGTTCTCACGCCCGGCCTGCACAACGCCGCTTATTTCGAACACTCCTTCCTCGCCGACCGCATGGGCGTCGAACTCGTCGAGGGGCAGGACCTTGTCGTCACCGGCGGCCGCCTGATGATGAAAACCACCCAGGGCCTGCAACAGGTTGACGTCGTCTACCGCCGCATCGACGACGATTTCCTCGATCCTCTGGTCTTCAACCCAACCTCCGTCCTTGGCGTCCCGGGCCTGTTCGACCTCTATCGTGCCGGCCGCGTTACCATCGTCAACGCCCCCGGCGCCGGCATCGCCGACGACAAGTCGATCTACAGCTATGTTCCCGAAATCATCGAATTCTACACCGGCCGCCCGCCCATCCTGCAGAATGTCCACACCTACAACTGCCGCCGTGCGGACGATCTGGCCTACGTGCTTGAAAACATGGCCGACCTCGTCGTCAAGGAAGTCCACGGCTCCGGCGGGTATGGCATGCTCGTCGGCCCCACCTCCACCAAGGCCCAGGTCGAATTGTTCCAAGCCAAGGTCAAAGCCGACCCCGGCCGCTACATCGCCCAGCCCACCTTGGCGCTCTCCACCTGCCCGGTGCTGACCGACGAAGGCCTCTCGCCCCGCCATGTCGATCTCCGCCCCTTCGTCCTCCTCGGCGATCGCATGCGCCTTACCCCGGGCGGCCTCACGCGGGTTGCCCTCACCAAGGGCTCGCTCGTCGTGAACTCAAGCCAGGGCGGCGGAACCAAAGACACATGGGTGTTGGAAGAGTAGGCAACGAACATGCTCGGACGCACCGCCAATGACCTGTTCTGGATGGCCCGCTACATGGAGCGGGCCGAGAATATCGCTCGCCTCCTCGAAGTCGGCCACCGGCTGACCCTGCTGCCCCACGAAGGCGGCAGCGCCGAATGGCGCTCTACCCTGCGCAGCGCCGGCAGCGAAGCCGGCTACCTCGCGCGCCACAGCGTGATCGATACACGAACCGTGGTCGACTACATGCTGCTCGACCGCGACAACCCCTCCTCGGTCCTCTCCTGCCTCGCCACCGCGCGCCGCAATGCCCGTGCCCAGCGCACCGCGGTCACGCGCGACATGTGGGAAGCTCTCAACAGCGCCTGGATGGAATTCCCCGCCCGCGCCGCCGCCGCCATCAACGCAACCGCCCTACCCGACCTGTTCGACTGGATCAGGGACCGCTCGGCTCTCTTCCGCGGCGCGCTGCTCAACACCATCCTGCGAAACGACACCTTCTGGTTTACCCAACTCGGCACCTTCCTCGAACGCGTCGACAACACGGCCCGCATCCTCGACGTCAAATACTACATCCTGCTGCCCGAAAACGAACTCGTCGGCGGCGGCGTCGACAGCGCCCAATGGGCCGCCATCCTGCGCTCGGTCTCGGCCCATCGCAGTTTCCGCTGGGTCTACCGCGATGCCTTCAAACCCTGGCACATCGCCGATTTCCTGATGCTCAATCCGCAGATGCCGCGCTCGCTGCGCTCCAGCTACGGCGAAATCGTGCTCGCCCTGCAAGGCCTCGCCTGCGCGTATGATACCACCCCCCCCTGCCTCACCATGGCCGAGGACACCTTGGGTCACCTCACGGTCAGCAACATGACCCGCATTCTGCAATCCGGCCTGCATGACTTCCTGCAAAACGTCATCGTCGGCAACAACCGGCTCGCAAACGAAATCGCGACCGAATACCACTTCAACGGATAACCCCCATGCGCATCGCGATCGAACACATCACGCGCTATCGCTACAGCGAAATCGCCAACTACTCCGTGCAAAGCCTCCGCCTGACGCCCAGTGCCTTCGAGGGACAGAAAGTGCTGGACTGGTCGCTCACCTGCGTCCCCGAAGGCTCCATCACCCCTACCACTGACGGTTTCGGCAATATCGTCCACCTCATGACCGTCGAAGGCCCGCACCAGGACGTCGACATCATCGCCCGCGGCACCGTCGAAATCTCAGACCGCGCCGGAGTCGTCAAAGGCCTGACCGATCACGTGCCCCTTCGGGTGTTTCTCCGCCGCACCGACCTCACCCAGCCCGGCCCCGGCATTGTCGCCCTTGCCCGTCCCATTTGCGGTACAGGAACCCTCGCCTGGCTGCACGACCTGATGGCCCGCATCCGAAGCAAGGTCGAGTACGAAACCGGCGTCACCGACTCCCTCACCAAGGCCGAGGAAGCCCTCGCCGCCGGGCACGGCGTCTGCCAGGATCATGCCCACATCTTCATCTCCGCCTGCCGCGCAGCCGCGATCCCCGCCCGCTACGTCACCGGATATCTGCTGACCGACGTCGCCGATGAAGATGCCCATCACGCCTGGGCCGAAGCCTGGATCGACGGTCTTGGCTGGGTTGGCTTCGACGTCGCGAACACCGTCTGTCCGACCGAGCGCTACGTCCGCCTCGCAGCCGCCCTCGACGCCTCCTACGCGGCCCCGATCCGCGGCTCCCGCCGCGGCGGCGGGCAGGAACGCCTCGAGGTCGAAGTGCGGGTGCACGCGCAGAGCGCGCAGCAATAACACCGGGCCAGACGATGAAAGCGACTGGCAGACGTGGCCTCTATCGTCTCGCTCTTTGGGCGATCGCTTGCGTCCGACCGCCGGTAGTGCCACCTCCGATCATCACGCTCTACGAGGAGACTGCAAGACGATGACCTACGCCGTGGCGCTCAATCTCGAAAGCGGGATGGTGTTCGCCGCCGACACGAGGACCAACGCTGGCCTCGACAACATCTCCCAGTTCCGCAAACTCCATCACTGGAACCGCCCAGGCGAGCGCGTGCTCGTCCTGCTCACCGCCGGCAACCTCGCCGTCACCCAATCCGTCGTCAGCCTGCTCGACGAAGCCATCGAAGAAGACGACCCCGGCACCCCCAACCTGATGAACGTCGCCTCGATGTACCGCGCCGCCCGCCTCGTCGGCGCCGCGGTCCGCGAAATCCGCGCGGTCGACGGCCCCTCCCTCGAAGCGAGCGCGGGATTCGCTGCCTCGTTTATTCTGGGCGGGCAGATCGGCAACGAACCGCCACGCCTCTTCCAGATCTATGCCGAAGGCAACTTCATCGAATCAACGATTGACACCCCCTATCTACAAATCGGCGAACACAAATACGGCAAACCCATCCTCGACCGCGTGACCCACGCCGAATTGAGCCTTGGCGAAGCCGCCAAACTCATCCTCCTCTCCTTCGACTCCACCATGCGCTCCAATCTCTCCGTCGGAATGCCGATCGACCTGCTGGTCTACGAACGCAACACCCTCGAAGCCACCCAGTTCCACCGCCTCGACAAAGACAACGAATACTTCCGCCGCCTCTCCAAATCATGGTCCGATGCCCTTCGCTCTGCCGTTGAACGCATGGAAGAATTCGAAATCTAACCCCGACTTCGTGCTCCTACCAAGGCTCGCAAAGCGCGACCCTTGGTATGAGTCTTTTTTTCCGCGCGCCGCCGCCCACCAACCCGGCGCGCATACCGAAACCCTGTGATCGCGGAAGAGCAGCGATCACAGGGTTTCGGTATCAGGGCCCGGCGCAGCAGGTTCGCCTTCCAGGATGGGCTGAGCGCGGGTGCTGGCCCGGGAGAGAATGTGTTGGGAAAAATCGGCTGAGGCGGTGCGCGAAGTTCGCTCCGCACCATCTTCGAGCGCTATGGCCTCCGCGTCGGCCATCCGGCTCGCAGTCCGCGAGCGATCGCGACGACCGACAGCATCACAGGCACCTCGACCAACACACCAACCACCGTGGCCAGGGCGGCGCCACTCTCAAACCCGAACAAGGCTATAGCCGTCGCCACGGCAAGTTCGAAGAAGTTGCTGGCGCCGATCAGGGCGGATGGGGCCGCCACGGCAAAACTCTCGCCGCAGCGCCGGTTGAGCAGCAAGGCAAGGCCCGCGTTGCAATAGACCTGGATCAGGATCGGCACCGCCAGGAGCACGATCACCATCGGCTGGGCTATGATCTGCCGGCCCTGCAGCGCGAAGAGCAGCACCAGGGTGGCAAGCAGCGCACCGATCGAAACCGGGCCGAGCCGTGCCCGCATCCGGTCAAGTGCGGCCGGACCTGATGACCTGAGGATCTGGCTGCGCCAGGCCTGCGCGATCACCAATGGCACCAGGATGAACAGCACCACGGACAAGGCCAGCGTGTCCCACGGCACAGCAATGGCGGATATTCCAAGCAGCAGACCGACCAGGGGGGCAAAGGCCACCAGCATGATGGCATCGTTCAGCGCCACCTGCGACAAGGTAAACTCGGCATCGCCATCCACCAAGTTCGACCAGACGAACACCATGGCCGTGCATGGCGCGGCAGCCAGCAGGATAAGGCCCGCGATGTAGCTCTCGATCTGCACTGCGGGCAGCAGAGGGCGGAAGAGCCAACCGATGAAGACCCAGGCCAGGAGTGCCATCGAAAACGGCTTCACCAGCCAGTTGATCCCCAGCGTCACCGCGATCCCACGCCAGTGGCGGCCAACCTGACGCAGCGCGGCCGGGTCGATGCGCATCAGCATCGGCACGATCATCAGCCAGACCAGGACGGCGATGGGAATGTTGATCTGCGCGACCGTCGCCCTGCCCAGGGTTTGGAAGGGTGCGGGCAGGAAGGCGCCGAGAGCAATTCCGCCGGCCATGCACAGCGCGACCCAAAGGGTCAGAAAACGTTCGAAGATGTTCACGCAGCACGCTCCGGTCTGTCTGAGGGTTTGGCGGGGAGGAGGGAGGTGAAGCCCCAGCACAGTGCCAGCATCGCCGCCGATCCCCAAAGGCAGGCAACGATCCCGCCGGCCGAGGCGAGCAGGCCCGACAGCACAATGCCGAGCAAGCGCCCGGCCGCGTTGGCAGCATAGTAAAAACCAACATCCTCCGCTGCCTTCTCCGATCCGGCATAGGCCATGATCAGATAGGAATGCAGCGAGGAGATGACCGCAAAGACGGCCCCGAACAGGCACAGGCCCACAACCAGGATCAGGTCTGGCCGGGGCAGGTCGAGGCCACCGATGACCAGCGCCAGGGCGAGCGGGATCATGGCCAGCGCCGCGCCCCACAGCCGCGCCGCCGGCACTTCGCTGCTCAATCCGTCCAGACTGCGGCTGACCAACGCCGGCGCCGCGGCCTGCACAGCGCCATAGCCAATGGTCCAGACGGCCAGAAAGCCCGCAACCTGCATGAACGTCCAGCCATTGGCGTAGAGGAACACGGGCAGGCCGACCACGAACCAAACATCGCGGGCGCCGAAGAGGAAGATACGGGCCGCGGCCATGAGGTTCACGGCCGGTGACTTAGCGAACAACTCGCGCATCGACCGCGACGCCTTCGCCTTGCCGAGCGCACGGGGCAGGGCGGTCCAGACCATGAGGAACACCAGTGCCAGCATCCCCGCCATCAGCCACAACGCCGGCGCGAATCCGACCCCTTGCAACAGCGCACCACCAGCGAAGAAGCCTACGCCCTTCGTTGCGTTCTTTGATCCGGTGAACCAGGCAACCCACCGGAACAGCTGGGCGTTGCCTTCCTGCGCAGTCGCTTTGATCGCACTTTTAGATGCGGTTTTCGTGAGGTCCTTGGCAATGCCGGCGAGCCCCTGCGCTGCGACGACCCACACCACTGAGGCGGCCGCGCTCCAGTTCGGATCGAGCGCGGAAAGCATCAGCAGCCCCGCTGTCTGCAACCCGAGGCCACAGGCCAGCATGCGCGGAATCCCGAAACGCACCGCAAGCCAACCCCCGATGGCGTTGGTGAAAATCCCGGCGGTTTCATAAAGCAAGAACAGGCTGGCCAGAGTGAAGGGCGTGTAGCCAAGCCGGTAGAAGTGGAGCAGCACCAGCATGCGAATGGCGCCGTCGGTCAAGGTGAATAGAAAATAGGCTGTCGTGACAATGCTGTAGTTGCGCGCTGCCTGGTTGGGGCTGCTCATCTCAGACCCCCACCGCCGCCATATGGCAGGCCAGATCGATCATGCGGCAGGCATAGCCCATCTCGTTGTCGTACCACGCATAGACCTTCAGCAGAGTGCCGTCGGTGACCAGGGTCGAGGGTGCATCGACGATGCTGCTGCGGGTGTCTCGCGCATAGTCGGCCGACACCAGAGGGCGTGTTTCGTATCCGAGAATACCGGCGAGCGGCCCCTCCGATGCAGCGCGGAACAGGGCGTTGACCGCCTCGGCTGTGGTTTCGCGCTTCAATTCGAAGACGCAGTCGGTGAGGCTGGCGTTAAGGACCGGCGCGCGCACGGCATGTCCGTCGAGCTTGCCTTTCAACTCGGGATAGATCAGCGCGATCGCAGTGGCGCTGCCTGTCGTGGTCGGCTGCAAGGAGAGCATAGCGCTGCGGGCGCGGCGCAGATCGCGGTGCGGTGCATCGGTAACCATATTGGTGTTGGTTGGATCATGGATCGTCGTGATCTGGCCATGCCGGATGCCGATCGCCTCGTGCACCACCTTGACCACTGGAGCGAGGCAATTGGTGGTGCAGGAAGCGGCGGTGACGATGGGATGGCGCGCCGGGTCGTACAGGGTGTGATTCACCCCGACGACGACGTTGAGCACGCTGTCGAACTTCACCGGCGCCGCCACGATCACCCGCTTTGCGCCCCGGTCGAGATGGCCTTGCAACATGTCGGGGGTGAGGAATTTTCCGGTGCAGTCGAGCACCACATCGACGCCATAATCGCCCCATGGAACGGCGCCAGGGGTTGCGTGGGCGGAGAAGCCGAGCCGCCGGCCGCCGATATGGATCGCGCCCTCCCCCTCGCTCTCGCTCTCGGCAGCAAAGGCCGGACCGCGCCAGCGACCCTGCACGCTATCGAATTCGAGGAGGTGGGCGCAGGTTGCAGCGCCGCCCTTGATCTCATTGAGATGGACAACGTCCAGCCGGTTATTCCGGCGCGGATCTTCGGGCTGGCGCTCCGCAGCGCCAAGGGCTGCGCGCAGAGCCAGGCGCCCGATGCGGCCCATGCCGCTGATGCCGACACGCAGGGTCATGCTGTCACCCGACCGCCGATGTCATCGAGCCGTCGGCCCACCGCGATCCGATCCAACGAGGCAAAGGGCAAGCTGATAAACATCCGAATGCGTCGATCGAGCGCAGCATAGAGCTCGTTGAGCAGCACGGCTTGCTCAACGGCGCTCCCGCTGAACTTCATCGGGTCCGGCAGCGGCCATGCGCCGGTGACGGCCCGGTCGCCGAAATCGGGGCAGGTCTGGCCGTCCAGCATGTCGCACAGGGCAATGACGAAATCCATTCGCGGCGCCTCCGCATGCGTGAACGCCTCCCATGATTTGCTGTGCAAAGCGGACGTGTCATGCCCGAGTGCTGCGAGCTGCTCCATCACCTTCGGCCGTGGCGCGGCTGCCGGTGCCGATCCGGCAGACCAGGCGCGAAACCGCCCGGCGCCAATGCTGTTGAGAATGGCCTCTGCCATGATCGAGCGCGCGGAATTGGCGGTGCACAGGAACAGGACGTTGAAGGATGGGGTCATCGATGGCTCCTCGCTGATCAGCGGCAGAAAACGGGCAATATCACCGCACAGACCCGGCTGGCCGGCACAGCATGTTTCAGTCAGGAACCCCAGCAGATCGCGCATGCCGATCAGCCGTACCGCGTAGACAATCCGTCGCCCGTGACGGGTCGCCACCAGCAGGCCTTCGCGCTCCATCGCCGTGAGATGGAACGACAGGGTGGAAGGCGGCACGCCGAGCTGGCTGGCGATCTCGCCGGCCGGCAGTCCGGTTGCCCCGTTGACGAACAGCAAACGCAACAGCTCAAGCCGTGTCTCCTGTGCCAACGCTGCGAGCATGGTTGCGGCCTGGCTGGTTTCCATTGTTTGATCTTTGCAGAAATATCGATCGAATACGATGAACCTATGATGAAACCAACTGTGACAGCAAATGTCAGCCCATTCATCGACGGCACCGCGCCGTGTCCGAAGTGCTCTGCCCCCCGGACTATTCGGTTGTCGTCCTGCGCTGCTGCTTACCGGGTTTTGCAGTAGCGTAGAATAAAATAGACTCAATATCAACGGAGATAAATCGTTTAAATAAAACGTGTTAGATGCTTATTATTAAGGATTAGAGCCTGATAATATTTTTCATCGCCCACGATATATTCGATCAATGATGCAAAGCATAGAGAAAATTTGAAGCCAAGAATTGGAGAGTATTGGAAATATCTTCCCGTGGCAGCGCGGATATTTTGGTCAGAGGCCGTTAATGTCGAAGCCCCCCGCGCCTGGCTTCAATGATATCGGATCCGCGCGCATGTTTGTAGCGCCAGATAAATTCCAGGCGCTTAAATGTATTTTTAAAGTATTTTAATAGAATTTTTAGAGATTTATAACATTATTTGTCGTTGATTTTTGTCCAATGTTTGGCATGTTAAGTGCACCATCGTGAATGCTCAAAGCATCAATGCGGCGGCTAAGGGGGTCACTATCATGCTTGAGACGAGCATTGTGATTGCGGTTTCTGCGGCTGTAAGCGCGGGCAGCGCAAGCTTGGCGCAAGCCCAGGCTGTCGCCAGTCTCCCGAGTGCATCCTGATGGCAACTGCGTCGTTGTCGATTGCCGCAACGTCGGCTCGCAAGGCTGAAGGCCAGAGCGGCAGCGCGGCATTCACTTTCACAGTGACACGTGGCGGCAACACCGCACAGGCGAGCACGGCGACCTGGGCGGTGACGGTGTCTGGCGCCAGCGCGGCGACTGCAATGGATTTCACCGGCGCGGTACTCCCCACGGGCACGGTCAGCTTTGCTGCCGGCGAGACCAGCAAGACCATCACCGTGAATGTCGCCGGCGACACCGCAGTCGAGTCCGATGAGGACTTCGCGGTGACGCTGTCGAATGCCTCGGAAGGGACGGTGATCAGCACCGCCTCGGCGAGCGGGACCATTCTGAACGACGATGCCGCGCTGTCGATTGCGGCGACCTCTGCGAGCAAGGCCGAGGGTAACACCGGCAGCACGGCGTTCACCTTCACGGTGACGCGCTCGGGCGCCACGACCCAGGCGAGCACGGCGACCTGGAGGGTGACGGGGTCTGGCGCCAGCGCGGCGACCGCGTCGGATTTCACCGGCGCGGTACTGCCCACGGGCACGGTCAGCTTTGCTGCCGGCGAGACCAGCAAGACCATCACCGTCAATGTCGCCGGCGACAGAACTGTCGAGTCAGACGAGGGCTTCACGGTAACGCTGTCGAATGCATCCTCCGGGACGGTGATCAGCACCGCCTCCGCAAGCGGGACCATTCTGAACGACGAAGCCGCGCTGGCGATCGCGGCGGCCTCTGCGAGCAAGGCCGAGGGTAACACCGGCAGCACGGCGTTCACTTTCACGGTGACGCGCTCGGGCTTCACAGCCCAGGCGAGCACGGCGACCTGGGCGGTGACGGGGTCTGGCGCCAGCGCGGCGACCGCGGCGGATTTCACCGGCGCGGTACTCCCCACGGGCACGGTCAGCTTTGCTGCCGGCGAGACCAGCAAGACCATCACCG
>CANFKS010000016.1 GCA_947447625.1 Rhodospirillales bacterium | reverse complement strand
GGATATTACGCCGGTTTCGAAGTTGGAAGTCACCTCGCTCAACGGCAGCCATGTTGCACAGGATCTGGGGCTGGGCTCGGATGATGCAAGCACGACCGGGACCGCGCCGCGCAGCTTGACAGCGACACTCACGCAACCCGGCGCGTTTGGAAATCGGTTTTTTCTTCAAACCGGGGCCGATGGGAGCGGCAATCTGCTTACCGGCGTGACCGCCACGCTGGGCGTGGCTGCGACGGGTTTGAGCTTCACCGCCGGCCTTGGCCCGCTGAGCGCGTCAATCACCAATGGCAGCGCCGCTTTTGGCCAGGATATCGGCAAAGTGGCGGCGGGCGCCGTGGGCTTTGCGGTTGGTGAACCGGGGACAGCACCGGCGCGGTTCCAAATCGGTTTGAATGACGGATTTGGCGGCGCAACCCCGGGCGACGGGAAATTGACGTTTGGCAATCTTGCAAAACTGCAATTGAGCAATCCGACCGCTGGCCGCGGTATTTCCGACTTGATCAGCACGACCTTCGATGCGGCCATGAGCATGAATCTGCCGATGACGGTGGAGGGGCTGAATGTCGGGGCGTTCAGTATCCAAGCCGGGAATATCTTCAATACGACCTCGGCCGCCCTGGCGCTCCCGGCCCGCAGCGTTCACAGCACCTATCCGAGCTTGAGCAATATTTCGCTGGCTTCGATCCTGAATAACCCGCAGGCGGTGATCAACGGGCTCGATTCCGTGCTTTCCTCGCTCTCGAACGGTCCGTTCATGACCTCGATCGAGAACCTCAATATTCCGTTGGTCGGGACCGCTTTGCGGGGGGTTGGCAGTTTCTTCTCGACGTTGAAGAGCAATGTGGTTGGCAATCTACAGTCTTTGTTGAACAGTTTTAAGTCCACCCATCCGGGTGTTGACGCTTCGACGCAAAATATTGTCACGGCAGGGTTGAACCAAGTCCTGACTCTGTTGCACCTGCCCGGTCATGTTTATTCTTATATTGATAATACTTTGACTGAAGTCGCGTTTGTTTGGAGTTTTACGGATAATCTGATTGATTTGGACGTCAATCTGACCAGTGACCTCGGTATCCCGGGACTTGGTCTGAACATTGGCAATGGCGTGGCGCATATCGTCGTCAATTTGAATGCCACGATCGGCTTCGGGTTGGACACGACGCATGGGTTTTTCGTCTACGACATGGGGGTTGCCACGGGGCTGACGAGTTTCACCTCCAATGACGCCTTGCTGCCGCCCGTTACGTTCAACTTTGCCACGACCCATGCATTGGATTTGAGCATCGCGGTCTCTTTGGCGAACAATTTCGCTGTTTCGCTCAATCTCGGTTTCCTGACTGCCACCGCGACGAATGGAGCGCAGCTTGCCGCGATCACGGGGACCGGCACGACCCTGACCGGGACCAGCATCACGGGCGATATTGTTGTTGATATCGATCCCGGTGGCACCAAGAGCAATGCCGGGCGGCTGTTCTTCAGTGACTTTGCGAGCCAGAAGCTTGTTCGGGTCTATCTCAGTGCCAATCTGAACGTCGATTTCGCTATCAACACCGGTATTGGTGCTGGGGCTATCAACAGTAGTTTGCCGACGATTACGACCGAAATTGTCTTTGCTTATAGCTATGGCGTCGCGTTGGTCGGGTCGTTGCCGGACACTATTGTCCGCGGTGTCATTACGCCGGTTACGTTTATCGACGTCACTCTGGATCTTGGATCCTTCCTGACTGGTTTCCTGAAGCCGATTTTGCACAATGTCGACCAGGTCATGCAGCCGCTCAAGCCGATCCTGGATTTCCTCTCAGCGCCGATACCCGGGGTTTCCCAGGTGATGGGGCCGATTTCGATCCTGGATTTGGCGGCGGATGTCGGCTCACCCGGCGTGCAGAGTGCGGTGAAGTTCATCCGGATGGTGGATCAGATCAGCGGCTTGATCAGCACGCTGAATGCGTTGGCATCGGTTGGTCCGATCCAGGTGCATTTCGGCACGTTCTCGCTGGGCACGGGAGGCAGCCATCCGGTGCAGGGGGCGGTCTCGGTGACAGCGGCGACGGTTGATCCGTTGGCGTCGAAAACGGCGATCAAAACTGCGGATACGGCAGCCGCCAAAACCAATGTGGCGGCGACCTCCGCTGCTGATTCGGCGCTGGCGAACAGCAGCGACCCGAAGGTTAAAAGTGCCGGCACGAAAATGTCGGCCTTGCAGAATGCAAAGAATGCTCTCGGCAAGTCGGTGATCGATTTCCCGATCCTGCATGATCCGATGGCCATCGTCGGTATGCTGATGGGCAAGGTCAGTCCGATCGACCTGGTGCATGTGACGCTTCCGCCCTTCAATTTCAACTATACCTACACTAAAGAATCGTTTTTCTTTATTGGCCCTGTGCCGGTCGTCGTGGAGTTCCATGCTTCGGTCGGGGTATCGATCAATTTGGCCTTTGGCTTTGATACGACCGGGATCATTCGCTACAAAGCCACCCATAATGTTGCCGACATCTTTGATGGCTTCTATGTTGACAACACGATTGGGCCACAACTGAGCTTCCATGCGGAGTTTGGGCTGCAAGCCGGCGTCAATCTGATGCTGGTGCAGGCCGGGCTCGGTGGTGTGCTGTCCGCTGCGATCAATTTCCAACTCCACGACCCCAGCGGTACCGGCAAAATCCACGCCTCGGTTCTGCTCGACGAGTTGGCCACCAATCCGCTGCAGCTTTTTGACATATCGGGTGATCTGAAACTGCGGATTTATGCCTGGGTGTGGGTCGGCGTTGATCTTCTTTTCAAGAGGATCACACTTTATCAGGCCCAGTTCACCATACTTGATGTGACGTTGCTGAGTTTCTCCTACAGCTATGCTGCAACGCATGCGACGCCGCATTGGGCCCAGGTCAGTGGCGGCACGGCGTCGTTGAATATCGGCGTGAACGCCGATCATCAGGCCGCGGGCGGTCATATGTACGATCCCGACCAAGCCTTCACGATTACGGGCAATGGCGCTTCGGGAATGATTGTCGCAGGGGAGGGCGGGCCGTCGCACACCTATACCGGTGTTACGAAGGTGACGGCTGATCTCGGCGAGGGGAACAACTCGGTCGTGTTCGCGGGATCAGTCCAGCAATGCGCGACGTTCACCGGCGGGAGTGGCAATAACGTCATTGATTTACGTGCGATATCGGTGGACCCGGTGATCACCTTGGTTGATGGCAACAACGTGATCTATGGCGCGGCGAGCGCGACCACCATCACTGTAGGCAATGGCAACAACACGATCTATGGCGGCGGTGGTACTATGACCATCCTGGCAGGGTCGGGCAACAACACGATTGTTGGCGGCGGCAGCGATGACGTCATCATTGTGGGCGACGGCGACAATCAGATTATTGGCGGCGCAGGCAACGAGACCATTACGGTGGGCAATGGAAACAACACTGTTTGGGGCGGCCTCGGCAACAATGTGATTTCGGTGGCCAATGGCAGCGGCAATAATGTGATTTTCGGCAACGGCCCCGGTGGTTCGACTTTTGGTCCGGCAAATACGCGGCGGGCGACAGCGACGTCGTCGATCAGCTCTACGGGCATCGTGGACAACGATACGGGTTCGACCTCGCAGCACAACACGATTTATGGCGGCAATGGGTCCGACATTATTTTCGGGGGCAGTGGCAGCAACACCATAACGGCCGGGAACGGCAACTCGGTGATTTTTGGCGCGACGGGCAGTGTGACGCTGGATGGCGCCGGCGGGATTGTTCGCGCCACCGCGTCGTCCACAGTGGGCGGCGGCAATACCATCACCGGCGGGGCGGGAGACAATATCATCCTCGGCGGCGCGGGCAGCAATGTGATCAATGCCGGTGACGGCAATGACGTGATTGTCGGCAACCTCGGCACGGTCGATGGCGCGCAGGGCGGCACAGCGGGGGAGTACACCGTCACCGGAACCAACGGGATCGGCGGCGCGGACGTGATCACCCTTGGGCTGGGGAGCAGTGCGGTCGTTGCCGGACCGGGCGCGAACCGGATCAATGGCGGCACCGGCAATGCCCTCATCATTGCGCATGAGGGCGTGATCGTCCGCGACCAGGCGATCGGGGCGGCCGCCAATTTGGTGTCGATGCATACGAGCAATGAAGCGGCCGGCAGTGGCGCTGCGACGGTCATAGCCGGCAGCGGCAATGACATTGTCCTGGGCGGCGGCGGCAACACTGTGATCCATGGCGGCACCTATGACAGTGTGTCCACCCATTATGTGGGCGCTGGGATCGATATTTTTGTTGGGAATTTCGGCAGCATCGCCGCGTCGCCATCGGCTTCGATGTATGCGATCGACACCTTGACGATCACGGGCGTGGATGGCGCTGCCGCAGGCAAGGGCAACACGGTCATTACCACCGATAACTCCGCCATCATCATGGGAGGCGGAGGCAATAATATCATCACGACCTACGATGTCAGCGCTCAGCAGGAAATCATCTTCGGCGCCAACGGGTATGTTCGGGCTGATTTGCAGGTGGCGGGCGGCTATCTGCTGCATGTGGCGCAGACCGGAACCGCTCAGCAAATGGTGGGCGGCGCGAACACCATCACAGTGGGCAATGGCGACAATATCATCTTCGGTGGTGCGGGTAACAGCACGATCCAGGGCGGCAACGGAGACAACGTGGTGATCGGCCATATCGGCTCGGTCTATGCTGATCGTCTGGCGGCGCCGAGCGTGGATGGGTCTGCACCCGATATTATCGGCTATTACCGTGCCCTGGACGGCACAGCTTTGAGCAGCACGGGCGTCAAGGTTGATTTGGGCAATGGTGATAACATTGTCATCGGTGGCGCGGGGAACAACCGCATCACCACCGGTTCCGGCACGGATGTTGTGTTTGGAGCGGGCGGTGCGGTGACCCGCGATGGTTCAAACAACAACGCGCTGCTTTATGCCCAGACGATTGATGAAACCCAAGGCGGGAACAACATCATCAACACGGGCACAACCGGCAGTGCCGGCAATATCGTTTTTGGAGGCATCGGCGCCAACACGATTACGGTTGGCAATGGTGCGAATATCGTGCTTGGCCATCTCGGCGCCGTGAACATCAGCAAGCAGGCGTTGTCTGATGCGGTGCGGAGTAATGGATCGGCGCCGGATGTTTGGGGCCGGGCGATTGCCGAAGTCGGCGATGACAGGAATGCGGTGACGACGGGGCTGTACAGCGCGCCGGCGACCGGGTCAGACACGATCAATGCCGGCAACGGAAACAACATCATCATCGGCGGCTACGGCGACAACAGCATCAACGCCGGCAGCGGCGATAATTTGATTTTCGGTGCCTCCGGCGCGGTCTCGCGCCATGCCGGCACTGGCGTCGTGGTTTATGCCAATACCGTCGAGGAAGACTATGGCGGTAACAACATCATCAAAGCCGGCACTGCTGGCAGCGGCGCCGACACGATCATGGGCGGGATCGGTAGGAACGTCATTCAAGTCGGTGGCGGGAAGAATGTTGTTATCGGCCACCTCGGCGGCATCAACGGCTACGCCCATAGCCAACTGAGCAGCACGCGGTTGGCCGGCACTGTGCCGGATGTCTGGGGCAGTGTCGTTCCCACCATTGGTGATGCGGTGGCCAATGCCCATGTCACGATGCCGGGGACCGCCACGGCGTTGGCCGATACAATTTCTGCTGGCAACGGCAGCAACATCATCATCGCAGGTGGCGGCAACAACTCCATCACCGCCGGCGCGGGCGATAATATCATCTTCGGCGCTGCTGGTTCGGTCAGCCGGGACGGCAATAATGCGGACGCGCTGGTCTACGCCCAGACGGTCGAGGAATCGCAATCGGGTACCGCCTCGATTTCTGCAGGCGACGGGAAGAACATTATTTTCGGTGGGTTTGGCGCGGCCAAGATCACGGCGGGGAATGGTGCAAATATCATCCTCGGGCATCTCGGGGCGGTGGACCCTCTCACGGTTTTCGCGCGCTATGTGCCTGAACTCAGCGCCGTCGTTGGGCCGACCACTGCCGGTCTTGGGGTATTGCCCGCCGGGGCGCTGAACGGTGCGACGATCGCGGCCGGTTCGGGGAATAATATCGTCATGGGCGGTTCGGGCCCGAATACGATCACCACCGGCGCTGGGACCGATGTGATCTTCGGCGCCGCGGGGCAAATCACCCGCGATCCGAACTACGCATTCTTGACCGTCAACCACCTGTTCTCGACCGCCACGACAGTGGAGGAGACTTACGGGGGCAACAACGTCATCAACGCCGGCACGACCGGGAGCGCGGCGGACATCGTGTTTGGCGGCATTGGTGCCAATACGATTACGGTTGGCAACGGCGCCAACGTGGTGCTGGGCCATCTGGGCGCGATGGATCTGAGGCAACAATCTGTTTCCGATGCAGACCGCAATACCGGGACGAAACCGGATGTCTGGGGCCGCGCGGTTGCCGAGATCGGCGACATGACGCCGGGATCAACGCTCTCCTTTGCAGGGCTCTACAGTGCGCCCACGACTGGGATCGACAAGATCGTTGCAGGCAACGGAAACAACGTCATCATCGGAGGCTATGGCAACAACAGCATCACGGTGGGCACCGGCAATAATCTGGTTTTCGGGGCCTCGGGTGCTGTCTCCCGGCATGCGGTGAGCCAAAATCTCATCTATGCCAATACGGTTGAAGAAGCGTTTGGCGGTGCGAACAGCATCACCGCCGGCAGCGGGGCCAACACGATCATGGGTGGCATCGGCGCCAACACCATAACGGTGGGCAACGGCAAGAATGTCGTCCTGGGGCATCTCGGTGCGGTCGACATCTGGGCGCAAACGATTGCCCCGTCCACGCGAGCGGCGGGCAATTACCCGGATATCTGGGGCCGTGTGATTCCGGTGTTGGGCGACGCGGTGACCAATTCGAATACGGCCGCGAGCAGCGCGATTGCCAGCGCGATCACCGCGGCCGGGATTGCCTCAGGGGCGGATACCATTACGGCGGGCAACGGGAATAACGTCATCATCGGCGGTGGCGGCAACAACACCATCATTGCCGGCACGGGCAGCAATGTCATCTTCGGCGCGGCCGGTGCCGTCACCCGCGATAAAACGTCCGGCAATGTGTTGATTGCGCAAACCGTCGAGGAGACCAAGGGCGGTGATGACGTCATCACCGCAGGGACGCTGTCCTCGGCGACGGGGAGCAATACGATTTTCGGAGGCGCGGGCCGGGATGTCATCACGGTTGGCAATGGCTCGCATGTGGTGCTGGGCCATCTCGGCACTGTCAATGTCGCGCTGCGTCCCTTCCTGACGGCGTCGCAGTTGGCGTCGGGGAACAATCCCGACGTCATCAGCCGCACCGCGCCGAAATTTGGCGCGGAAAGCAACACGGGTACCCCAGCGACGATCATTGGCGGCACCCCGAGCACCAATGACACGACCATCACGGCGGGCAACGGCCATAACGTGATCATGGGCGGCGCCGGTGTCAGCACCATAACAGCGGGTAACGGCAGCAACATGGTGTTTGGCGACTCCGGTGCCGTCACCCGCAGCGCAATCGCCGGAGTGGGGGTCGTGGCTGCGAAGACGGTGGAAAACACGCTTGGTAGCAAGGATATCATCACCGTAGGCACTGGCGTCAGCGTGGTGTTCGGCGGCGCGGGCGACAACGTCATCAAAACCCGCGGCACGCTCGATGTGCTGTTCGCGCATACGGGCTCGATGCTGCTGGTGGCCGGCAATCAAACGCTGGCATCGGGCAAAAGCCTGCAGGCCTTGGCCGTGGCTGCCCAGGCCCATCAAGCCGGCGCCGCGGCCGCCTTGCCGGCCAATACGCCGCCGAAGCCCGGTGGTGTCACCTTTATCATCAACACTGCCGCGAGTTATTGGGTGGCCGACAAGCCGAACAGCAGCGGCGCTGTGCTGATCCTGGATAATCGTCATGCCCCTGAGTTGGTGATGAATTTGACAACACCGATCTCTGGTCAGGGCCAACTGACCATTGCCGCCTAGCAGACATCCCCCTTCCCCCACACCGAAACAGGAACATAGACTCATGAGCGACGATCGTATGGCTGCCAAACCCGGCGCGGCGCCCCAGCCTAAAGTGCGGTGGGATGACGCCAAAATGCGCACCACCTATGCCAATGTCTGCAATGTAGCCTCCACGCGGGAGGAGATCATGGTGCTGTTCGGGACCAGCCAGGCTTGGATGAATGTCACCGACGAGGTTACGGTCGAGCTCAGCGAACGTATTTTGCTCAACCCGCACACCGCCAAGCGCCTTGCGACGATGCTTGCCAAAAGCATCAACGAATACGAAGCGGCTTACGGCCAACTCGCCTAAATCATTACCGAGGCCGGAGAGCAGAGGATGAACGCGGCATTGCCGGGATCGGCGACGCGCGCACAGCGCGCGTTTGCGGAACCGCAGGCGTGGCGCGACCTTTTGTCGAGCGATGATGCCGCCGCTTTCAGTCTCGCGTGGCTGAAACTGCTTGCCGCCACCATCGATCAAGCGCTGCATCCGATGGAGCCTGCCGTGCTCGGCGGCTTCGTCGCGATGCGGCTTGGCACAGTGCAGCGCTACACCCGCACCGCGACAATCGGCGATGGCGAGGCCAGTTTGTTGCTGGCCAAAGTCGCCGAACGCTGCCTGCAGGTTCGCCAACCGATCGGACAGACCGGGGGCGGGGAGGGGGTATCCTCTCCGGCCGCAGGTGCGGAGGAATTGCCGGCGCAAATCGCGGTCCCCATCATGGTTGGCGGGGAAATGGAAGCGGTGGTGGCACTTGAACTCCGCCCGCTCAGTCCGTTGGAATTGGATCGTGCGACCCGCTTCGCCCAATGGGCAGCGGCCTGGTTCACCCGGATCATTGCCCCGCGTGACGCGGCGGCCCAGCGTGCCCAGGCTGATCTGGTGGTCCGGGCTCTCGGTCTGACATCGGTCAAGGGCAGTCTTGCCTCGGTGGGCCAGGCGCTTTGTACGTATTTGGCCGACCATTTGGACATAGTGCGGGTCAGCCTCGGGGCAGCGGAACAGGCGCCGCAGCGTGTTCTTGCCACGTCGCGAGGGGGTTTGGCGACGGTGCGGACGGATTTCATGGTTGCCTTGATGGCGGCCTTGGATGAGGCGGTTTCCGCCGGCTCAGCCGTATGTTGGCCGGTTCCGCAGGATCAGGTCGCCGCGATCGGTGCGCATGACAGGCTGTGCCGATTGCATGACGCGGATTGGGCGGTGAGCATTCCGATCACCGTTGAACGCCTCACTTTTGTTGTGTGTTTCGAGGGGAAAGGGCCGGCGCCGGAACTGGTGATGATCGAGGCGTGGCGCCATTTGGTCGGGCTCCTGGCGCCCCTGCTGGAACTCCGTCATGCCGGAGAGCGCGATTTACCGACGCATGCGGTGGCCTTGCTGCGGCGGAATGTGCGCAAGTGGACCATCGGGGGAGACCGCAGGCGTTGGATGGGGTTGGCCGCTTTTGCTGCGGTCTCACTGGGGCTGATTTTTGGCCGAGGCGAAGCGCGCATGGCTGGTCATGCCACGCTAGAGGGGGCTCTGCGCCGTGCCATTGTGGCGCCCTTCGATGGCTATATCCAGGAAGCTGCGGTTCGCCCCGGGCAGCGCGTGCAAGCGGGGCAGACCATCCTGCGCCTTGATGACCGAGATCTCGTGCTGCAACAACTCGATTCCCGCGCGCGGATCGCAGAGGCGCAACGCCAGGTGAGCGATGCGGTTGGCCGCCGCGATATGGCACAGGCCGCGATCTCGTTGGCCCGACGGCAGCAATCCGAAGCCGAACTCAAGCTGGTTCAGGAGAACTTGTTGCGCGCGCGCGTGAGCGCACCGTTTGACGCCCTGGTGATCTCCGGTGACATGACCCAGCAAATCGGTGCGCCGGTGCGCCGGGGTGATGTGATGTATGAATTGTCGCCGCTCTTGCGCTATCGCATCGCGGTGGAGATCGAGGAGGGCGACTTCGCAGAGATTGTGCCGGGCCAGACCGGTAGCCTGGTGCTCTCCGCGCTCCCCTACGAAACGTATCCGATCACGGTGGAACTGGTCACGCCAATTGCCAGTGCCAAGGATGGCAGGACCGTTTTTCGTGTTGATGCGCATCTTGCACCCGGCAGTGTTGAAGCGGGCCATGAGGCACTGCGGCCGGGGATGCAGGGGGTCGCGAAGATCAATGTCGGGGAGCGTCATTATGTTTGGATTTGGACCCGAACGATGCTGTCCTGGGCGCGCCTGAAGCTCTGGGAGTGGTTGCCGTGAGCGAGGCCGTGCTCCCCGCTTTCGCCGCACACCCCGTCGGGGGCAGCCAGCCGCGTTCCTTCCGACTGAAGCCCCATGTCGATAGCTATCGCCATGTCTATCAGGGCAAGGTTTGGTATGTGTTCCATGACCGGGCGGCGCACCGGTATTATCGCGTGTCCGGCGAGGGCGCCGAGATGCTCGGAGCCCTCGATGGGCGGCGTGGCTTGGAAGATGTGTTCAAGGCCTTGCAGGCACGCAATCCGGAGACTGCGCCGGATGCTCAGGCGGTCCTGCAATTCATCCATCATCTGAATGCTCTCGAACTCCTCCGCTCCGATACGGTTCCAGATGTGGCGCGGCTCGATGCGCGAAATACCGCACTGCGCCGGCGCAAGTTTTTCCAATCGCTCCGCTCGCCCTTGTCGCTGAAATTCCGGCTGCTTGATCCGACCGACCTCTTGAGCCGCTTGCTGCCTTGGCTGGGCTGGATCTTTGGCCCGGCTGGCCTGCTGCTGTGGCTGGCGGTGGTGAGCATGGGGGCCCTGATCGGGTTGATGCATTGGCAGGAGCTGACTGCCGACTTCTCCGATCGGTTGCTGACGATGGAGAACATCGCCCTGGCCAGCCTCGCTTATCCCATCATCAAGGTGTTGCACGAACTCGGTCACGGTCTGGCGCTGCGGCGTCTCGGCGGCGAAGTGCGTGAAGTCGGGATCCTGTTCGCAGCCTTCATGCCGGTACCCTATGTGGATGCCAGCGCTTCTGCCGTGTTGGTTCGCCGGGGCGACCGTATGCTGGTCGGCGCGGCCGGCATCATGGTGGAAATGTTTCTGGGCAGCATCGCGCTGCTGGTTTGGTCGCAGGCGGAAGCGGGCGCCATTCGCGTGATTTGCTATAATATCATCGTAATCAGCGGATTTTCTACGCTGCTGTTCAATGGCAATCCGCTGCAGCGCTATGACGGGTATTATATCCTGACGGATCTGTTGGGCATCCCTGGTTTGGGTATGCGCTCCGGCCAGTATTTGAGCGGCCTGTTCCGCCGCCATGTCCTGGGCGAGGCCAATGTCGTGCTGCCGATGGCGAACGCCGCCGAACGGTGGTGGTTCGCCTTTTATGGCCCGACATCTTTCCTCTATCGGCTCATGCTGATGCTGGTGATCGCTTTTTTCGTCGCCGAGCACTACCCTGGACTTGGCTTCCTGCTCGCTGGCTGGTCGTTGCTCGGCTACGTCGCTCCGGCGGCGACGGGCTTGGTCGGTGCGGTCAGACGGATCGGGCCGGACGGCCCGCGGCGGGGGCTGGTGGTCGTGCCGCTTGCGATCGTCACCGTGGCCGTACTGTTGTTTGTGCTGCCGGCGCCACAAACCCTTGTCGTGCAAGGCGTTGTGGTGATGCCGGAGGAGGCAACGCTGCGGCCTGCCGTGGCGGGTGTTGTGGTGAGCATGATACAGCTTCCGGGGGCGCAGGTTCAAAAATTCGACCCATTGATCCAACTGGAGGATTCCAGCTTGGAGATGCGCCGGCTGCGGGCGCGGGCGGAGGTGGATGAGTGGCGCGCCCGTCAAATCGAGGCGGTTGCGATTGACCCGGGGCACGCCGAGGCCAGTGCGGAGCAATTGCGCCACGCGCGGCAACGCCTCGCCGATGCTGACCGCGACGCGGCAGCCCTTGTTGTGCGGAGCCCATCGGAGGGTGTCCTCCTCGCCGCGCGTGCTTCTGATCTTCCGGGCCGTTATGTCACGCGCGGCGAGACGCTGGGGGCGATTTGGAGTGCGGATCGGGCGGTCATCCGCGCCGTTGCACCGGCCAGTTGGATTGCCGATCTGCGCGCGGGCGTCAATCGTGGCAGCACTGCGGAGGTTCGTCCCGGTTGGGATGTTCTGCAAAGCTTTACGGCCGAGGTGGTCGAACTGGTGCCGCAGGCCAGCGATATCCTGCCCAGCGCTGTGTTGTCCATTGAAGGGGGTGGGCCGTTTGCGACCACACGGGGCGCAGATGGTATTTTGCGCGCTGCCGAGGCGCTGTTTGAGGTTGTGCTGCGTCCGCACGGCGGGATCCCGGTCAGGTTTCTCAATGGGCGGGTTCATGTCCGCTTCATGCTCGAGCCAGCGCCGGTTGGCCTGCAACTCTGGCGCCAACTTCGCCTGCTCTTTCTTCGGAGGCTCAATGCCTAGCGCGGCCACTCTACGATTGATTTTCGCGGTTTCTCTGCTGCTCGAACCGCTTACGGTACGGGCCGAGATCCTGCCCGATGCGCCGTGTCAGTTGACTGCCGTCGAGCATAGCGAAGTTTCCGCCCTGACCACTGGGGTTCTGTCGGAAGTGCTGGTTGATCGCGGGACGCGCGTCAGCCGCGGGCAAGTCCTGGCGCGTATGCATAGCGAGGTTGAACAGGCGCAGGTGCAATCGGCGCTGCTGCGGGCCAATTCCGAGGCGGCGCTGCGCCAACGCCGAGCCAAACTTGCAATGCTTGACCGCACCTTGGCGCGCAATCGCGATTTGCTTGCCAAGAACGTGATTTCCGAACAAGATTATGATCAACTCCGTACCGATCGCGAAATCGCGCTCCATGATCTGGCCTCCGTCCAGGAGGCTCTTGCGGAGGCGCGCACCGATTTGGAGGTGGCGCGGGCGATGATCGCGGTAAAGGAGATCCGGAGCCCGATCGACGGGGTGGTCACCGAGCGCGCCCTGTCCGCGGGCGAGCGGGCAGGGGAGCGCCCGGTCGTGGTGATCCAGCGGGTTGACCGGCTTTATGCCGAGGCCGTGCTGCCGGTGAGCGTGCGCGCCGGCATCAAGCCGGGGATGCAGGTTGGGCTGAGTTTCGATCTTGTCGGCCTCGCGCCGCGCCGGGCGGTTGTCACGCTGGTCGATCCAGTGATTGATCCCAAGACGGACATGTTCGGTATTCGGGTGGAACTGGACAATGCCGATCTTGTGCTTCCGGCAGGCTTGAAGTGCCGTATCGATCCTCAGGTTGCGCCATGATCCTGCGCCTGGCCTTCATAATCAGCGTGACCCTTGGGCACCTCGCGCAGGCCGCAACCCCTGCGGAGGCGCCACCGCCGCCGGTTTCTCTGCTCGATCTGGTGACACAGGCGCTGCAAACCGGTCCTGCCGTGCTGGGCGGCGTGGCCAGCCAGAAAGCGGCCGAACGCTCGCGCATCGATGCGCTGCTGGGCTTTGCGCCCCGCGCCTCATGGACGTTCGACAATTCCCGCGAACGTCTCAACGTCAAGCGCTCCTCGAGCAGCGCCTACCAGGTGGGGATCAGCAATTTCGCCAATTACGGCAATGTGCTGACGATCAACCAGCCTGTGTTTGATCCTCGGATTTTTGCTCAGTTGCATGGCGCACACGAGGGGCTGAAGCGCGCCCGCGCCGAACTTGCGGCCACCCGCCAACGGGCTGTCTTCGAGGTTATTCAAGCCTATCTCCTGACCCTCGGCGCGGCAGACTCGGTGGCTGTGGCGCGCGCCGAGGTGGCAGCGCTGGCCCAGCAGATGGCAGAGATTGATATCCGATCGCAGCGTGGCTTGGCGAGCCGCATGGATGTTGACGAGGTGACGTCGCGCCTGTTGCAGAGCCGGGCGCAGTTGACGAACGCAATTGCTGCGCTGTCCGAGGCATTCGATAGTCTTGAGCATCGTGCTGCGGGGCCGGTCCTGGCGATAAAGCCGCTTGCCGGACCGCTGCCGATGCCGCCGCCACAGCCGAGCGATGCCCAGGCCTGGGTGCTGGAAGCCCAGGCCCGCAATCCAGATATTGCCGCTCTGCACGCGGCAGCCGGCGAGGCATGGGCCATCTTCGAGCATCAGACCGCGGCGCTCTCGCCAAGGCTCGATTTGAATTATACGCAATCGCGCCAGGAAACGGGCGGCTCGGTCTATGGCGGCGGATCGCTGACCAGCGAGCGCACCGTTCTGCTTCGCCTGACCGTGCCCCTGTTTAATGCCGACGGCGCAGGCTATCCGGCCATGGCCTCGATGGCCCGCGCCAAGGCTGCGCGTTTCAGAACCGATGAGCAGAAGCTTGAAGTGGCGGAGCGGGTGCGCATCGCCTACCAGGAAATCATGTCTAACGTTGCGCGGGCAGGGGATGTGGCGCGCGCGACCGCTGCGCAGGATCGCGTGACCCAGTCCAAACGGTTGCGTTTCAGCGCGGGGGTTCTGCGGATTACCGAAGTGCTTGACAGCGAGCGCGACCTCTCGCAAGTCCGGCGTCTGTTGTTGTCGACGCGCTACAATTATCTACTTAATATGATGCAACTCAAACGCCTCGCAGGCGATATATCTGAGACCGACGCGAAATTTCTAGACTCTGCTCTCGATCACAAAGGCAACGCCATCATGCGCGCTACGGACGATCCGGCTAGGCCGATGGTGACCCGTTGAAACGGCGTGTCAACCGCTCCAAATCTCTTGCTCAGGGCCTTGACAGGCCCGGATTGATCGCATCCAGAGCCTGTGCGGTGCGCACCGCACGCGGATTTGTTGTGGCTTTTGGGGTGGTGGGCGGGCTTGGGGTGAGCACGGCGCAGGCTCAAACCGTCGTCAATTTGACCAACCTCGACCCTTCCCTCGCGAGCGGTTTCTCGAACGTCGGCAGCAGCCCGCTGCCGGCTGGCACCAGCCTTGACCTGCTCAACACCACCACGGCGCTCTCCAACGGCGGCCTGTTCGGCGGCGCGGTGAGCAACCAGACGCAGCAGGCCTCGAACCAACTGAACACCATCGGGCTGACCTCGCTCGGCGCCGCTGTCCCCATCGTCCTGGGCGACCAAACCCCGATCACGGGCACGCCGAGCGTGACGATCAACACGATCGCCTCGGCCTATACCGCCGTCGGCACAGGTGGTGCCACAATCGACGCGGGCACCTCGACCACGATCAACAACACCAACGCGGCCATCTCCGGCGGCGTGAACCAGATCGTCGGCGCGCCGAGCGGGCTTAACGCCCTCTTCACCGGCGGCTATGGCCCGACCCCCGGCAACGTCCAGGTCGGCGGCAGCCAGATCGGCATCAACACGATCAACGGCATCGGCGCGGCCTTCGCTGCCGGCACCGCGGTCACGCTGAGCCAACTCCCCGGTGCCCCGTCGCCGGACACCGGGTCTGGTCTCACCACTCCGATTATCCAGGGCGGTGCGCTCAACATGAGCACAGTCAACACACTGCTCGCCTACACCGGCGCGGGGGCGGCTTCCGTCACTGGCTCCGGCAGCCAGCAGGCCTCAAATAGTTTCAATACCGCAACTTTGCAGGGAAGTGGGCTTTCGCTGTCGTTGAAGCAGGCAACCGATGGTTTCAGCCAGGGGCAAACCGCATTCCAGTCAGTGAACCGTGCCCTCGCCTATTCGGCCGGCGCCATTTCTGCCGCGATTGACCCCTCGGTCAGCAATTTGGCACAAAGTGCGTCCAATAGTGTGAACGCTCTTAGCCTGCTATCCGGCAATGTGAGAAACGCCGGGGTAACTTTGTCGGGCGGGCAGTCCACCGGCTTCGACACGACGACACCGGGCGCCACGAGCGCGGTTGCGGGCTCGACCGCCACGGTCATCACCTCCAACCAAGTCACGGCCTCTACGATCGATGCTGGTGGTTTTATGCCCTATGAGGGGCAGACCAATGATGTCGGCTCTCCGTGGAGTGGGTTTGCCTCTACGGTCGCTCCAGGCTTGCTGGCTCCAGGTAGTTATACAAACAATAGCTTCGTTAATGCGATTGCGTACGTCAACCCCAACACCTCTCCTCCTTCGGGGCTTGCCGGCCCCATCCCGACATCTGCCGGCACCGCCTCCATCACGGCAGTAATTCAATCGATTGCCCAGACAAGCAATACGGTCGGCGTCGGCACCGCTGCGGCCCCACTCGATACGACGACCGGACCGGCCGGATTTTTGCAACGCACCGGCACGATAGGTCTCGCCGTATTCGGCAGCCCCGGTTTCGGCGCCGGACTCAACGGCGCGATCGCGTCCACTGGCATTGGTCCTGCGTCGGTCACGACACTGAACCAAAGCTTTGCCACCCAAAACAACATTTTCAACAGTTCCGGACGTGTAAACGGCGCCTTGTCGCAGAGCGCCGATGCGATTGATTTTTCGGCAACCCAGATTGTCTCGCCCGTTACTGCCAGCAATCTGGCAGGGGCCACCATCGTTGCGCCCAATGGTGGCTCGGGGATCGCGGAAGGGGTTCCCATGACGAACACTGGCGGTGTCACAAATGGGGTGGCGAGTGGTGCGATGAGCGCCAATCATGGGCCTTACGTCGGCATTGCCGCCGCGGGTGCACAGCCTCCGATTTTCAATAATGCCCAGGCGGTAACCAGTTTTGGAGCTTCCGGCCTGACCGGGGTGGCTCAAGCCGCAACCTCAATGGTCAATGGGTTTATGGCCACCGGGGCAGTCGACAGCGGTGCAGCGGGCACCATCGCGCAGTCTCTTGGGGTGCTGGCGGATTACGGCATGCCGACTGCGAGCATGAACACCCAGGCCGCGACGTCACAATTGGCAGGCAATGCGGCGGTTGCGAATGCGAAGCAGAGCCTCGCTTTGGGTGTCAACACGATAGCGTCCGGCGGTGCTGTCGACGGCAGCATTGCGCAAGCGGGGCCCAGTTCGCCGTCCTCTCCGCTCGGCGCCACCTCGGGTTCACCGACAAACTATATCGGTGCCGGCAGTTTCAGCGGCTTTGGCCAAGGCACGGCGCAGCTCTCGGGCGTTGTCCAATCCAACGCAATCGGCATCAATATGATCTCTGCCGGCGCCTCCCTGGGCAGCAGCACCAGCCCGGCCGCTTTCAGCCAAACCAGCGGACAAGCCGGAAAGGGGTTCGCGCTGGGCAGTTCCAGCGGCTCGCCCAATCCCTCCAACGTTGCCTACGTGATCTCCAATGACGGCGCCGGCGGCAGCGCAACCGGTGCTGATATCGGTCAGGGCGCCCAACTGGCGATCAACAGCATCGCAGGCGGTGCCGCGGGCGGCGGGCTCTCAGGTGCGGTGACCCAGACCTCCTATGGCATGCAGACAAGCTTGGGCAATCAGGCGGTTGCGTACGCGGCCTCGGCCCCGGTTGGGCAGTCCGGCAGTCTGGCTGCCATGCCGATTTCGGCCGTTAGTGGCTCAGGACTCGGAGTGCAGGGGACGATGAGCGGCAATTCCACCCTGACCAATGTGGTGCAAGTTGCTGACCAGTCGCTGAATGCGATGATCCTGCCCGGTGGCGCCAAAGGCATCCTCAATCAGGCGACGGCGGGTGCCACGGCGCAGACGACGAGCAATCAAACCTTCGCCCAGGCCAATCTCGGTTATGCCGCAACCAGCGGATCGCAAGTCGTCGCCTCCCACGTCAATACCGTGGCTGCAAAATAGGACCAGCTTCGCGCAGAGCGATCGCTCAGGAATTTTGCACTGCCGGATACGTGGCGCGTGCGTCCCTTCAAATCAGGGGAACACCCGCCCGCCGTCGATTGCGATGGCCGAGCCAGCCATACGAGCAGACCTCATCCGGATGTCGGCTCCATGCGGACGGAGCCGTGGTTGGGACGCGGTCGGAATCATGCTCCCGCAACACCGGAGCACCCGCGCGTAACGCATTGACGCCCAATCACCAGCGGGCCGGCCGCTGGGGGCAGACCGGCACGGGATTGCGGCGGATCGAACCTGTGTTCGGTGTCGTCGTCCGGTTGCCACCCATCGGCGCGGCGTCTGCGGCGTTGGCGCGAAGAGCCGCCGCTTGACACCGCGACCCGGGCCGGGGAGTTTCAAGGTCTTAACCGGAGTGCGTCCATGTTCGTCAGCGTCAACGGCACCCGCATCTTTTTCGACGTGAGCGGTGAGAGTTTCGTGCCAGACGGCCCGCACATGCGCGAGCGGCCGACGCTGCTGCTGCTGCACGGCGGGCCGGGCGGGGACCATTCGACGTTCCGCCCACTGTTCAGCCAACTCGCCGATGTGGCGCAGGTGATCTATCTGGATCACCGCGGCAACGGGCGCAGTGACCGGGGCGATCCCGCCACCTGGAACCTGCCGCAATGGGGCGATGATGTCCGTGCGTTCTGCGATGTGCTGGGCATCCACAAGCCGATTGTCTTGGGTTATTCCTTTGGCGGCATGGTCGCGCAATCCTATGCCACGCGCCATCCGGATCATCCCGCCAAGATGGTGTTCTACTCCACCTCGCCCAAGCGCGATCGGGAGGAGATCTACGCCATGTTCGAACGTCTGGGCGGCCCGGAGGCACGTGCCGTGGCCGAGGCGCGCTGGAAAAACCCCAACCCGGCGACCGCGGCGGCATATATGCAAGTCTGCATGCCCCTCTATAATCGGCGCGGCACCTACGACCCAGACATGAGGGCTCGCACGGTCCGCAACGACGAGGTCGCTTTCCTGTTTGCCAAGTCGGATGAGGGCCAATATCCGATGGATTTCCGGGAGGCGCTGGCCACCATCCAGTGCCCGTCGCTTGTGATCGGCGGCGAGGACGACCCGATCACGCCGATCTCGCGCAGCGAATTGCTGGCCGCCTGCATCCCGCAGCACCTGGTTCAACTCGTGCGGGTGCCCGATGCCGGACATGGGGTGCATAACGACGATCCCGCGCTGGCCATGCGGTTGCTGCGAGACTTCATCCTCGCATAAGGGCAGGCCGGTCAGGCACTCGTCCCGGCGGTGCGAAGCCCGGGCATGATACCGAAACCCAGTGATCTCTGTTCTTCTGCGATCACAGGGTTTCGGTATGCGCGCCGGGTTGGTGGGCGGCGGCGCGCGCAAAAAGACTCATACCGAGGGTCGCGCTTTGCGAGCCTTGGTATGAACAGCACAATCGCCTTCTTGCAGACAAGCCTGACGCATTTCATGACCACAAGCCGGTCGTTTGCCAGCGATGCGGCGGAGCGTTGTCCGCGAACGCCGACATGGATCTGATCGGCGAATACGACGAGATCGAGATACCGTTGGGGAAGCCTCACGTGGTTCGCCATCGTCGTTTTGCCTGCCGCTGCGCGGCGTGCGGCCCCGCGGCTTTCGGCCTCAAGCTGCGCGAGGGGCGTTGATGAACATGTTGATCCGCTCTCGCGACGGGTTCAGGATCGAGGCCGCCGGGGCGAAGTCCATTCTGCGCGCCGCCCCGCCCCGCGCCCGCCGCGGGGGTCCCCCGCGGGGGTTGGAGCCAGCGACGAAACCGGTGTGCGGATCGAAGGGAGGAACGCGTATCATCGGGTATTTCACTGCAAAGATGCGGTGGTGCATCAGCCGGATTATCCGCGGGTCGCCCGCGTCGCCCAGGAGGTCATGGATGGGCCTGTGCCGAAGGTGCGGATTGCGGATCGCTGTTCCGCTCAACAAAATCATGGCGGGCAGCAGCAGACCTGTCTGGTCCATCTGGCGCGCGAAACGGCGTTTGCGCTGAAGCAGGGCGCGGATGGAGCGTGGACGGCTTGGCCAAGCGCGTCGGCGTTGGCGAAGGTTTGGTGAGCGAGGTGATGGGCTTTGAGGTCGCGCCGAAATGTTTCGATGTCGTTCAAATCCGGTGCGGATTTGGGCAGCCATTCGACGATGAGCCGGTGAGCGCGCGCAGCGCGTGCCGCCCGGGAGAGTTTGCTTGTGTGGATTGGGCCATCGTCCTCGACCGGCACGACGGGCCTGGTGGGCTGTCCCGGCTTGGGACCGTAAAGCCGGTCGAACTGTTCGAGATGGGCGACGCAGTCACGGCTGCGCGTGGTCTTGGGGGCGTGTGCCGCGGACGTCCCAGCGGAGGTTTTTTTCGCAGCGCCTTGGAGCGTTGCGAGCGGCTCATGCTCCCGCCTTCGCGCACTTCGATCTCGGCGCGCAGGCGCGCAATGGTCCGGTTCCGCCGCTCGGCGACGGGGGCGGCCAGCAATGGCATGAATATTTTAAAATCCATAATTTTGATTTATTTTAAACATATGAATCATTGTGGAAAATAAAAAATAAATTACTTTCTATTGTTTTGAAATCCCGGAATGGCCGGCTCTCAAAAGGTATTTCTGCACTTTTCCCGTCGCCGTCTTCGGCAATTCATCGACAAAACTGATCCATTGTGGAGTCTTGAAATGTGCCAAATGGGCACGGATATGTGCCTTCAACTCGTCTTCATGGGCTGAAGCGCCCGCGCGGAGAATGATGAACGCATGGGGACTCTCCCCCCACCGCTCATGCGGCATCCCCACCACTGCCACCTCCTGCACAGCGGGATGACGCAGTAGGCAACCTTCCACCTCCACCGACGAGATATTCTCGCCGCCACTTATAATGACATCTTTGAAACGATCCCTGATTTCGACATATCCATCGGAATGCACGACCGCCGCGTCACCCGAATGGAACCAGCCGCCTTTCATGGCTGCGGCGGTCGCCGCTGGGTCGTTGTAGTAGCCCCTCATCACCACGTTCCCCCGCACCGTGATCTCGCCTAAGGTTTGCCCATCCTGCGGCACTTCACGCCCTTCACTGTCCACCACCCGCAACTCACCCGAACTCACCAACTCTACCCCCTGACGTGCCTTGATTTCCGCACGTGCGGAACCGGACAGCCCCTCATGCTCCGGCAAGGGTTCACAGAAGGTGATCAGCGGCGCGGTCTCTGTCAGCCCATAGACATGGGTTAACTCCCACCCAAGTTCCCGCTCCACCAGTTCGATCGTTGCCGCCGCCGGCGGGGCCCCCGCAGTAAAAAGCCGCACGCCGCGCGGTGCACCAGCACGCATGGCTGCCGGCGCATTGGCAATCCCAATCAACACCGTCGGCGCAGCGCAGAACATCGTGATCCTCTCATGACGGATCAGATCGAAGATCAACTTCGGTTCGACCCGTCGAAGACAGACGTGCGTCATACCACGGGCCGTATTAATCCAAGTGAACGTCCACCCATTCGCGTGGAACATCGGCAGGGTCCACAGATAACGATCCGCTGGGGAAAGATGATGGTGCACCAGTGTGCCCATTGCGTTCACCCAGGCATTTCGATGTGTGATCATCACCCCCTTGGGCCGCGCAGTGGTGCCCGAGGTATAGTTGACCGTGATCAAGTCCGTCTCGGCAATTTCTACCGCTGTAAAATCGGGCATCGTCGCTGCCAGGGTAGCCTCGTAGTCGATCCAACCGAAACCCGCCCCCTCAAGCGCCACGAAATGATTCACACCGACCAATCGCGTGCGAACACTGTCGATCGCGGGCATGTAATCTGGGTGCACACACACCACCGTTGCGCCGCTATGCTGAATAATATATTCGAAATCTGCGGGTACGAGCCGATAGTTGATCGGCACAAGCACCGCTCCGATCTGCGGGACTGCGTAAAAGGCCTCCAGATGGGAATGCGTATTCGGCGCGATATACGCAACCCGATCCCCCTGCTTGATGCCTAGTGGTTATAATCAGACGGATGAATCCGACGGATATGGCGGATTTCCGCGCATTGGGAGAACCAACGCGGGCACCAAGCGTCAGATTCTATCCACTAGGGCCTGCAACGCGGCCGACCATCGGTCGCAGCGATCAAAGAATTGCGCGTAGGTTAGTCGAACATCCCCATCCACCACCGCTTCACGGTCCGCATAGAGCCGCCGCGCTCGTCGCGCAAATTCCATAGGGCTCAGGGGCATTTCCATTATAGGGCTCCATCAAGAGGACGTCTGATTACGTCCTAGCAATGTGGGCGCCCTTCTGGGTCCGCGCAAGCCACCCAGCATATATCTGAAATCGGATCGCATGGAGCGAGTTCAATAGCGCAAATATATTGTTGCGATTTTTTATGATTTTGTCCGACATTTGTGTCGCGGGGTTGATGCGGCCCGTTGCTCGTCAATCTCGACCAGGATAGCGGAGACGAGACGCAGCAGAGCATCTGCGTTGGGGAAGGCGCGGACCTGAGGTGGACCCCGTAAACCGGACAGGTAGCTCAGGAAACTCTGAAAAAGTCATTTGCGATACGCCAGCATTATGAGTCTTGGTCATCTGACAGACGAAGGTCCTCCGGATGCAACGCAACTTTGCCGAGCATGATGGTTTCCGTAAGCAGCACAAACGCACCCGCCGTGAAACCTTTCTGGCGGAGATGGCACGCGTCGTGCCGTGGCGACGGCTCGAAGCGCTGATCGAACCGCACTATCCCCTCGCCGGGAAAGATCGAAAACCCTATCGGTTGAGCATCATGGTGCGGGTTCATTTGCTGCAGCCTTGGTATGGGTATTCCGACCCCGCTATGGAGGAAGCGCTGCACGACAGTCCCGCGCTGCGCCGCTTCGCAGGGTTGGACGCGGGCGAGAGCCGAATGCCGGACGAGACGACGATCCTGAACTTCCGCCATTTATTGGAGGCGCACCAAGTGGCCGAGAGCCTGTTCCAGGAGGTTGTCTCGCTGTTGGCGGATCAAGTCCTGATCGTGCGCGAAGGCAGCATAGCGGACGCGATGCTGAGTGCAGCACCTCAGAAGACGAAAAATAAAGCCCTCCAATCCGACACATTGATGAATTAGAGAAATAATGGCAATCAATAGAATTTTTTAATGAAGGCATATATTGTCATCGATACTGCGTATGGCCTGTTCTTGTTCAAGAATTTTGCGCCGGTGAACCTGTATATGGCCCGGCGGGTGATCACACCGTCCGGTTGAGGTTCGCAGGCGGCGTCTGTCCAGCATCCCGAAAAAGGGCGCTTGAAGCCTCCGAAAACCGGAAATCGCCGCGAATTTAATACGCCAGGCGGGCCAAGCCAGCTACTCGCGAACAAACGCAGTTGGCCCAACAGATACAAAGGGCAAAATTTGCGCTGTACAGAGGTTCCTCAGAGCGGAGTACGCATGGCCTTCTGAATATCCGCCCACGCGACCGGTCGATGGCCCAATTCCCGAATGCGGCGGAGTTCTGCCGCGGTCGGAAAACTGCGATACGGCCCAGGACCCATCGGCCGCGATATTGCGGTCCCGGCAAGAAAATCTTCCAGTACGGTATCGAGCAACGGCAAGGCGGCAAGATGGAGTGTCGCCGCGGCGGCCAGGCCGCTGGTGCCGACGGGAAGCGTAATCTCCTCCCGCGCCAGTATCGCCCCAGCGTCGATGCGTGGCGCCAGGCGATGCAGGGTCACCCCGAACGATGGCGTCGGCGCCAATAGGGCGTGCAGGGTCGGTGTTGGGCCGCGCTGCTCCGGCAAGAGGCCTGCATGGACGTTGATGCCGCCGCAGGGCACAACCGCGATGGTTGCCGCCGATAGGATTTGGTCGAAATGGAAGGTTACGATTGCCTCCACGCCCAGGGTACGGAGCCGATTGTGGAAGGCAGGAGCGTTGACGTCGGTGACCGTCTCGGTCTGCAGTCCCAGTCGCGGAGCGAGCAGGCGCAACGGGGTGGTATCAGTGTCATGGCCGGCCGGTCGGCGGAAGGCCGCGGACAGCCTGGGCAGTATGAAATTGACGGTGAGATAGGGTAGCAAGCGTGGCCCGGAATGTCTGAGGAGGTGGCGGACCTGTCCGAGGGCGCCGCCCTTTTGTGGCCGGAACGGATCCGACAACGCGACCAGTGCGATGTCATCTCTCCAGCGCGCGGCGAACCGGCGGACGGCGATGGTCGCGGCGAGCGCATCCAGCGTCAGCAGGGCCAAACGCGGTCGCCGGTGGGGCTGGCTCTGCACGGTGGGGTCTGGCTCTGCTAAGGACTGATCGGTCATCATTGAAGGATGCTAGCATGAAGCGCTCGCCGCCCCAGCGCATTGTGATCACCGGCGCATCAAGCGGCCTGGGCGCTGGGCTGGCGTGCGCCTACGCCGCGCCGGGCGTGATGCTTGCGCTGATCGCCCGCGATATCCCGCGGCTCACCACGGTCACGGCTGAATGCCAGGCGCGGGGGGCGACGGTAACAGCGGCAGGCATCGACGTGAGCGACGCTGCGGCGATGGCAGATTTTCTGACCGCATTCGACGCCACGGGGCCGGTGGATCTGTTGATCGCCAACGCCGGCATCGCCCATGGCACCGATGCAGCCGGTGGTCTGGAAACGCATGCGCAAGCCACGCGCCAGATCGCCGTCAATCTGCTCGGTACCATCAACAGCATCGCCCCGCTGCTCCCGGCGCTGCGGGCGCGCCGGGACGGGCATATCGCGGTGGTGGCCTCGGTAGCCGGCTATCGCGGCCTGCCGGACAGCCCCGGCTATTGCGCGAGCAAGGCGGGCGTTCGCCTGTATGGCGAAAGTCTGCGGGCGGCGCTGGGCGCCGATGGCGTGACTGTCAGCGTCATTGTGCCCGGCTTCTTTGTCAGCCCGATGTCAGGCCGCTTCATCGGCGGTCAGCCGATGGTGATGCCGCTTGCGGCGACGGTCGATCGGATTGTCGCGGGGTTGGCGCGGGGGCAGGGGCGCATCGTCTTGCCGCGCCGGCTGGGCGTGCTGCTGCAAATCACCGATCTGCTGCCCGCGGCGCTGGGCGATGCGGTGATCCGGCGCTTCCGTTTCCACATCACCGGATCATGACAAGGCTTCGGTGCGGTACATGAGGGCCATGTACCATTGCCCGGCAAGGCGTCGTGCGACGGGCGCGAATACCGCCTCCAGGGCGGCGATGGCGGCCTCCTGGGTCATCGCGGCCGGGTCCTGAGGGGGCAGAACGCGGGTGACGAACCGGGCTCCGGAGAGACGCTCGCAAGAGAGCGGCACCACCAGTGCCCGCGTCCTGCGCGCAAGCCTGACCAGTTTGCCGGCGCTCCCCCCCGCCGGAAGCGGCTGCCCGAAACCCGGGAAACCGCATATCCCGTTCTCCTGCGCATCGGCTGCCAACCAGAGAATGGCCCCCGGCCGGGCGAGATGGTCCAGTGCGCTTCGCCACATCGCTGTGCCGGCCGGACAGATGCGGATGGGCAGATGCGCCCGTGTCGCGGTGGCGATCTGGGCACGGGCCTTGGACTGCGGCAGATCAACAACCGCCACCATGCGGCCGGGATAGCGCCAAGCCATCTGCGCGCCTGTGATCTCCCAGTTGCCGGTGTGCAGGAAGGCCAAAATGACTGGCCGGCCACTGGCACAGGCGGCGTCAAGCGCGTCGGCGCCATCCAGTGTGACCCGTCCGGCGCGCAGCATGCGCTTCGCGACCGCAAATTCCGCGAAGGTGCGCCCGATCGCTCGCCAAAGCCCGGCGCTCCGCCGTTCGGCCGCAACCGGATCGCCGGCCAAACCGGGCTCCAGCCGCAGGAACAGCGCGCGCGCGCGCGCATCCGCGATTGGATTGGCCCGGCGCCCGAGGAGGGGGGAGAGTGCAACGCCGAGGGCGGACGCGGCATCGATCGGGAGGGCGCGCATGAAGACGTGCAGCGCGCAGTCAAGCATGTCGGCCGGTCTCATCTCAGCGTCTTGCCTCGATCCGCATCGGCAGGCCACCGCCGGGTCTGAGACTCAGGCGGCAGACCGGCATCACCTGCCACCCCGGGCGCAGCCGCAGCCGGAAGTGCTGGGCCAGCGTGGCCAGGCACAAGACGGCTTCGATGAGCCCGAAGGCCGAACCGGTGCAGGTGCGCTGACCGATGGAGAAGGGCACATAGGCATAACGCGATGGCAGACCCGGCCCGCCAGGGAGGAAGCGATCGGGGACGAAGGCGTCCGGTTCAGGCCACAGCTTGCGATGTCGATGCAAAAGCCAGGCATTGAGGATGATCAGCGCCTTCGCAGCGACTTTGTGGCCGCCGATTTCGCCGGCCTCGCGAGCCTCGCGGGCCTGCAGCGGCACCGGCGGGTAAAGCCGCAAGGTCTCCTCGATCACCGCCCGCGTGAAGACCAGACGATCGAAATCAGCGTAATCGGGATCGCGCCCGTTGAGCACTGTGTCGAGTTCGGCGTGCACTCGGGCCTCGCTCGCCGGATCCTGGGACAGGATGAACCATGCCCACGCCAGAAGGGCCGCGGTGGTCTCATGACCGGCCATGAACAAGACCGCAGCCTCATGGCGGAAGGCGCGTCGGTCCATCGGAACACCGCTGCCGGCCAGCGGCATGTCAGCCATTGCGCGCAGCAGCGACGATTCCCGCCGGTGCGGGGCGTCAAGCAGGGCCGCGATCAAATCATCAAGGACGCGATGAATGCGCGAAGCGGCTGCGCGCACCCGAGACGCCCTGGGGCGCGGCAGATAATCGGGCAGCCCGAGCAGGGACATCACATCGGTCTGGCCGATGATCGCCTGATACTCGGTAAACGCCTCGACCACACTCGCCGCCGCGGCGCCGCCCAGAGTGCGGCCGAAAATCGTGGTGCAGATGATGCCTGCTGTCATCTCGGCCATTGCGGTCAGCGCATCGATTTCGCTGCCGTTGCCGCGGGCATGCCAATCCGCCAGGCGATCGCGCGCGCCACTGGTGATGTTCGGGGCCAGTTCCGCCAACCGCGAGATATGGGTCACGCCGGCAACGACGCGGCGCCGCTCGCGCCAAACATCGCCATCGCTGATGAACAGACCATCCCCGATCAACGGAGCCAGCGCGTGGCGTTGCTGAGGCGACTTGCGGTTGTATGTAGAGGCCTTGTCGACGAAGACCTCTTTCACCGTAGTGGGCGAATTGCACACCACGACCTGTCGACACAGCATGCGGTAGTCGATGATCTCGTCCTCGAAGGAGGATTGCGGCCATATCGCGATCAGATTGCGGCGCGCGGTGCGGAGCAGTTCGAGAGGCGGCAGACCGCGGGCAGGGCGCGGTGGAAACGGGGGAACATAGGGCGCCGCGGTGCTCATCGTCCCGTCGCTGGCGTGCCGATCAGCCGCCCATACAGGTCTGCCACCCGCGCTGTGTAGGCGTCCATCGTGAAGTGTGCCGCGCGTGCTCGGCCAAGCATGGACAACTCAGCCAGCAGGTCCTTATCGGCATCGAGCCGACGGATCGCCTCGGCCATCGCGATGCCGTCGCGCGGATCCACCAACAGCGCGGCGTCTCCCGCCACCTCCGGCAGGGACGTGACATTCGAGGTCAGCACCGGTGTCCCAAGCGTCATCGCCTCCAGCACCGGCAGGCCAAAGCCCTCAAACAATGAGGGAAACAAGAGCGCGCGCGCGCCGCGCATCAGGGTGAACAATTGTTCGGGCGGTAGATACGGAATCCGCCGCACACGCTTGAAGGAGGAGATCACGTTGCTGGAAACCCGCCATTGGGCGAACCGGTCATCACCGATCCGCGCCAATTCGGCCTCGTTCTGCCACCCCTCGCCACCTGCTATGATGAGCGGGCGTTGTGAGCCCGACGCTGCATAGGCGTCGATCAACCGGGCGACATTCTTCTTGGGTTCGAGGGCGCCGACAAACAGATAGTACTCCCCCGCGTCCAGTTCAAACAAATTGGCAAGGTCGCGCGCGATGTCATCATTCGATCGGGTCAATACGCGGGGCGGCAAGGTCACTGCCTGATAGGTATTCGTGATGCGATGGGCCGGAACACCAAAAAGTGACATGATGTCGTCGCGCGAGTATTCCGAAACGGTCACGATGTGATCCGCTTCGGCAACAAGACGGGCGATCAGGCGGTAGAAGTAGCGTTTGTTGTCGAGCGTCATGTAGGGCAGGTGCAGCGGCACCAGGTCATGGATGGTGACGATGTTTGGGCAGCCAACGACGCGCAGGGGCAAGGGGTGGCTCGCATGGAACAGTGCGGAGGGTCTCGGCAAACGGACGCGGGCCAGCCGGTTGTGGACAAAGAACGACACCCGAGCCTCCTCGAACAGCCGCGCGGCGACGAAGGTCGTGTCCATACCAGGGGAGTCGGTTCCGGCCGGGCGGATGACGACGCCAGCGCGGGCCATCGGCTGAGGCCGATATCCAAAAGGACCAAGCAGAGCGCCCCGTACGGCGTCGCGTGTCGGCTGCAGCCATGCAAGCGGCGGGTTGCGGGCGGCATCGAACATCGTGACTTCCGAGAGGACCGGATTGCGCGGATCAAGCCGACGCTCGGTGCTGATCATCAGGTCGGTGCCATAACCGGCGCCCCGCGCGGCCGTGGCGAGGTTTCGCGCATAGGTCGCAATCCCAGTACCCATGCGCATGACCGTGCCGGTCTGGTCGAGCACAATGTTGCTGCCGCCCGACATCAGCCGCGATCAAGTGAGAAATAAAGCAGCCGGTCCTCGCCAGGGCAGGAAGTGAGGAGGGTATCGGCAGTCACGGGCACCAGGGCACTGTCAAAACCGATTTCCGCTACCTTGCCGTAAACCGCCAGCAATCGCGACAGCAAGCCCCGCGGATCATTGCCGCGGTGTGCATTAAATTCGAGCACCATTGCCGGCGGTGAATTCGCGAGGACCGAACCCATCCCCGCGATAATGGCCTCTTCGCTGCCTTCGGCGTCGATCTTGATGAAGTCGATAGGGCCCCACCGTCCCGCAATTTTGTCGAGACACGTGACAGGCACCGTCATCTCCTGGCCTGCCCGGCCGTGTGCGCCGCCGATTGCCGCATTTTTCGGTTCCCCGTCAGGAGCGAAAAATTGTGCAGATGCAGCATCCTCGGCGCCCAGGGCGGTTTGCAGAACCGCGGTATGGCCGGCGTATCCGTTCAGTTGCACCGAGCGCAGCAGCAATTCTGCGGTATCAGGATTGGGCTCGACGGCGATCACCGCGCCGGCGGAGCCGACGATGTCTGCCATCAGCATCGTGTAGTAACCGAAATTGGCCCCGACATCGATGACGCGCATACCGGGTCGCAAGGTTCGGGCGAGGAAACGGGTAAGCCAGATTTCCCAATAACCGTCCATCATGACGTGGCAACCGAAGCCGAGGTCGCTGGTGCGGAGAAACATTTTGTAGCGGGTCAACACGCGCGCGAGCACCATATCCGAGGCGATCGGAACGACCTGGGTGCGCCGTTGGATGGCGGCCTCAAGCTCGACGCGCGCCAGGGTTTCAAATTGGCAGGGATACAGGTCATACATGATCATTCCGCTTACCCTCAAAACGGTCCGGCAACAAGCATCGTCTGACATCACCTATGGAACCTCGATCCTGCTTGGCTGCGCGCGTGTCAACGCGGCCGCGGTGCGCTTGACGGGTCATTCATGCGATCCTAAAACCCTGGATCATCGGAACGAGACGATGAGGGAATAGAGTCTGAGCAGTTTGCGGGCTGCGGCCGTGTTTCTTTAAATATCGGGAGCTAAGCCCATGCTGCGCCGAACCCCGCTTGTCCAGATTCTGGTGCTGGCCGCCGTGTCTGCCTGCTCGTCGCTCCCGCGGCAAGGCCCGATGAAAGCCGATATCGTTGCAGATACGACATATCCGCCGGATATCGCAATGATCGAGATGACCGGCGCGGTGGTCGCGGTTTTGGAATCCAGTCTGCCGCCAACGCTGCAAGGCGCATTCGGTGATTACCGGCCACCGCGCGAGCAGCGGATCGGCGTCGGCGATGGCGTTCAGATCACGTTGTGGGAGGCCGCCGCCGGTGGCCTGTTCTCAAGCCCGGTGGTGGACCGCTCGAGCCCCGGCACCCGCTCTGCCGTGATCCCGGAACAGATCGTCGCGCGCGATGGCGCGATCACTGTGCCGTTTGGCGGCCGGGTCGAGGTGGCCGGGCGAACGCCGCCCGAGGTTGAAGGCGTCATTGTGCAGCGTTTGGCCGACAAGGCGATCGACCCCCAGGCGTTGGTGACCGTCGTGCACAATATCAGCAATACCGTCAGCCTCATCCGCGATGGCGGGGCCGCGGCACGGGTGCCGCTGAGCGTGCGTGGCGACCGGCTCCTCGAAGTGCTGGCCGGCAGCGGCGGCGGTGGACAACTCGGCAACAACGACACATCGGTGCAGATCACACGCGACGGACGCACCATGAGCGTTGCGCTGTCGGCGGTCATGGCCGATCCACGTCAGAATATCTACCTCCGGCCCGACGATGTCGTTACGCTGTTGCGCAATCCGCAGACGTTCACCTCCTCCGGCGCGGTGGTGCATAACGGGTTGATCCCCTTTGATGTGCCTGCATTATCCCTCGGGCAGGCGGTGGCCAAGGCGGGAGGCTTGATCGATGAGCGCGCGGACCCCACCGCAGTCTATGTGGTGCGCTTCGAGGATCCCGCGATCGCCCGGCGATTTTCGCAGGCGGACGGCGTGCCGGTGCTCGCCAACGGGGTGCCGTCGATCTATCATGTGAACCTGCGGGACCCCTCCTCGTTGTTCCTGGCACAGCGCTTCCCGATGCGTAACCGGGATATTCTTTACGTCGCCAATGCCAACTACAGCGACCTCCAGAAGGTGCTGAATATGGTCAACCTGCTGCTGTCGCCGGCCTTAACGGCAGCATCGGTGAAGACCCTGGCGAAGTAGGAGCGCCGGCGCCGCGATGATACTCGTCGGCCCGCCCGGGCCCCTGATCGATGCGATTTGCGCCGCCGTGGCAGCCGCTGCAGGGGATGCTTTGGTGATCGTGCGCGATACGCCCGGGGCAATTGATCCGAATGAGCCCAACCGATTGCATGTCGTGGCGCTGCTGGACGTCGCGAACCGCAATGCCCATGACACCGTGGTGGTAGCGATCGACGAGGGGTTGGCCAGTTTCGCCCGCTTGCGCTCTCGCGGCTTCGGACCGCTGGAAGCGCTGCGCTGGCTGACCCTGAGCGACGCGGTACTCGGCCAACGAGCCGCCGCAGGCATGCCGGTATTGACCCGTCACAGCCTCGCTGATCCCGCGGCTCTGCTCCGCCATTTCGGCTTGACCGCGTCATCGCAGCACCCCCTCGATGTCCTGCCTGACGATCCGCTCCCCGGCCCGCAGGACCGAGCGATGCTTGCCAAAGTGTTGCCCGATGGCCTCGCATTCGGCCGGTATGGCCGACGCCACGCGCTGATTTGGCCCCTGGCCTGTCTTTTCAACGGCGACCGGCCTGACGAGCAAGCGCCAGCCAGTGTCGAACTCGCCGGCCCTGCGCGCGTGCTGGTGTTTGGGCCGTACTTCCATCTTCCTCCCGGGTTGTGGCGACTTCGTGCGAGTCTCAGGTTTTCGCGTCGCTGTGCGGGCGTCTGGTTCGCCCTTGAATTGCGCGGTGGCGAACGATACGGACGGTGTCGCTTTCAGGCGGAGCAGTGTGGGGTATTCACCGCCGACTTTATCGCCGAAGTACTAAGCCCGGACGAGCCCCTCGAAGTCCGGCTTGCGCTGGAGCGTGGGGCAATCGACGGCAACGTCTCGCTTGTCGAAATCGCTTTTGCTCCGCTCAGCAGTGATCCGCAGCCCGTCCAACGGGACCGGCCGGCGCGCTGAATTGAGAGCTTGGACGGCTTTCTGGGTTTGCTTGTGTGGATTTGGCCATTGTCCTCGACCAGCACGACGGGCCTGGTGGGCTGTTCCGGCTGGAGACCGTAAAGCCGGTCGCGCTGTGCGAGATGCGCGACGAGGTCTCGTCGCCGGAGAGCAGTACGATGCCGCCGGCCGCCGCATGCGGTTTGCGAAGGCGCAGACCGCCCCTTGCGACTTCGTTGGCGATCTGGCGCCCCTTCAGCGTGTGCCGCGGACGCCGCCAGGGGGGGGCAGCGCCTTGGAGAGTTGCGAGCAGTTGATGCTCACGCCTTCGCGCGGTTCGATCTCGGCGCACAGGCGCGGAATCGTCCGGTCTGGCCGGTCAACGACGGGGCCGGTCAACGACGGGGCCGGTCAGGGACGGGGGCGGCAAGGGCTTTCAACGCCTCGAGGTTGCCCATGATGAAATCGCTGCGCCAGAGCCGAACCATATCCTCCCGAACGCCAAACGCCTTGGCAATCCGCCCACTCGTCCAGCCCGCCATCGTCAGCACAACGGCACGGGCACGATCTGCCTCGCCGCGTTCGCGTGAACCGGCCAGCCATGCCAATTCAGCTTGTTGTCCCGGAGTTGCCGAAAGAGGGGATTTGCCAGGCATGCCTACCAACCCAGAATCGAGGCACTCAGGGAACCGGCACACCATCCGTTGGTCACCCTGCCGATTTCTGGTTATCGGCTCATAGGGTGGCGTAGGTGGCGCAGCCGCGTGCGACATCGTCGAATACCCGGCCGCGGCCTTCCTTCAGCACCAGGACGCGATGGCAGTAGCGTTGCACGATGTCCATGGCATGGATCGCCAGGATCATGCCGCATTGCCGCCTTGTGTCGAACAACGCGCGCATGCATTTCTCTTGGAAGCGCTGATCCCCGACCATCAGCACTTCGTCTATCAACAGGCATTCAAAGTCGATCGCCAGCGATAGCGCCAAGGCCAAACGCATGCGCATACCGTCGGAGTAAAAGCGGACGGGCTCGCGGATACTGGCGCCGAGTTCGCTGAAATCCATTACGAAATCATACGTCCGGTCAAGTGGCGCACCGTAGATGCGAGCAATGAAGCGCAGGTTGTCATACCCAGTCATCTCCCCCTCGAATCCACCGCCCAGCGCCAACGGCCAGGACATCGTGAGGCCGCGATGAACGTGGCCACTGGTCGGTCGGCGCAGGCCCGAGAGTATTTTGATCAGCGTCGATTTACCGGCGCCATTGTTGCCCACCACCGCCAAGCGCTCCCCGGGGCCCACGCGGAAGCTGACGCCATCCAGCACCCGATGTGGCCCGCGGGCCGTATCGAATTCCTGAACCAGATCAAACGCGGCGATCGAACGATCGGCGGGGGGGGCGACACTGCGCGGCGCGGTACCAAACCAAGCGGTCATCCCGGCGGCTCGGGCCGGAACAGGACGAACATCAAAACGCCGCACAGGAGAACCGCCAGCGTCCACGTGGCTGGACGCGGAGACGCCGGCTCGTCCGCTTGCTGGGGCAGCACGATACGGGTGAGATAAGCCTGCTGGCGCTGGGCATCGAGGCGAACGCTCTCCAATACCGTCAGCGCAGAGACGTAGCTTCTTGCGGCGAAATCCCGCAGCAGCAGCAACCGCTCATACTCCGCGATCCGTGGAGCGAGTGACGCATCACTGCCGGCCAGCCGAGCGCGCTCGAGTTCGATCTGCGCCTGCAAGGCCGTGATCCGCGCCCGCAACGGCGCGATCTGCGGGCTGCGCACCTGACTGTGGACCAACACATCCAGCTGCGCAGCGGCCTCCGCGGATTGTAGCGTCAGCGCCGTGATGGCGGCGATGACCGTTTGTGACAATGCGGACGGGTCGATCACCGACCAGCGATTGCGGAAGGCCGTAAGCCTATCCTCGGCGTGAACGGCATCCGCCTGCGCACGCTCCACCTCGGCGGCCGCCACGCGAATGGCATCGCTGCGGGCCCGCTCATTGAGCCGGTTGACCAGCGCTTCACTGCCGGCGAGCAGCACATCAGCGAGGCGCTGCGCGTCCTGCGGCGCAAAACCCTGCACGCGCAGGATCGTGATGCCGGTCGAGGAATCATAATCCACCGACACCAGCCACTGCAGATACCGGTATAGGTCCTCGTTGCTCCGACCGCGGAGCCACCCCGGGAAGGCCCATAGCGGATCGGACGTCGCCGCGCGCAGCATGTCGCGCAGATCCGAGTTTACGAGTGCGAGACGCAACGCGTCGCGAGACTGCAGAAAGTCCCTGACCGCGTAGGAGTCGTCTTCCCCGAGACCCTTCGGAGCCTCGTCGATCGACAATGCCGCGCCGGGCATGCGCCCCATCTGATTGCTTCGGCTGATGCTGAAGCGCGCCTCCGAGACGTAGCGCGGAGCCGCAAAACCGAACAGATACGTCCCGCACAGCGCGGTCGGCAGCACGACCAAGAGCAGCATGCGGACCCACCCGCGACGCCGCGGCGCCGGACGAAATGGCGCCGGACGAAATGGCACGGGGCGGGCGCCACTTTCCAGCGGCACGAGCTGGACGACATCGTCCATCGCCAACTGAGTGTGGTCGTCAGGCATCATTCACGCTTCCGGAACCAAGGTTGGATATACTCATTCGGATATGATAACATCAAAGGCAGGAGAGAATGAAGCGCTACCTGCCGATGACGGCGGGATCCGGCATGAACCATGAGGATGATCTCGATTTTCCAGCCCCGAAGCCAAGGCCTTGCGTTTGTTCCAGGCCGAACAGCCAACACCGGCGCCGCGACGGCACGGCCGCGGCGCCGCTTCGGTGCGCGTCTATGGCTGTTCCTCCTGCTGAGCCCGGCCTGGGCGGCGGCGTTGCAGTACGGTGTCTTCGCAACCGACCGTTACGTGTCCGAGGCCCGCTTCGTTATTCGCACTGCGAGCAAGCCGGCCGGTGCGCTCGGCGGGCTTGGCGCGCTCATGCAGTTGTTTGGAATGTCCCGCTCCCAGGATGATGCCTATGCGGTGCGGGATTACCTGATGTCGCGCAGCGCGGTCGGGGAACTCGAACGCCGGCTCGATCTCGATTCGATATACCGTCGCGCCGATGTGGATATGCTGGTGCGCTATCCCTCTTTGCTGTTCGGCCCTTCCCGTGAGGAATTCTACCGCTACTTCCAGCACCGTCTGTCGGTCTATGTGGACAACAGTTCCGGTCTCACCGTGCTGAACGTCGAGGCATTTGACGGCGCGAGCGCCGAGCAAGTCGCCCGCACCCTGCTTGCGCTAGGCGAGGAACTGATCAACCGCCTCAACGAACGCATGCTGCGCGATGCTGTGCGCGTCGCTGCAGATGAGGTCACCCGCACGGAAAACCGTCGGGTGGACAGCGAAATCGCGGTGACCGCATTCCGCAATCGCGAATTGCTGCTCGATCCTTCAAAAAGCGCAGCACTGCTGATCGAACTCATCGGCCGTCTCGGAGCCGAACTCGGACTCCTGCGGGCGGAGATTGCCGAGACACGGAGCAACGCGCGCAACAGCCCGCAACTGCAGTCGATGCTGCAGCGGGCCGAGGCGATCGAACGCCAGATCGCCATCGAGCGCGGCCGCACGGCAACGGACTCGGACGGGTTGGCCGACAAAATCGCGGTCTACGAAAAACTGATGCTGGAAAAACAGTTTGCCACACGCGCGCTCGACCAGGCCCGCATGGCGTTGGAAACCGCGCGCACCGAAGCCCGCCGGCAGCAATTGTTCCTCGAGCGCGTCGTCGAGCCAGCCATCCCCGACGAGGCGATGGAGCCCCGCCGGCTCCGCACCGTGCTCACCGTGTTTGGCTTCAACATCATCGCCCTCGGCATTGCCTGGCTGATCGGCTCAGGGCTGCGCGAGCACGCCGCGGGGCATCGCGAATGAGCCTGCGCGCCGACCCGGAGCGCATGCGCTTCACCGACCGTCTCGACGTTATTGCCGCCTTGATCCTGCGGGACCTCATGTCCCGGTTTGGCCGCAACAGCCTCGGGTTCGTATGGGTCGTGCTCGAGCCGATGATCCTGACAGCCGGCGTGATGGTGATCTGGTCCGCCATTCGCCCGGCGGTGTATCACGGCGTACCGATCGTTGCATTCGTGCTCACATGCTACATGCCGCTGACGCTCTGGCGGCATATGACAAACCCGCTGATCCGTATCTTGAGAAACAATTTTGGATTGCTTCATCATCGCGTGATCCGCCACAGCGACATTATCATCGCGCGTCTGGTTCTCGAATTCCTGTCCACAAGCGCTGCTTTGGCGGTCGTCTATTTCGTGCTGCGCTCGGTTGGACTCGCAGGCGATGTTGCCAACCCCGGCCTTATGCTTGGCGCATGGCTCTATACGGCCTGGTTTTTCAGCGGCATCGGCATGCTGCAGTCGGCCTGGACCGAGCGGTCGGAACTTGCTGAGAAATTCATAACGCCGAGTCAATACCTTGCTTTGCCGATTTCGGGGGTATTTTTTATGGTCGGCTGGATGCCGGGCTATGCGCAAAAACTGCTCTTGCTCAACCCGATGGTGCATTGCTTCGAGATGTTTCGTGCCGGCTATTTCGGACCGTCGATTGAGAGCCATTACGACATCGCCTACCTTGCCGTTTGGTGTATGATTTCCTCAACCCTCGGCATGGCAGCTATTCACCTGGTGCGAAACCAAATCGATAACAGCTAGGCGGGTATTTTTTTGGCCGGTTCCTTGGGACAGCAAGAGGTGGGGGGGGGCACCATTGGTTGGACAGGAATCGGGGTGATTTAAGAGAGAGTCCCGCCGCGTTTCTATCGCACCTCCCGATTCGGGGAGAATGATCGCATCGTCAACGTCGCGTTCGAACGGGATGGTCGGATACTCCCGTTGCATCCAGAGATCGAAATTATAATAAAGAAAGACATTCGCTAGCACGTGACTGACAACAGCCCCCTTCAGCGTCGCGCTCTCTCGGTCAACCAAATCCGCATTCGGCATGCTCAGGGCGCCCGCAACCACCGGTCAAGGTGGAGCATAACCCATGGGCAGTCCGTGTGCCGCCGCACCGCGCGCATCAGGAGCTCCCAGTCTGTCTCATCGAAAACGCTTGGGAACTCACTGCGCTGGCAGGGTCGGAACCACCGAGGCTGCCTCTATTGCCTCAAGCGGCCCGAGGAGCCGACGAGATGCTGCGACCATCGCACGTTTTTCGAGTTGTTCGCGGAAATAAAGGGTGGGAACAGGTAGTGTGCCCGCGGCGGACGCAGACTTTACCTGCGATACAGTTTTTCGTCGAATAGCGTGCCCGGTGCCTCTCACAATTTTATGCATGTAACCAATTTCAACGACGCGCCGGTTCCAGCCCCAGTCCTCATGACCTACGCCCGAAGCGAAATCGGATCGCGAGTAGGGGACCTGAAGGAATACCTCACGTCGCGCAAAACATAGACACGTCCAAGGGTTGACCGCGATCATTGCAAATGCATCGAACTCTCTGGATTCCATGTCGACATGGCAAAATATATGTTCGGATTCGCCAAACACGACGTTAATTTCCGGATGCCAAATTATATTGCGTGGATCGGCTTTCGCAGCTGCAATTGAGTGCTCCAACCAGTTTGTCCCAAACATATCGTCTGCATCAAGCAGTGCTATGTATTTTCCGCGAGAATTTTGTATAGAATGATTCCGCGACATCCCCGGGTCGCCGAAATTATTTATGAAGATTTGAGTGTAATCGGCTTTGTTTTCTGCCCATATTTCGATAATATCTTTGGTCAAATTTTCAGACTTATCAAGCGAAATTAGCACTTCGATTGATCGACCATATTTCGCGGCATAAGCGATCGCGCGATCCAAGCTCCGCAATGTAGCAACTGCAAGCAAGCCTTCGCGGTGTGCGGTGAGCACGACACTGATATCGGGGTTTATAATCATTCGCCGCGCTCCAAAATGCCCGACAATTGCATTGATCGGATGAAGGCCTCCCAGCTATGCTGCCGTTTCAGACGCTCTTGCATCGCCTTTGTGCGCTCCACTGCGATGTGCGGCGCGTCTCGGATTTCTCTGAGCGCGGCTACGTATTGATCAGGCCTCTGCAAATCCTCAATGAGCCAACCTGTATCGGCGTCAACCAGTTCTGATATACCGCCAACATTCGATGAGACAATCGGCAGGTCTGCCCCAGAGGCTTCAAGTAGAACGTTAGGAATTCCATCCCACAAAGAAGTATACAGAAATGCGCTATATTCCGATGTTAAAATATTATTGAACAACGCATACGGGCCTTTGATCGTGAGATTGTCGCAGGAGGCGGCGCATTCTCGAAGCGAGGCCTCTGCATCACCGCGTCCCCAGACATCGAACATGATGTCTGGAGCAGATTTAACAATCTCCTTGAGTAAGGTTATATTTTTTTGGCGTGTAAAGCGGGACGCCCAGATTACTTTGAAATTTGAATTTGACGTGGAGAAATCTATAACAGGCGAGATATTTGCGTGTTTAGGGTGATAAGGAGTAGGATTGTAGAGTGTTATGAACCGCGATGCTAAACTGGGTGGAAATTGGAATTGCTCCGAGAGTGTTGCGAAAAATAGCGAATTGTCACTGATGAGACCGGCAAGCCAGGGGAGTGTTTCGCGAGCATGGGTATCTGCGTAGCCACCGGGAAAGTTTTGTGCATTGTAATCACGGCAGAATGCACACCCGTAGAGACGTGTGATTTGTGATAACGCGCGGCCATGCTGCCGAATCATTTCCCAGCACGCCATGCTATTAACGTTAATTACACATTTTGGCCTCATAGCTTGCACAAGAAAAAATAGGCAGTCCATTGTCTCGCTGGGGGAAAGCAAACATTCACCGTCCTGCAGCATCAGAAACTTGACACCTGACGGCAACCATCCCGCTGCGTCCTTCTTAGGATAGTCAATAGCCAAAACTAAGACCGAGCCGTTACCATGAACGGCAATGGCAGCACGCGCCATATTGAGAGCCATCAATTCGGCACCCCCGTGAATGAGCCAAGGCACGGTAATTATAAAGTCGTAAGGTTTATCAAGCAGATTAAACACTCTCTTGAAGGTTTCAAACGCCCGCGAACATGGAAGAGCGTCGACCACTAGAAGGGACTTTACTCGAATGAAGCGATCGCTGGTGTAAAAGTATGGTTCGATGTCATAGATATCGTCCACTAGGCTCTGCGCAGTAATCAATACGGTCGCCGATGGTGGAACGGGCCTGCGCCCTTCCCGAGCCCCAAACTTGATAAAATGGACAAGCGGATTGAATACTCTTCCTTCTACACCTGCTACCAAGTCCGGATTTTGGAGAAGATACCACTCTGTGTCAAAATGAGGTCCGGGTGAGCGCCATTCGAATCCGCCATGTTCGACAAAGTGCTGTAGAGGAAGGCTATAATTGGGGTCCAGGTCTGTATACTGCCTGAGATACCAAGCTGGGTCGAAAAATCCCGACATAATGACAAGGCGCATTTGATCCGATAGATCGATTTCAGATAAAATATCATAGATATCGGCAGAAAGGCCACCAGTAATTTCGTTAACTTCGTTCATCGCATGGTGGTTGCCGTCAATTTCGATGCTCTTACGGAGGCGGACGACTGCTTCCTTGGATTTACCTTGCATCCGAAGGAGCCTTCCGAAATTGAGGCAGAGGTCTGCATCGTCTGGCCGGAGGTTAGTTGCCCTTTCGTATGCTTCGGCAGCCCCCGAAAAATCGCCTATCTCTTTCCGAGCGTGCCCGAGTTGAACCCAGATTGCAAAGTCACTCGGCATTGTATTGAGGTGTTGACAATATTTTTCTGCCGCCAACCGCCAGTCTCCGACGTCTCTGGCTGCATCCCCTTGATCGCGCGGAGTGCTTACTGCACTGTGTTTAATCAGGTCGGGTATCTTGGTCGTAGAAGACCTGCCTAGCGGGAAAAACCTCATAACCACCTGCTTGTTTGAGGGCGAAGGTACCTGTCACCACGCAAGAACGTCGCGGCCTTAGCCAAATCGGGTTTTACGACGAACTTATTTACCATAGAGGCATCAGCGATCCCCGTTGGAACGTCATCAGACCCGATGTAGCCATCGCCAGTTTCCGCCACCATAAATCGATGCTCGTTGTTCGATACCACAACTGGGGCCGCGAACCCGACGTCATGGGCCCGCAACGCGGTTTTCTGGAGCATGGTGTGCTGCCCCAGCAAGGGCCAGAACGGCTTGGGTAAGCTCTCACGGCTAACCGGCCACAAGCGCGTGCCTGTTCCGCCGGACAAGATGATCGGCACAACCGCCGATGGTGGAGACGTTTTCAGGAAAGACCCCCTCTGATCGCGGTGTTCGATCGAAACAGGATGTTTCATACCGATAATGTTCTGTATCAAGGTCACAACAAAGTTGTCAATAGTGTATCGTATCGACTGTTGCATCAGGCTCTTGGCGCAAGCCTATGGCTGGAAAGAACCGGCTGAGCAGGCTTTAAGTCTCTGGATGTTGGAGGTGTCGATGCAGGGCATCATGGGCCAGACCGGCAGCAGATACGGCTATTAAAAAAATACAAAAACGAAATTAAAACTGAGATATTTCTCAATAAATCATAATATTGATATATACAGTGAGGGAAAAATAGCTTTTTGCCGCGCTTTGATTGAAGTGCTATTTATCATAAGATATATGATATTTCGCAAGGAAAAATTTAGTGCGAAATCGTGAATGAAATCTCGATGCTATATCATAATCAGAAAGTTTGTTTTACGATAGGAATCGAAGGAACGCTGGTGGAGGCGATGTGGTGACATTTTTGGCTTGCTGGTCGGGCGCCGACATCGAGGCTGTCCGGATGGGCGTCCCGGCGCGGCCGATGATCCGCGGTTGAGTTTTTGATGATGCAGCAGAACCGTGCCGCGCATCGCCGCGGCGCCGGCCTGGCCATTATCGGCGCAGCGTGTCGCCTGCCGGGCAGCCCATCGCTGGCCGCGCTGGAGGTGTTGCTCGCCGGCGCTACGTGCGCGGTCACCGAAATTCCGGAGGGGCGGTGGTCAAAGGGGCGGTTTTTTGATCCCCGGCCCGGGCAACCCGGCAAAACCTATACATTCGCCGCCGGTTGCCTGCCCGATCCCGGAGGTTTTGACCCCGGTTTTTTCGGGATGTCGCCGCGCGAGGCGGTGCATGTCGATCCGCAGCAGCGCCTCTTGCTCGAACTCGTCCAGGAGGCTTTGGAGGATGCGGGATTGACTGCCTCCGGCCTTGGGCGGCGCGGCGTGGGCGTCTATGTCGGGGCGGCCTCGTTCGATTATTCCGTGCGCGCCGCCGGCGATGTCGGGGCGTCCGACGTTTATTCGATGCAGGGCGGGGCCTTGTCGTCGCTGTCCAATCGCATCTCTTATGTCTACGACCTGCACGGCCCGAGTTTCACCGTTGATACCGCCTGCTCGTCGTCAATGGTGGCGCTGCATTTGGCGGCTGAAGCGTTGCGGCATGGTGAGATCGGCATGGCGATCGTCGGCGGTGTCAATATGCTGCTGACCCCGCAGCCGTTTGTCGGGTTCGCCCGGGCCTCGATGTTATCGCCGAGCGGGCGTTGCCACGCCTTTGATGCACGGGCAGACGGCTATGTCCGTTCGGAGGGTGGCGGCGCATTGATCCTGGTGCCGCTGGCCGATGCTATCGCGATGGGGGCGGAGATCCACGCCGTGATCGCCGCGACGGGCGTGAACTCCGACGGACATACCCAGGGCTTCTCGCTCCCCAATGGCGCGGCGCAGGCGGCCTTGTTGCGGCAGGTTTACGGTGAAGCAGGGATTTCTCCCGATGCACTCGGCTATTTTGAGGCACATGGCACCGGCACCCCGGTCGGTGACCCCATCGAGGCCAATGCCATCGGCGAGGCCCTGGGCCGCCACCGCTCCGAGCGGCTGTTGATCGGTTCGGTGAAGCCCAATCTCGGTCACCTCGAAGCAGCCAGCGCCATGGCGTCAATGATGAAGGCGCTTATTATTCTGCGCACCAGGCGGATCCCGCGTTCGTTGCTCAACGAGACGCCCAATCCGCGTATCCCGTTCGACGCGCTCAACCTCGCCTTGTTGCACGCCCCCGCGGACCTGCCGGAACACAGCCTCGTCGGCGTCAACTCCTTTGGTTTCGGCGGCACCAATGCGCACGCGGTGCTCGCCCCGCCACCGGTTCGCGCCGTGGAACCCGATGGACTGACCGATCGTGCGGCGTTGCCGCCTCTGCTGCTCTCAGCACAGAGCGCCGCAGCCTTGCGCGCGCTTGCCACGGCCTGGGCCGGGATCGCCGACAAAGCCATGCCGGCTCGCCTCCCGCCCCTTGTGCGCGGCGCCGCCCGCGGGCGCGACCACCACAGCGAACGCGCCGTCGTGACGGGCGAGACAGCGTCCCAGCTAGCCGGGCAGCTCCGGGCCCTGGCAAGCGGCGAGGCCTGTGCCGGTGTGGTGACCGGTCAGGCGGTTAAGGGGCGTCTTGCTTTCGTATATTCCGGCAATGGCAGCCAGTGGGCAGGCATGGCGCAAGATGCCATCGCTCTAAGCCCCCGTTTTGTTGCCGCCTTGGCCACCGTGGATGCCGCATTGTCGCAGCACCTCGGATGGTCCGTCACAACCCGACTGGCCGCGCCGGACAGCGCTGAGCTGCGTGACACCTCGGTAGCGCAACCGCTGCTGTTCGCCGTGCAGGTTGCCTTGACCTTGGCGCTGCGAGAGTGTGGTGTCCAGCCAGATGCGGTGGTCGGTCACTCGGCGGGCGAAGTGGCGGCCGCATTTACTGCCGGCGTGCTGACGCTGGATCAGGCCTGTTGGGTGATCGCCGCGCGCAGCCACCATCAGCAGGCAACCCATGGTGCCGGCAGGATGGCGGCGCTTGCGCTGGGCGCATCGGATGCGGCTTCGGCGATTGCGGCGATCGACCACCGGCTTGAGATATCTGCCGTCAACGCGCTCGCCTCGGTCACCATCGCGGGGCCTCAGGAGGCGATCTCCGCGCTGGCCGCATGGGCGCATTCAAGGCGTGTGCAATGCATTGAACTCGATCTGGATTATGCATTCCACAGCGTGGCGATGGAACCGATCAAGACGCCGCTCATGGATGAACTGTGCGGCCTCACGCCGTCCGTGCCCGCGATCGGGCTTGCCTCGTCCGTCACGGGCGCGTTGATAACCGACGCATCGCTCGGTGCCGAATATTGGTGGCGCAATGTGCGCCAGCCCGTGATGTTCGCGCCTGCCATCGCGCAACTGGTTGCTGATGGCGCCCGTGTTTTGGTTGAAATCGGCCCGCATCCGGTGTTGCAGCCGTATTTGCGCGACGCGCTGCGGACTGGGGACGCGACTGGGCGGTATTTCGGCTCGCTATCCAAGGACGGCGCGACCGCCGATCCCATCGAGGACATGGTAGCGCGCTGCCATGCCGCCGGAGTTTCGATTGCCGATACCGCGGCGTTCGATGGGCCAAGCAGTGTGCGCGGGCTTCCTTTCACGCAATGGCAGCGGCAGGAGTATTGGATTGCCCCGACGGTCGAGGCGATCCCAGTGATCGACCCGGCGGCCGACCATCCCCTGCTGGGCTATCGCGACGGCAGCGATGCCGGGCGCTGGCATAGCCATATCGCCGCCGATGTGCAGCCTTGGTTGGCCGACCATGTCGTTGCCGGCAAGACGGTGATGCCGGCGGCGGGGATCATCGACATGGCGCTCGCTGCAGCGGCGGCGCTCTATCCCGATGCCCCCGTGCTTGAAATCCAGGGACTGGAGCTATCGCAGTTCCTTCCCCTTGATCCCGGAGTAACCCGGGAGTGCAGCTTCGCCGTCGAGGCTGACGGCCGTTTCCGTCTCTCCTCCCGTCCGCGCATGGATGAGGCCTCCCCGGCAACCCATGCCACCGGGCGGGTGATGGCGGGAAGTGCGGGGCTGCGGCGCCGGTGGCCGCCCATCGCCGCCGGCGAGGTGATCGAGGCCGACGTCGTCTATGCCGCCGCGCGGGCACACCACCTCAACTACGGGCCGGCCTTTCGCACCGTTCGTCAGGTCATCACGCTCAGCAAGGACGAGGCGCACGTCGTTCTGGAGCCGCAGAACCAATTGCCGATCGAAGATGGCTGGTTGCTGCATCCGGCCGTCGTCGATGGCGCCCTGCATGCCCTCGTCGCCTTCGCCGGTGAAACGCTTGGTGCGGGCAAGGATCGGGCGATCCTGGTGCCCTGGCGCTTCGGGGAGATTGCGCTTCTGCGCCCCGAAGGAGGGATGCCGGCAAGTGCAAGACTGCATATCCGCCGACGGGGACCGCGCTCCCTGGCGGCGGATATCGCGTTGTTCGACGCGACCGGAGCGTTGCTCGCCGAATTGCGCGATTGCTGGTTCGTGCACGTCCCGCAAGCACGGTTTAACCCGCCGGCATCGTATTTCCACAGCCTGCTGCACCCTGCCGTGTTGCAAGCGCCCAGGCCTGCGATTGATGCAGCCGCATTGTTACCGAACCGCGCGACACCAGCAGCCGCCAGCATCGGCTTATTAGACATGTTTCTGTCCACCACCATGGTCGAGGCGATCACCGACGTGGGTGCATTGCAGGCGGACACTATGGCCGATCCGATGCTACGGCTGGTAATGGGGTGGCTCGAGGCTGACAGAATCGCTGCGCACGACGCTGGGCAGTGGCGGGTGTTGCCCGATCTTGGACTCCCCGGTGCTGATGACATCTGGAGAACGATTTTCTACGAGGTATCCGGCGTGGCGGCCGAGCTGACCGCGGCCAGCACAGTGGCGCACCGGCTAGCCGGCCTGATCCGCGCGCCGCTTCTAGCGGAGACGTCGGCCGAGAGTTGCCGGTTGTCCCCCGCGCTGCAACAGCAGATGCTCACAGCCTCCAATACCGCAACCGCCGCCGCGGAGGCAGTTCTTGCGGCCACCACGGCGTTTCTGGCGCGCTGGCCTCGGGACGCAGCACTCAGAGTGGCAGTAACAGGGACGATCGGTGCGGACCTCGCGCTGCAGCTGGCGGATTGCCTGGCGGTCCCATCCGCCGTACGGGTCGAATTCAGGGTTGCTGACGCCATGACGCCGGCACTCACGGATGTGCTGGCCAGCCGGCATCATTGCGCAGTCGTGCCGCAAAACAGTGCCGCTGCTGCTGGGTGCTACGATCTCGTGATCGGGCTTTTGGTATTGGGAGGACCAACTTCCGGCAACCCGGATTCCCTCGCCGCGCAACTTGCCCCAGGCGGCACGCTGATCGCAATCGAACCCGCCGCTTCTCGGTTGGTGGCATTGTTGCGACTGGCGGGCGGATGGGCACCAGAGGGGCGCGACGCCCCCGGCGCAGCGCTTGATCTGGCGGCGGCCGGCCTGACCGTCGCTGGCCCCTGTGTCGTCGGCGGCGAAGTCTGGGAGGTGGCCCTGCTGACAGCAAGCGCGCCAGTAAAAACAGGGCCTGTCATCGCCCGCCGGCCCTGCTTTGTTTTTGGCCCCGGATCGGGGGGGCTGACGAATGGCCTGCGCGCATTACGGTGCGACATGACGTGGCTGACGGACCTTGATCCGCTTCAGGCAGGACGCCTGTCCGGCGCTGACATCGTCGTCCTCCCGGAAGACATGGCCGCAGAGGTCGACCTCGCCGGTCGGGTATCGGAGCAAATGGCGGCGCTCGTCGCCTTCGCGGTCGCGCTCGACGCGGTTGCCGACGTCCGCCTCTATCTGGTGACACATGACGATGACGCCGGCATAAACGGCACGCTTGCCAGCGCCATCCGGCGGGTCATCACCAACGAGACGACGTCTCTCATCTGCCGTGCCCTCCGGCTAGACCCGGCCCTGCCCGCCGCCATTGCCGCCGCACATGTGATTGACGCGCTTTCGGCCGATGACAACGAGCCAGACGTCGTGCTGTCGCATGCGGGGCGGTTGGTGCCGCGGATCCATGTCGGGTTGCCCGCTCCGCGGGTTGGCCCCAGCGCAGGGCAATTCCCCGCCGATCTCCGACTGGATGTCGCGCGCCCGGGACTGCTGTCCTCGCTTTGCTGGGCGCAGTTTACCCCCCCCGCGCCAGTGGGCGACGAGGTGGTGATCGACGTCGCCGCCGCTGGGCTTAATTTTCGCGACGTGATGTGGGCGCTCGGCCTGCTGCCTGACGAGGCCTTGCTCGACGGCTTCAGCGGCCCTTCGCTCGGCCTCGAATGTGCGGGCACGGTGCGTGCGGTCGGCCCAGACGTGACCGATCTGTGTCCAGGCGATCGGGTGATCGCCACCGCCCCCGCTGCCCTCGCGACCGCGGTGGTGACACGCCGGCGTGCCGTGCTGCCCCTGCCTGATGGGAGCGATTTGGTTGCCGCGACGACAATACCGGTTGCGTTCATGACTGCGGTCTATGCGCTCGGCCATATGGCGCGCGTGCAGCCCGGCGAGCGCGTGCTGATCCACGGGGGGGCCGGAGGGGTCGGCCTGGCCGCGATACAATATGCCTTGCATTGCGGCGCAACGGTCTATGCGACCGCCGGCGATCCGGCACGGCGGCATATGCTGCGGCGGCTCGGTGTGTCTGACGTCTTCAACAGCCGGAGCGCAAGCTTCTTCGGCGATGTCCTTGCGGCGACCGGGGGAGAAGGCGTCGATGTGGTACTGAACTCGCTCTCGGGTGTGTTGATGGAACGCAGTCTCGGATTGTTGCGGCCGTTCGGGCGGTTCCTCGAAATCGGCAAGCGGGATTTCTTCGAGAACAGCACCGTTGGCATCCGCCCGCTGCGGCATAACATCTCCTATTTCGCCATCGACGTTGACGAACTGGCAGCACGGCGGCCCGCGGAGGCCGGCGCAGTTTTGGCCGAGATTGCGTCCCTGATGGAGAGCGGACAGATCCAACCGCTGCCCTTCCGCCGCTATGGCTTCTCCGATGCCGCCGCCGCGTTCCAGCAAATGCAGGCCTCCGGCCATATCGGCAAAATCGTGCTCACACCGGGCAGCCGCGAGACCATCGCCTCCCCTTCGCTGCCAGAGCTGCGTGCTGACGGTGTTTACGTCGTAACCGGCGGGATGACCGGCTTCGGACTGCAGTGTGCGCATTGGTTGGCAGAGCGCGGCGCCCGCCGCCTCGCTCTGGTGTCGCGCCGCGGCACAGCCACTCCCGGCGCTGACATGGTGCTGGCGAGTTTCGCTGCTGCCGGTGTTGTCACCAACTCCTATGCCTGCGATGTTTCGGACGAAGCGGCCCTTGAACGGACCCTCGCCGCGATCCGCGCCTCGGGCGGCGCCATTTTGGGCGTGGTTCATGCCGCGATGGTACTGGACGATGCCGCCCTGGCAGAGCAGGACGAGGCACATTTCCGGGCTGCTATCGCGCCAAAACTGGCGGGTGCCGCTGCGCTCGACATGCTGACTCGGGGCGATCCGATCGAGCTTTTCGTCCTGTTCAGTTCAATCACAACCGCGCTCGGCAATCCTGGCCAAGCAAATTACGTTGTCGCCAACGCCGGGCTCGAGGCGATCGCCAAGCGCCGGCATGCCATCGACCTTCCAGGTGTTGCGATCTGCTGGGGCCCGATTGGGGATGTCGGCTATTTGACCGGCGCAGATCGGGTTTCAACCATGCTCGAAAAGGTGATGGGCGCTCGCCACCTCACCGCAAGCGAGGCGCTCGCGGCACTCCCCGATGCTCTTTTGAGCGGGCTACCGGTCGTCGGCATCGCCAATGCACGCTGGGATTCCGTGTGCCGGTTCCTGCCGCGCGTCGCGGAGACGTTGATGGCGGTGCCGCCGGCCGCAACCTCACTGCCGGGTGAGGCGAGCGTGCTGCGCGCCGAACTTGCTGCCCTGCCAGCTGCCGACGCATTGGCACAGATGGTCGAGATCCTGAAGCATGAATTGGCTGGCATCCTGCGGCTGCATCCCGACAGCCTGACGGCGGAACGCGAAGTCAGCGATCTCGGCGTCGATTCGCTCATGGCAGTGGAGTTGCGCGCCGCGCTTGAATCCCGGCTCGGGGTTGACCTGCCGGTGCTCAGTCTTGCCGGCAAGCCAACATTGCGTGCGATCGCCGCGCGATTGCTGAAATCTGTCGTGGCCGGAGGGAATAACGACGATCCGCAGATAAAGCGCGAGGACTTGGCTGGGATTGCAAGCCGACACGAGGCGCTCCCATCGATCGAGGATGCAGCACAATGAGTCGGTTCGGCATCTCCGGCGAGGCCAAGGCGCGGTTGCTCGATCGTCTCAGTTCGTTGGGTGGGACGCGTGCGCCGGTGCGCGAGACGACGACGGCACGGCCGAGGCTGGGTGACCCCACAGTGTATGACGAACTCGATTTGATGCAGCGCGCCGCCGAGGAATTCGGGCTGACTAACCCGTTCTTTCGGGTGCATGCCGGCATGGCCCGCGATACCACGGAGATCGGCAACCGCACGCTGCTCAGTTTCGCGTCCTACAATTACCTCGGCCTCAATGGCGATGCACGCGTCAACGGGGCGGCCGTCGAGGCGATCGGGCGATATGGTACCTCGGTATCGGCGAGCCGTCTCGTCTCCGGTGAGCGTCCGGTACATGGCCAACTCGAAGCAGCACTCGCGCAGGTCTACGATGCCGAGGACTGCATCGCCATGGTCAGCGGCCATGCCACCAACGTGACTGTCATTGGCCATCTCGTCAGACCTGGCGATGTGATCTTGCATGATCAATTGGCTCATAACTCGATCATTCAGGGTGCGCTGCTCTCAGGCGCACAGCGCGTCGCCGTCCCGCACAACGACCCCGCGGCGCTTGATCGCGCATTGCGGCAGGCAGCGGCCCAGGCGCGGCGTATGTTGGTGGTGATCGAGGGCCATTACAGCATGGACGGCGATATCCCCGATCTTGCCGCGATCATCGCCGTCGTGCGTCGTCATGGCGCCTGGCTGATGGTGGACGAGGCGCACTCCTTGGGCGTGCTCGGCGCACGCGGGCTCGGCATCGCTGAGGAATGCGGCGTAGACCGGCGTGGCGTCGATATCTGGATGGGAACGCTGAGCAAGTCGCTGGTGGGGTGTGGTGGCTACGTCGCCGCCTCGCGCGAGATCATTTCCTATCTGCGGGCCTCGGCGCCCGGTTTCGTCTATTCGGTCGGAATGCCACCGCCGATCGCCGCCGCCGCTTTGGAGGCTCTGCGGATCATGCACGCCGAGCCCGAGCGCGTCGCCCAGCTTCGGGCCAATGCGACATTGTTCAATGCGCGCTGCCGCAGCCTTGGTCTCGACACCGGCTCCTCGATCGGGGCCGCGATCGTGCCCGTGATGATCGGCAGTTCGCTCAGGGCTGCCCGTGTGGCGGAGGCCTTGTTCGAGCACGGCATCAATGTCCAGCCGATCCTGTATCCGGCCGTGCCAGAGCGCTCGGCCAGGCTGCGCTACTTCATCACCGCCAGCCATACCGCCGAGCAGTTGGAGCAAGCCGCGCAAGCGACTGCCGCGGCTGTGACTGCCCTTGGATGAGCGCAACGCCTCGATGGTGACGCGCGTGCATGGTTCATGGCTCGCCAATGCCGAGCGACGGCTGCTGATCTGGCTCGCCATCAGGATGACGCCGCGCATCGGGTCTGACAGCCTGACACTCCTTGGGTTAGCCGGCGCCATCCTCACCGGTGTCGGGTTCGCCGCGAGTTGGGCATCCTCCGGAATGTTGCTGCTCGCCTGCCTCGGCCTGATCCTGAACTGGTTCGGCGATTCGCTCGACGGCACGGTTGCCCGGGTACGCGGACAGGAGCGTCCCCGGTATGGCTTCTTCGTCGATCATGCGGTCGATGCCGCTGGGCAGGTCTTCATCTTCATCGGGCTAGGGCTGTCGCCGCTCATGCGGCTCGATACAGCTTGCCTGCTGCTCCTGAGCTACTGGCTGGCGACGTTGCTCAGCCTGATCCGAGCCGTCGCGACCGGCACGTTCCAGATCAGCTACTACGGCGTCGGCCCGACCGAGATTCGCATCGCGTTGCTCCTCTATACAATGGTGGCACTGCTTGCCGGGCCCTTCAGGTGGAGCACTGCGATTGGACCCGTTTCACTCATCGACCTCGCCTGCATCCCGATTTTTCTTGGTGTCTTCATTCTGTTCCTGACGATGGTCTGGATTGAATCGCGCCAGCTGGCGTTGGTCGATAACGCCGCGGCGACGGGTCCGCGGCGAGATATCTAGCTCCTTCGTTACTGGCACCTCGTGAGCAAACCTCCAATTGTCTACGATATTCTGCGCTTGTTTCTCGCGGCCGGCCGTCCGAGTCCACGTGGCATAGACCGTGTGGATTTCGCCTACGCGCATCATCTGTTCCATACATGGGCAGGGGATTGTTTTGGAATATTGCCGACCCCCTGGGGGATACGGCTTTATGATCGCCGTCAGGTCGTGGCCGGGCTGACGAGGGTCTCGGAGCTTTGGCGCGAGGGTACACACACTGAATCCGATGCACGGTTCGGCGATGTCCTTGCGTTTTTGCGCGGTGCTGAACCCACCAAAACGCCCCGGCGCTCTGCCGAGCGGCGCGCTTGGTTGCGCCATCTGACCGGCCCGGCCAGCGTTCTCCTGCGCACTGGAATCACACTGGGTGCCGCCGTCGCCGCGGCGCCGCGCGGCGCACTGTATCTCAATGTCGGGCAGCTCGGCTGGGCCGCCGGGACGATGACCGGCTGGCTTGCGCAAAGGCCAGACATCCATGGGGTATTTCTGCTGCACGACGTGATCCCGCTCGACCATCCGGAGCTGGTGTCCCGCGCCGGACGCTGGTCGCACAGCGCTATGCTGCGCGCGGTCGACCGCCACGCCCGCGGCGTGATTTGCACCACCGAGGCGGCGACCCGGCGGGTCGTCGCAACGCTCGATACCGGCGGCAGCCGTGGCCGTATCATCCGGGCATTGCAGTTACCAATCGCACCGACGTTTCTTGAGCCGCTCTGCCTCCGCGCGTATCCTGTAAGTCGACCCTATTTTGTTATGTGCGGTGCTATTGAACCGCGCAAGAATCATGCGTTGCTGATCGCTGCGTGGACCCAAATGGTGCGCGCGAATGGCGCTGCGGCACCACGACTGGTCGTGGTGGGCTCACCGGGCGCCGGGGGCGGCGCGGTGCTGCAGGAATTGCTCAGACCGGCCGTATTACGAGACCATGTCATGGTTATTACCGGCCTTCGTACGCCGGCGTTGCGCCAACTCGTTGCCGGAGCTCGGGCTTCCTTGATGCCGTCCTGGGCGGAAGGGTTCGGTCTACCGGTGATTGAGGCGTTGACGCTGGGCACACCGGTGATCGCCTCGGATCTGCCGGCCCATCGCGAGGTCGGAGGAGCCTGCGCGACGTATCTGCCGCCAGACGATCCCGCAGCTTGGGCAGCCGAGATCAGCCGGCGCACCATCGAAACGGTTGCAAACCCCGCCGAGATCGCAGCTCTCGAGGCGTTCCACCCGATCACCGAGGCAGCCTATTTCGCCACGGTTCGCGCGTTTCTGCAGGAGGTCGTCGGCGCAGAAGGAGTGTAGCACGCTTCAGAGGGCTGGCCCATGCGGCGCCACGCCGTTCGATCAGGAGCAGGATCACGGCAGTCGCGGTAGGGACGCGGCTCACGCCGCGCCCCCCGCACAGATCCGAGCATGCGCTGCTAACGCACTCGGCTCTTGCCTTGGATGTTTGACGTCGAAGCGTTGGTTCGGCCAGGGATGGCGGATGACGGCGGGCGGTATCCAGGC
>CANFKS010000015.1 GCA_947447625.1 Rhodospirillales bacterium | reverse complement strand
TCCGCAAGCCCGGTGCCGATCACCATCCTGTCCGCGAACGAGGCCCGCCCCGCGAGGTCAAGCGCGATCACATTCTCCGCCTTGTCGTCCTCAAGGCAGTCGAGGATGATCTTCTGCAATTCGTCCAACCGCTCGGAGGGCAGCGTCGGCCCGCGGGCGCGCTTGCGCGGTCCGGCCACAGCGGCCTTCTTGCGCGGCGTGCCGGGCGGCGCGGGGATCAGTCCGGCCGGTGCCTTGCGGGCACGCGCGGCGGGCTTTTTGGTCGTGTCCGCCGGGGCGGATGGCTTTCTGGCGATGGTCCTAGACTCCCATGAGGGCGGCCCGAATGGCCGAGGCAGAGGCATGATGTTGCGGCACCGGCAGAAACACCCAGGCGGGCGCATCCTGCCCAGCCAGCGACGGCGCCCGATGGGCCACCAGCCGCGCGGCGGACAGCCGATGGGCGGCGAGGCCGGCAAGCGCGCGATGATTGTAGGTCGGACGCGGCACAACGGCAAACGGCATTGTGGCCACAATACCCCGCCAACGCCGCCAACGCGGCAATTGTGTCAAATTATCCGCCCCCATCAGCCACACGAACCGCGCGCGCGGAAACCGCACCCGCAGCGCGCGCACCGTATCCACCGTGAAAACCGTCCCCAGCGCCCGCTCGATATCGGTTGCCACCACGCGCCGCCCATCCGCGATCGCGCGCGCCGACGCCAATCGCTCCGCCAGCGGCGCCATCCCGCGCGACGGCTTCAATGGATTGCCCGGCGACACCAGCAGCCACACCTGGTCGAGCCGCAACCGCCGCCGTGCCAGCTCCGCCACATGGCGATGCCCCTCATGCCCCGGGTTGAACGACCCCCCGAGCAGCCCGATCCGGCTGCGCCGTCGATCGCCATGGGCCGGGATCGCGACCGGTTTCAGGGCCGTATCTGCCCGGTGCCGATAACGTGGTAGCGAAACGTCGTGAGTTGTTCGAGCCCGACCGGCCCGCGCGCATGCACCCGCCCCGTCGCGATGCCGATCTCGGCGCCAAACCCGAACTCCCCACCATCGCAAAACTGCGTCGAGGCGTTCCACAGCGCCACCGCCGAATCGACCCCGTTCAAAAACCGCGCCGCCGCCGCCGCATCCTCGGTGATGATCGCATCGGTATGCTCGCTGCCGTGATTGCGGATGAACCGCAACGCATGCTCCACATCATCGACCACCGCCACCGACAACACCGCGTCCAGCCATTCGGTATCGAACGTCCCGTCCGGCGCCGGCGGCAAATCGGCCACGATCGCCCGCGCCCGCGGCCCCGCCCGAAAATCGCACCCCAGCGCCCGCAAATCCGCCACCAGCAGCGGCAGCAGGGCAGGGGCGATCGCCGCATCGATCAGCAGCGTCTCCGTCGCCCCGCAAATCCCGGTCCGCCGCATCTTCGCATTCGCCAAAATCGCCCGCGCCATCGCCGGATCGGCCGCCTCATGCACATAGGTGTGGTTGAGCCCCTCGGCATGCGCCAGCACCGGAACCCGCGCCTCGCGCTGCACCCGCTCGACCAGAGATTTCCCGCCGCGCGGAATGATCAGATCGATCAACCCCGCCGCCCCCAGCATCGCCGCCACATAACCCCGGTCCGTCTCGGGTGGAATCTGCACCGCCTCGGCCGGCACCCCCACACTGGTCAGCCCCGCCACCAGCGCCGCATGGATCGCCCGCGCCGAATGAAAACTATCGGACCCGCCGCGCAATATCACCGCGCTGCCGGCCTTCAGACACAACCCCGCCGCATCCGCCCCCACATTGGGCCGGCTCTCATAGATCATCCCGATCACGCCCAGCGGCTGCGCCACCCGGCGGATCACCAGCCCGTTCGGCCGTGCCCACTCCGCCAGCACCCGCCCCAGCGGATCCGGCAGAGCGGCGATATCATCGAGCCCCCGCGCCATCGCCTCCACCCGCTCCGGCGTCAGCAGCAGGCGGTCGCGAAACGCCTTGCTCCCACCGGCCGCATCGAAGTCCGCCACATCGCGCGCATTGGCCGCCACAATCCCCGCACGCGCCGCCCGCAACGCCCCCGCCGCCGCCCGCAACGCACCATCCCGCGCCGCCCCGGGCAACCGCGCAAGCACCGACGACGCCTGGCGCGCCGCCGTGGCGGCCGTCAGAACCCATTCAGCACAATGGTCGAGCGCATTATCCATCGGCGTTTCTTCTTCCCTCAGGCAAATCCTGCCGGTACCCCGGCTTCACAGCAACACCAGGTCGTCGCGGTGGATCAACTCGTCCCGCCCGCGCCACCCCAAAAGGGTCTCGATCTCGCTTGAACGATGCCCGATGATCCGCGCCGCATCGCTGCTGCCATAGGCCGACAACCCGCGCGCCAACGCCCGCCCATCCGGCCCTCTGACTTCGATCGCATCCCCCCGCCCGAACACCCCCTCCAGCGCGCGCACCCCGGCCGGCAACAACGACCGCCCCTGGCCCAGCGCCCGTACCGCACCGGCATCCACCGTGATCACGCCCTGCGGCTGCAACGTCCCCAAAATCCACAATTTCCGCGCCGACCGCCCCTCGGGTGCCGGCATGAACCAGGTGCATCGCGCCCCCTCCTCCAACGCGCGCAACGGCCGGTCCACCTGCCCCACCGCAATCGCCATCGCACACCCCGCCCCCGTCGCGATCCGCGCCGCCATCAGCTTGGTGCGCATCCCGCCGCTCGAATACCCCGGCATCGGGTCGCCCCCCATCGCCTCGATCTCCGGCGTGATCGCCTCCACCACCGCCAAATGCTGCGCCGCAGGATCGCGCCGCGGATCGGCCGTATAGAGCCCGTCGATATCGCTCAACAGGATCAACTGATCCGCCTGCACCATCTCCGCCACCCGCGCGGCCAGCCGGTCATTGTCGCCAAACCGGATCTCCGCCGTCGCCACGCTGTCGTTCTCGTTGATCACCGGAATGCACGAAAACCCGAGCAACGTATTCAACGTCGCCCGCGCATTCAGATAGCGCCGCCGATCCTCCGTATCCTCCAGCGTCAGCAGCAACTGCGCCGCCGTCAGCCCCACCCCCTGCAACGCCTCCGTCCAGGCCTGTGCCAGCCGGATCTGCCCCACCGCCGCCGCCGCCTGCTTCTCCTCCAGCCGCAACGCCTTGCGCGTCAATTTCAACGACCGCCGCGCCAGGGCAATCGCCCCCGACGACACCACGATCACATCCGTGCCCCGCGCCCGCAGCGCCGCGATATCCGCCGCCACCCCCGCCAGCCACGCCACCCGCGGCGCCGCCTTGGCCGGATCCACCACCAGCGCGCTGCCGATCTTCACGACCAGCCGCCGCGCCGATCCGATCGATGGAATCACGTGCCCCGTTCCGACCGGATGCGATCGGCCCGCGCCTCGGCCACCTGCATCCACAACGCCGACAAAACCTCCTTCATCCCGGTCCCCGCCACGGCCGAAACCACATGGACCTGCGCCCCGCTCGCCTTCGCCAACGCCGCCCGTCGCGACGAAATCTCCCGCGGCGTCATCGCGTCGCACTTGTTGAGCGCGACGATCTCGGGCTTGTCCACCAACCCCCCGCCATACTCCTGCAACTCGGCGCGGATCGTCCGATACGCCTTCACCACATTGCCCGCCGCGCCATCGATCAGATGCAGCAACACCGCGCACCGCTCGACATGGCCCAAAAACCGATCCCCCAGCCCCGCGCCCTCATGCGCGCCTTCGATCAGCCCCGGAATATCGGCGATCACGAACTCCTGCGTCATCGACAGCCGCACCACACCCAACTGCGGATGCAGCGTCGTGAACGGATAATCCGCGATCTTCGGCCGCGCCGCCGACACCACCGACAGCACCGTGCTCTTCCCCGCATTCGGCAGCCCGACCAGCCCCGCATCGGCGATCAGCTTGAGCCGCAACCAGATCCAGCGCTCCTCCCCCGGCCACCCCTTATCCGCCCGCCGCGGCGCCCGGTTGGTCGAGCTTTTGAAATGCGCATTGCCATGCCCGCCATCCCCGCCGCGCAGCAGCACCACCCGCTTGCCCGGCACGTCGAGGTCGGCGAGCATGATGTCGCGCGCGTCATCGAACACCTGCGTGCCGATCGGCACCTTGATGACAACGTCCTTCGACCCCGCCCCGGTCATGTCCGAGCCGGCGCCATTGCCGCCCTTGGCGGCGCGGAAATGCTGCGTGTAGCGAAAATCGATCAACGTATTGAGGTTCTGCACCGCCTCGAACACGATGTCCCCGCCTTTGCCCCCGTTCCCCCCATCCGGCCCGCCATACTCGATGAACCGCTCGCGCCGGAACGCGATCACCCCGTCGCCGCCGTCGCCGCTGCGGCAATAGATCTTGGCCTGGTCGAGAAATTTCATGGCGGGCTACTTCAAAAACGAAACGGGGGCCGGCTTGATGCCGACCCCCGTAGAACGTGTTTCAGGCGGGGCGCGGCGCGATTATTCGGCAGCGACCGACAGCGGCGCGACGCTCACCTGGACGCGATCATCGGCGCGGCGCTGGAACTCCACCTTGCCGTCGATCAGCGCAAAAATCGTATGATCCTTGCCAAGCCCGACATTGCGGCCCGGCTTCACCTTGGTGCCGCGCTGGCGGATGATGATGTTCCCGGCGACGACAGCCTCGCCACCGAACTTCTTCACGCCGAGGCGCCGGCCGGCGGTATCGCGGCCGTTGCGGGACGAGCCGCCTGCTTTCTTATGTGCCATGGGTTGGTTCTCCTGCTCAGCCGGTGATTTCGCCGACGCGCAGCACGGTCACGTGCTGGCGATGGCCATTCTTGCGGCGGCTGTTCTGCCGGCGGCGCTTCTTGAAAATGATCACCGTATCAAGGCGATCCTGCGCGATGACCGTGGCCGTCACCGACGCGCCGGCCACCACGGGGGCGCCGATCGTCAGGTTGCCATCACGGCCGACCGCGAGCACATCGGTGAAAGTGATCGTCGAGCCGGCTTCGGCTTCGAGCTTCTCCACCTTGAGCACGTCATTGGGTGCAACGCGATACTGTTTTCCGCCGGTGCGGATGACTGCGAACATCGATCTAGATCCTGTAGTATGACCGCACGCATACACGGCGGGGCGGCCGGACCCCGGTCGCCAGGAAGGCGCGGGTTATACCTCGCCTCGCCGCCCTGTCAACGACCATCTCATCGATCTTGCCCATTGGCAGACTCAATCCTTGCGAATCCCCCGGCCCGAACCAGGGGATTCGCCGCCCGCCTCAATCCGCAATCGCCGCATACACCATGTCGCGGAACAGCACCCGATACACATCGCGCTGCACGCGGGACTGGATCATCATCACCGCGAACAACCGCTCCGCCGGATCGACCCAAAACGTCGTCCCCGCAGCACCGCCCCAATAATACTGCCCGACCGAGCCCGGCATCGTGCCCATCCCGGCATGCGTGCGCACCGCGAACCCCAGCCCGAACCCGAACCCCGGCCCGATCATGTCGACCGGGCGCGGCATGTCGCCCAGATGGTCATTGGTCATCAACTCGATCGTCTTGCGCCCCAGCAGCCGCATCCCGTTCAACTGCCCGCCATTGGCCAGCATCTGCAGGAACCGCGCATAATCCATCGTCGTCGATACCAGCCCGCCGCCGCCCGACTCGAACATCGCCGGGCGCGTCACATCGAGCATCATCTCCGCCTCGCCCGTCGTCGGATCCTTGGCAAAGGACTGCGCGAGCCGCCCCAACTTGCCCTGCGGCACATGGAACCCGGTATCCACCATGCCCAGCGGCCCCAGGATGCGCCGCTGCAAATGCGTCCCCAGTCTCTCGCCGGAAACCACCTCCACCAGGCGACCCAGCACATCGGTGGACCGGCTGTATTCAAACTGCGTCCCCGGATGGAAATCGAGCGGCAATGCCGCCAGCGCCGCCGCCTGGTCCGCGTTCGTCTGGTCGCGGCGGAACACCTTGGCATCGGCATACGCCTGATGGATCGCCCGGGTCCCCCGGAACTCATAGGTCAGCCCCGAGGTATGCCGCAGCAGATCCTGCACCGTCATCGGCGACGCCGGCGCCACCCGCGCGCCATCGTGCTGCAACACCATCTGGCCCGCATACTCCGGCATGAATTTCGCCACCGGATCGGACAAAAACAGCTTGCCCTCCTCGAACAGCATCATCACCGCAACCGACACGATGGCCTTGGTCATCGAGTAGATGCGAAAAATATCGTCGATCTTCATCGCATCCGCCGCCAGCGGGTCGCGCCGGCCGAACGCCTCGTAATACGCCACACGCCCATCCCGCACGACCAGCGCCACCGCGCCGGGGATATGCCCCGCATCCGTCCGCGCCCTTATCGCGCCCGACAGCGTCGCCAACCGCGCCGCTGACATCCCGACATCCTCCGGCCGCGAAGCCCGGGGTAATTCGATAGCTGACATGATATTTTTCCGCCTCTCGTTGTGTCTTACTGCGACCGCCGCCGCCACGCACTCATCTGCTCGGCCGAACTGCGGACATGCACCACCACCGGGCGATCCCCCACCGCGAAGGCCCGCGCAATTCCCGGCCCAACCGCCTCCTCGCTGGCAATGCTGATCCCCACCGCCCCGAACGACTCGGCCCATGCCGCGAAATCCGGATTCCGAAGCCTGGTCGCCGCCTGATACGGCCGGCCCGGATACCGGTTGATATGATGCATCGCGATCGTCCCGTAATTCCCGTTGTCGCTGATCACCACGATCGGATTGACCCCGTACATCAGCGCCGTCGCAATCTCGTTGCCCGTCATCAGCGCCCCACCATCACCCACAAACGCGACGGCCTGCTGCCCCACCCGCCGCAACCCAGCCGCCACCGCCATCGGCACCCCCGCCCCCATCGCGCCCACCACCGAGGACAGAAACATCTGACCCGGCTTGAACCCGATATAGCGATGAATGAACGACGAAAAATTCCCCGCATCCGACGTCACCGTCGCATCCGCCGACAGATGCTTGCCGATTTCGCACACCACGGCCGCGAAATTCACCCCGTCATCCATCTTCTCCCACACCGGCTCCATCAGCCCGCGATGGATCCGGTTGAGCCCCTCGACCCACCCGCGCCGGCGCTCCGCCCCCGCCGGCCGCCCCCGCGCCAGCAGCGCCCGGATCACCGCATGCGGATCGCACGCCATCCCGAGATCCGCCCGGAACACCCGGCCGACCTCATTGGCATCTGGCCACACATGCACCAACGGAATCTGCGGCTGCGGCGCCGTCGGAAATGTGTAGGACTGGCTGACCGAATCCGTGATCCGCTCGCCCAGCGATACCAACAAATCCGCCTGCCGCATCGCCTCCATCAACGGCTTGGGCACCCGAATGCCCATATACCCGCCATGGTTCGGATGCGCGGCATCGAACAAATGCGGCCGCCGATGCGTCGGGCTCACCGGCAACACCCACTCCTCCGCCAAAAGCTGCAAATCCCGCGTCGCCGCGCCCCCATCCACCGCATCCGAATGCAGCGCCGCCCCCACCCAAACCAGCGGCCGCTCCGCCGCCGCGATCATGTCCACCAGCCGCTCCACATCCTCCGTCCGCGGCCCCGCAAAGGCCCGCGGCCGGGCCTGATCCACCGGAAAATCCCCCCTCTTGTCCGAAGCCGGCTCATCGAAAATATCCTCCGGCAGTATCACCGCCACCGGCCCCGGCGTCCCGCTCTCCGCGATATGGAACGCCCGCGCGATCGCCTCGGACGCCATCACCGGCTCATTCACTTCGATCACCAGCTTCGTCACATCCGACAACAGCCGCGAGTAGTTCTGCTCCTGCAACGCAAGCCGCCCGAAATCCTTGCGCTCCACCTGGCCGACCAGCAGCACCAGCGGCGTTGCGTCGTGATACGCCGTGTGCAGCGCCACCATCGCATTCGCCAGCCCCGGCCCGCGCGACACCACGCACACCCCCGCCCGATCCCGCATCCGCCCATCCGCCACCGCCATGAACGCCGCCCCCCCCTCATGGCGACACACGATCAGCCGCATCCGGTTCATATCGCCCAGCGCATCGGTCAGCCCGAGATAGCTCTCCCCCGGCACGCAATAAACCAGATCGACATCATGAGCTTGCAGAGTTTCGGCCAACAGCCGGGCAACGGTACGCGACATGAATTTTTCTCCCTTCCTCGAACGCTACGTCCGCCCCGCCCCCCTGGCAACGCACACCGGTCTGATCGGGATAGAAGTTTCGAGCTCCCTTTTCTCGAAAATGGCGTGCTGGTCGGTTTTGCAAAAAGCACCGAGACACGTCCGCCTTGTTCTGCGGGATCGCCAATGACCGGCGTGCGGCGCACCGCCAGCCGCATCCTCCCTCTGTCGTGCAACCCGCAAACCGCGCATCCCGGCGATCCGCCGTTTTTTTCTTGTCCAATTTTTGTGAATGATCTAATAATTTTACAATAAAGGCGGCCAATGTAATCGGAAGAGGATCGAATAATGGCGGTTGGAGACCGATAATGCCATCCCCTCCGCAACCCGGGACCGCCGCCCCTCCGAGAGTCACCCAGGCGCGGGCCGTCTTCGGCGCCCTCATCCTTGGCATTCTGCAGTTCGGCGCATGGTACTCTCTGCTCGACCAGGCCCACCGCGACGCCGAACTCCAAGCCATCGCCCGCGTCGCCCGCGACACCGACATCGTGCGCGAACGCGTCGAACGCCATATCGAGGCCCTCGCCCGCTACCATATGCCCCTTGAGAGCCGCGTGCAGGCCCGCCTCGAAGGCCGCATGACCGAGGGCTTCGCCGAACGCCGCATAAACCGCCTTGTTGGCACGAACAGCGCCGCTGTCGTCCACGTCCTGTTCCTCGCCCGCAATCCCGCCGATGATTGGGAAGTCGGCACCATCGCCGCGCCCTACGACAGCGCCACCCGCGATACCCTGCGCACCGCCCCCATCCCCGCCGGCGCCATCGTCTTCGACCCGCCCATTCACCGCCCCGCCGCCAACACCTGGCTGCTCCCGACCAGACACGCCATCACCAATGAAGACGGTGCCTTCGCCGGCATCGCCGTCCTCGCCATCGATGGCAGCCTGTTCGCTGCCAGCCTCTCCCCGCACGCCGCCGTCAGCCCCGAGGAACACGTCGCCCTGCGGCGCGACGACGGTCTGTTCCTCGCAGGCACCGCCGATGCCGTCAGTCGCATCGCCCGCCGCGATACCGCATCCCGCCCCGCCGCCGACGCTCGCATCTCCGATTCGCGCCGCGGCCCCGATCGCTTCATTGCCGCCCGCGCAGTATCTGGGCAAAGCCTCTTCGTCACCGTCTCCGCTCACGCCGACCGCGAACTCGCCGCTTTCGCCGAACTCCGCGACATCGCCATTCTGCTCGAGATCGTCGTCCTGCTCGCCCTCTCCGGCACCGCCACCGCGCTCTTCTTCCACAGCGCCCATCGACAATCCGAAGCCGCCGCCGCCCGCGCCCGCGAACGGCAGGCCGCGCTGCACCACATCCTCGACGGTGTCGGCGCCGGCGTCTTCCGCCTCAAGATGGGCCTCGATGGCACCGTCAATCGCTACGACTTCAATTCCGGCACCGCCCGCCTCCTTCACCGCTCCATGGACGAAATCGCCGGCGCCAGCGTCATCCTCGACTACGCCGAACCCCCCGCCACCACCGCCGAGCGCCGCCGCGTCGCCGCTGATCTGCACCACACCGGCTCTGCCATCCATGAACACCAATTCCGCTGCGGTGACGGCGCGCTGCGCTGGATGCGCCTGCACGTCCGCGTCGTCGCCCGCGACGGGGATACGTTCGATTGCGTCGCCCTCATGACCGACATCGAAACCGAAAAATCCGCCATCGCTTCCGCGGTCTCCTCGGCCCGCCTTGCCGCCCTCGGCGAAGTGTCCAGCAGCATCGCCCACGAAATGATGCAGCCGCTCACCGTCATCGCCCTGCTCGCCGAAACCTCCCTCGCCATGCTCGCCGAACCCCGCCCGGACGACCTGCCGCAACTGGCCGCCCAGCAGGAAAAAATCGTCGAGATGACCCGCCGCGCCCGCCTCGTCACCGATCACCTCCGCCGCGCCGCCCGCACCGGCGGCAGCGCCCGCACACTGATCCCCCTGCGCAGTGTCGTCGATGGTGCCCTCATGATGGGCGGTTCGGCTCTGCGCGCCGCCAACATCAAGCTCGACATCGATCTGCCCGCCGATCTCCCCCCCATCTTCGGCAGCAGCGAATTGTTCGAACAGGTCTTCCTCAACCTGCTGCTCAACGCCCGCGACGCCATCGTCGAATCCGAGCCCGCCGAACGCCGCATCATCATCGCCGCCCACACCCAGCCCGCCCAAACCCCGCTCGCCAAAACCCCGCTCGTCGAAACCCCGCTCGTCGAAACCCCGCTCGATCGCGTCATCGTCACCGTCACCGACACCGGCCCCGGCATCCCGCCGGCCATCCTCGGGCGCATGTTCGAACGGTTCTTCACCACCAAATCCGCAGATCGCGGCACCGGCCTCGGCCTGTCGATCTGCGCCGGCATCCTCGCCGCCGCCGGCGGCACCATCGCCGCCACCAACGCCCCGCCCACCAAGCCAGGCCGCGGCGCCGAATTCGTCATCACGCTGCGCACCACCGTCCCGTCCGCCCAGCCGGAACCGGCCTGACCTACAACACCATCCCCGCCACGATCCGCCCGCCGAAGCCCACAAATATCACCCCCGCCCCCCGATCCACCCACACCGCCACCCGCCGGAACACCGCCGCCACCGGCCGCGCCGAAATCACGCAGGCCACCAGCGCATACCACCCCACCGATATCGCCACCATCTCCGCCACCGTCACCAGCCCCACCGAAACCGCCGCATCCGGCGGCATCACCGCCGTGAACAACGACCCCACCAGCATCGCCGATTTCGGGTTCGACAGGCTCGTCATCAACCCCAGCCGAAACGCCCCGCCGCCCTCGCCACCCCCCGCATCCTCCCCCCGCGCCCCGAAACTCCCCCACACAATCCGCACCCCGACATAAACCAGATACACCGCCCCGATCAGCCGCAGCGCCCCATACAACCGCGGCGCCACCGCAAACAGCGCATGCACCCCGAAAAACCCCGCCAAGCCCCAGAGCGCACTCCCGATCCCCAGCGCCCCCACCACCACCAGCGCCGCCCGGCGCGACCGCAGCGCCGCCATCCGCGCGACAACGAAAAAATTCGGCCCCGGGATCACCACCGCCACCAGCCACATCGCGGCCACGCTCACCAACATCGAATTCGGCGGCATGCAGAGAAATCCTCTATAGAGAGCCATGACCGACGAACCGATCGCCCTCTATATCCACTGGCCCTTCTGTCTGGCCAAGTGCCCGTACTGCGATTTCAACTCCCACGTGCGCGAACGGATCGACCAGACCCGCTTCGCCGCCGCGCTGCGCACCGAACTCGCCTGGGAGGCCTCCCGCCTCGGCTCCCGCCCCCTCGGCTCCATTTTTTTCGGCGGCGGCACCCCCAGCCTCATGAACCCCGACACCGTCGGCGCCCTCATCGCCGACGCCAAACGCCTCTTCGCCCCCACCCGCGACATCGAAATCACCCTCGAAGCCAACCCCACCAGCGTCGAGATCGCCCGCCTGCGCGCCTTCCGCGACGCCGGCATCAACCGCATCTCCATGGGCATCCAAAGCCTCGACCCCACCGACCTCGCCCGCCTCGGCCGGCAACACTCCGCCCCCGAAGCCATCCTTGCCCTCGAACGCGCCCGCGCCCTCTTCCCCCGCCTCTCCTTCGACCTGATCTACGCCCGCCCCGGCCAAACCCTCGAATCCTGGCGCGCCGAACTCCGCCGCGCCCTCGCTTTGGCCGCCGACCACCTCTCCCTCTACCAACTCACCATCGAACCCGGCACCGTCTACGAAGGCATGCACCGCCGCGGCGAACTCACCCTGCCCGATGACGACCTCGCGGCCGACCTCTACGACGCCACCGCCGAGGAAGCCGCCCGCTTCGGCCTTGCGCCCTACGAAGTCTCCAACTACGCCAAACCCGGCGCCGAAAGCCGCCACAACCTGGCGTATTGGCGATACCGCGACTACGCCGGCATCGGCCCCGGCGCCCATGGCCGCATCACGCGCGACACCACCCTCTACGCCACCCGCCGCCACCGCGCCCCCGAACCCTGGGCCGCGCGCGTCGAACGCGATGGTCACGGCACCACCCATGAGGATGCGGTCTCCCAACAGGACCGCGCCCGCGAAATGCTGCTCATGGGCCTGCGCCTCACCGAAGGCATCAACGCCCCCCGCTTCGCCGCCCGCACCGGCCTCGCACTCCCCGACGCCATCGACCCCGACATCCTCGCCCAGGCCCTCGATGCCGGCTACCTCACCATGACCGAAACCACCCTCGCGCCAACCCCGGAAGGCCGCAAACGCCTCGACTCCCTCCTCGCCGCCCTGGTGCTTTGACTCTCTGTTTGATCGCCTGATGCTTTGTGGCGATTCTGCCAAAAATCATCAGGCGCTGACCCGCAGCGACGCAACCCTCAGGCATGTCCCGCCGGCACCAGCGTATCAAGCCGATTGACCCGCACCACATGCGCCAGCAACCGCAGCGCATCCGGCCCGCCCCGATCCAGCAGCCCGCCCTCCTCCATCTCGGCAGCCAAAATCTCGGCCTGCCCCGCTATCGTCTCCGCGGCCCGCCGCAACGCTTCCTGAGCCAACAGCAACTGCTGCTCATCGGACAGAAAATTCCACTCTCGAACCATGATCTCATTCCGCTCTGGCCTTTCTGGCGTTGGACTGCTGCGGGAACTCTTTCACACCGTCAGAACCACATCATGACCCCGATTCCCTAACCGCCCCTAAACACCGCGCCCTAAAAAGCGCCCGCCCACCCGTCCCGCCGCGGGTCCGAGCCCGCCATCCGCACCCCGTTCTCCAACACCCGGATCGCCTGCATCGCGCACGGCCCCTCCAGATGTCCCAGCCGCTTGATCTGATGCCCGCGCCCCGCGAGATCAGCCAACACCGCCGCGCCATGATCCTCCTCGATCGACAACGCCCCATCCCCCTCATGCGGCCAATTCGCCCCCTGGCCCACCTGGCTCGACGTCCAGCGCGGCGACTCCAACGCCGACTGCGGATCAAGCCCCAGATCCAGCATCGCCGTCACCACCTGCAAATTCACCTGCACCTGATGATCCGCCCCCGGCGTCCCCAACACCGCCACCAGCTTGCCATCCTTCAACACCATCGGCGCATTCATGGTGTGCCGCACCCGCTTGCCCGGCACCAGCCGATTGGCATGCCCCTCCGCCACATGCCAATACGCCATCCGGTTGTTCATCACGATCCCGGTATCCCCCGCCGTCACGCCGGACCCATAGGCCCCGTTCAGGCTTTGAATGGCCGACACCGCATTCCCCTCGCCATCCACCACACAGAAATACGTCGTATCCCCCGCAGCCGACACCGGCGTCGCCATCACCGCCGCGCGCGCCATGTCGATCCGCCCCGCCAAGTCATCGGCATACGCATCCGACAACAGCCGCTCCAACGGCACCGTCTCATACCGCGGATCCGCGCCCCACCGCTCCCGATCCAAAAACGCCAGCTTCTTCGCCTCCACCAGCACATGCACCCGCTCTGCCGCGCTCATCCCCGCGATATCGAACCGCTCGGCGATCTTCAGCATTTGCAACATCGTGAACCCGGTCGAATTCGGCCCCGTCTGCGTGATCGTCCATCCCCGATACGAAATCCCGATCGGTGCCTGCACCTCGGCCGCACAGGACGACAAATCCCCCGCCGTGATCATCCCCCCCGCCGCCATCACGCCCGCCGCGATCCGCTGCGCCAGCGGCCCGCGATAGAAAATCTCCGGCCCGTCGGCCGCAATCGCCTCCAGCGTCCGCCCCAGATCGCCCTGCACACACACATCCCCGAGTTTCTGCCCCAGGAACGACGCCGCACTGCGCGCATCCGCCGCCAGCCGCGCCCGATTATCCTCGGTCGTCGAGACATGCTTGTGCGTCACCGCAAACCCGCCATGCGCCAACGCGATCGCCGGGCGCACCAGCACGCCGAACGGCAGTTCCCCATGCGCCGCATGCATCGCCGCCAGCCCCGCCAAACTCCCCGGAACCGACGCCGACAACGCCCCCGTCACCGCCACCCCGTCCTTGAACCGCTCCGCGGTCGCCGCCCCCGGCGCCGCCCCGGTCCCGTTATAGACCACCGAGGTCCCCGTCTTCGCATCATGCAGATGATAGAACCCATCCCCCCCCAGCCCCGACATCATCGGCTCGCAAACCCCGAGCGCCAGCGACACCGCCACCGCCGCATCCGCCGCATTCCCCCCCGCCCGCAACACATCCAACCCCGCCTGCGTCGCCATCGGATGGTTCGACCCCACAGCCCCCCGGCGGCCCATGATCAACGGACGATGATTGCGCTGTACGAATGTCATGGCGGCCTCCCGGAGTTTCTGAACCAACCCTATCCCTCCCCAGCCCCCCCTGTCACGCCACCCCCCATTCCCAACCTCTCAAACCCGCGCCATGATCCCGTCAACCGCCCCCGGAGAGACGCGCATGCCCCAGACACTCCTCGCCCGCCGCAATGCTGCCCTCGGCGCCGGCACCCCCCTCTTCTACGCCCATCCGCTTCACCTCGTCCGCGGCGACGGCGCCTATCTGTTTGACCCCCAGGGCCGCCGCTACACCGACATGTACAACAACGTCCCCTGCGTCGGTCACGCCAACGCCGCCGTCGTCGCCGCCATGACGAAGGCCCAATCCACCCTCAACGTTCACTCGCGCTACCTGCACGAAGACATCGTCGCCTTCTGCGAACGCCTTACCGGCCTGCACAAAACCGCCAAAATCGAAAGCGTCATCGTCTCCTGCTCCGGCACCGAAGCCATCGAGGTCGCGCTGCGCATGGCCCGCTTCGCCACCGGCAAACAAGGCATCATCTGCTCCGACGGCACCTATCACGGCAATTCCGAACTCGTCTCCAAACTCACCCGCCTCTCCCTCAACCAGGACAGCACATCCGAAGTCCGCGCCATCCCCTTCCCCGAAACCTACCGCCCCCTCCTCGAAGGCGCCTCCGAGGCCGAACTCTGCGAGGCCTATCTCGCCCGCCTCGCCGCCGCGATTGACGCGCACAACCGCGCCGGCCACGGCTTCGCCGCCTTCATCGCCTGCTCCATCCTCGCCAATGAAGGCCTCCCCAACATCCCCGCCGGCTTCATGGAAAAAGCCTCCGCCATGGTGCACGCCGCCGGCGGCCTCGTCATCTCCGACGAAGTCCAGGCCGGCTACGCCCGCACCGGCCAATGGTGGGGCTACGATGTCTCCGGCCTCAAGCCCGACATCGTCGTCACCGGCAAGCCCATGGGCAACGGCCTGCCCCTCGCCGCCACCGCCGCCAGCCGCGAACTGGTCGAAACCTTCCGCGCCAAAACGCGCTACTTCAACACCTTCGCCTCTTCCCCCCTCCAGGCCGCCGTCGGCCTCGCCGTCATCAACTACATCGAGGACCAAAACCTCCTCCATTCCGTCGCCACCATCGGCGCCAACCTCAAATCCGGCCTCCAATCCCGCGCCCCCGCCTGGTCCGCCATCGGCGACGTCCGCGGCACCGGCCTCTTCATCGGCGTCGAACTCATCAAGGACGACGGCCACAAAACCCCCGACCCCGACTGCGCCATCGACGTCATCAACCGCCTCAAAGACAAAGGCTTCCTGACGTCGAACGCCGGCATCTTCCGCAACACCGTCAAAATCCGCCCCCCCCTCGTCTTCCAGCAACACGATGCCGACGCCTTCCTCGCCGCCTGGGACGAAATGGTCCACGACATCACACACTGAGCGCGATGACCGCAGGCGGCACGCCGGAGGTCTGAATCGCCCGATCAACGTGCGCGCGATGACCGCAGGCGGCACGCCGGAGGTCTGAATCGCCCGATCAACGTGCGCGCGATGACCGCAGGCGGCACGCCGGAGGTCTGAATCGCCCGATCACCTGCTCCCCAGCAGCGGGTGATCGGCGTCCGCCCTATCGTTTCCGTTGCTTGTCACGTCCAAAAGGCTCGCCTATAAATCGAAAGATGCCAACCGCCGCGTAACATTACAATACATAGGCCGAAAAACGTGAAAAAACTCGCAGCTCTGTTTGTCGCTATAGTGTCATTTTCGACGGTTTCGACAGCACAGGTTTCGGATCCGAACATGACATGCAGTGCTTATCTGGAACTGGCCGCCAAAATCGGGCCAACGCCAAAGACGGGCGATTCGACAGTCGATGCGGCCGCCGCCGAGATCGATAAAAAAATGAGCGATTACTGCAAATCCCATCCCACGGAGAAGGCTATGGATGCCGCAATCAAGGTGATGGGCGGCTGAAACGCGTACGGCTAAACCTGGACGGCATCCCGCCTTCAGGACACACGGTCAAACGAAAGAGATGAACCCATGCGTTTCGTGAAATTCGCGCTGGCGGCATTGTTGAGCCTGTCCTTCGCCGCCGCCGCCCATGCCAATGATGCTGACTTCAAACTGCAAAACAAAACCGGCTATCAGATCGACTCGGTCTATGTCGGCGCCCACTCCAGCGATTCATGGGGCAGTGACATCATGGGCCGTGATGCGCTCGCCGATGGCGAAGCCGTCAACATCGTCTTCCCGCACGGCAACGGCGCCTGCCGCTTCGACATCAAGGTGAAATACCATGATGACGGCAGCACAGCCGCATGGATGGATGTCGATCTCTGCAAGTTCTCGACCATCACGTTGTTTTGGGACGCCAAAACCCAGCAGTCCCGCGCCGTCGGCGAGTAATCCACGGGTCTGATCCCACGCCCGGCAGGGCAGAAAACAAGTCATCCCCCTCCATCATCCGGTTTCGGCGTCATCCGGTTTCGGCAGATGGAGGGGGGCGCATCGTCTCGACAGGAACACACCATGATGCCCCGCCTCAACGCCCCGGCTTGGATCGGACGAGTCTTCCTGCTGGCCCTGCTCTGCCTCATCACGGCCACGCCGGCCTGGAGCGCCAAAATCCCCTCGGACAACGAACAGGAAATCCTGATCCGCACCACCCTGATGACATTCAACGACGCCAATCTGACCGGCAATTATGCCGTGCTGCGCGCCAAGGCCTCGCGCGAATTCCAGGACCAACTCACGCTTGACGACATTGCCAAGGCCTTCAAGAAATTCCGCGACCTCGCCGTCAACATCGAAAGCATCGTGGCCGATGAAATCGCCTCTTACGAAGACGCCACCATCGATAAGAGCGGCATTTTGAGCCTCGTCGGCGCCTTCAAGGACGATGAGAAGCGGGTTCGCTACAAGCTCAGCTTCGTTCAGAACAAGGGCCACTGGAAATTGCTGGCCATCGACGTCAAATACAAGGAATGAGTTCAACGCCGGCCAACCGGGGCCCGCGCCTGACGGCCGAAAACGCCGGCCAGACCCAAGCCTCTAAGAAAAAATAACCAACAAACTAACATTTTCCTTGCGGCGCTACCCAAGCCGGGGTAGGACTACAATCCATGAACCTGGCCGCACCCGCACCCGAACTGCGCGCGCTCGCCCCCGCCTTGGCGGTGGTCGTGGCGCAGATCCTGGCCGGGCTGCGCACCCTCGTCGCCGCCCGCTTCCGCGTGCCCGCCATGGCCCCGCACGCCAACGCCCTCGGCGGCTATCTCACCCGCACCTGGCGCCGCTTCGAACGCCTCATGGCCCGCCTCGCCGCCGGCACGCCGCCCCGCCCCCGCGCCCCGTTCCACCCTGATACAACCCGCACGCCCCAGGCCCGCGACCGCACACCCAACCCAATCCCACGCTTCCCCCCCCTGCGCCCGCGCGGCGAACTCTGGCTCATTCGCGCCCTGCCCAATGAAGCCGCCGCCATCGCCTGCCAGTTGCAACTTCAGTTCGATCTGCCGCACCACGCCGAACTCCTCGCCGCCAGCCCCCAGGCCGCCCGCCTCCTCAGGCGCGTCTGCCGCATGCTCGGCGTCATCTTCCCCACCCAGCCCGGCGCTCAGCCCGAACCTCCGCCTCCCCCAAAACCGGCCCCTCCGGACTCCACGCCGCCGGCCCTCGCGCCAAACCCCGCCCGAAAATCGTCCTCCGCATTTGCCAGGCGAAAATCTGGCCCACAAAATTCTGGCCCACAAAAATCAAGCCGCCAAAAAATCAAGCCTGACCCGGCAGCGCCGAATCAGGCCCAATTCGTTACGATATCATATCAATCCAGCATCACAGCCAATCCCGGAAATGCTCCGCCACCGCATGATACACCCGCGTGCGATGCTCCGGCCGGATGAACCCGTGCCCGGCATAGTCGAACTTCTCGTAGCGCACCTTCTTCTGCCGCTCCTCCATCGCCGCGACAAACTGGTCGCTCTCATGCATCGGCACCCGCGGATCCCGGTCGCCATGCAGCACCAACAGCGGCGCCACCACATTGCCCACCCCATGGATCGGGGAAATCTCCTGAAACAACGCGCCATCCGTCTCCGGAAACCCATATTCCCGCGCCCGATGATCCCGCCGCCATTTCCCCGTCCGCTCCAGCAGCGTCACGAAATCGGCAATCCCGTAGTAGTTCACCGCCGCCTTCCACAAATCCGGCTGCATCGTCACCGCCGCAAGCACCACCCACCCGCCATAGGACTGCCCCATGATCCCGATCCGCGCCGGATCGATGCCCGGCTGGGCCGCAAGCCAGGTCCGCCCCGCCGCAAGATCCTTCATCATATCCGGCCGCTTCTCGACCTCATCGGCCTCCAGATACGCCCGGCCATACCCGGTCGAGCCCCGCATATTCGGCATCAACACCGCAAACCCCTGGTCCAGCAGCAACTGCATATCCGCCCGGAAATTGGCCCGCGTCTGCGAAGCCGGCCCGCCATGCACCCACACCACCGCCGGATACCCCGCCGCCGGCTGCGGCCCCTTGGGCCGCGCATACCACCCCGGAATCGCCAGCCCATCGAAACTCGTCCAACCCACCAGATCGAACCCAACCAGATCCGGCCCCGCAATCCCCGACCCCGCCAACGGATCCGGCACCGCCAACGCCGTCACAACCCCGCCCTGCCACACAAACAACCCCGGCGGCGCCGTCGGCCCCTGCGCCGTAAACGCCAGGCTCGCCGAATCCGGCGCCCAGGCCAACTCGCTCACAATCCCGACCGGAACCCCCGAAACCGCCGGCCGCTCACCGCCGAGCGGCCCCACCCGCAAAACCGCATAGCCCCGATCATTTTCGATCGTCGCCAACCACGCCCCATCCGGCGAAATCGCAAACCCCTCGACGTCGCGCCCCTGCGGCGCAAACACCTCCGTCACCGCCCCGCTCTGCGCATCGATCCGGCACAACCGCATGAATTCCGCGCCGCCGTGATCGGTAATCCCCATCAACCCCCCATCCGCCACAAACCGCACCCCGGAATACCGGGTGGGCGAAGGCCGCGCCACCATCCGCGCCGCCCCGGTCCGCGGATCAAGCAACCAGATCCGCTGATCGATCGACGAATAATCCTCCATCATCACCAGCACCGCGCCGTCCGACTTCCAGGCGCTGACCGACAAAATCCCGGTCCCCTCATAAACCCGGATCCGCCCGCCCGATTCGATATCGAGCACGCAGATGTCATGAAACCGCGCATCGCGATCATTCGTCGCATATGCCACCCGCGCCCCATCGGCCGACCACGCGCCGAAATCATGAATCGCCTCCGGATTCGCCGTCAGCGCCCGGAGCGCCTTGCCCGGTTCCAGCATCTGGAACTGCTGCAACTCGTCCCCGCCCGCATCGATCCCCCAGATCAACCGCTCATCCGTCGGCGAGCGCCGCAAAAACGCAACCTTCTCGCTATGGAAACTCAACTGCCGCGCATTCCCCCCATCCCGGTCCATCGCCCACACCTGCGGCAACCCCACCCCGCGCAAATGGTAGATCGTCCCCCCATCGCGCGAAAACACAGCGGTGGTCGCGGCGCTGATCTTGGTCCAGGCATCCGGTACATGCGGCATGGCAATCATCCCTTCCTTATCCCCTCTGGGGCGGAGGGGAAGGGTGCAACGCCAGGGCGGACCCGTCTACCCCCGCGCGAGCCGCGCTTGCACAAACGCGAGCCGGTCCTGCCCCCAGAAAACCTCCTCGCCGATCACATAGCTCGGCGCCCCGAACACCCCCCGGTCCAACGCCGCCTGGCTGTCCGCCATCCGCATCTCCGCCCATCGCGGCTGTGCGCCCAGCGCCATCACCGCATCGGCATCAAGCCCGATCTCGGCAATCAACCCCGCCAGCACCGCGGGATCGGCCGGATTCACCTCATCCTCCCACACCGCCTTCAACACCCGATGCGCCAACCTGATCGCCGGCCCATCCCCCATCGTCTCGCGCAACGCGATCGCGCAGCAGGCGCCGAGCACCTCGTTATGGGGGAAAAACGCCGGCTTGAGGTGGATCGGGATGCCCAGACTCTCCCGCCACCGCGCCAGTTCCATCATCCGATAGGCCTGGCGCTGCGGCGAGCGCTGGGGCAGCGGCAGGCCGCCCGATTTGGCAAAGATCGCGCCGAAATCAACCGGGATGATCCGCAGCGACGCGCCATGCGCCGCCGTCATCGCCTCGATCCGGGCAGCGCCGAAATGCGCCCAGGGCGAGTTCAACGATGCGTAGTAGTCCACATGCAATGCCATAACGGTTCCCCTTTGCCGGCGCGATCGTAACCCCCCCGCGGCGAAGCGCAATCCGCCCGGCGCATTGCGGCGCGCGCAGGAATGCGGACGAGCTTCCGTTCTCGCCGATCACTTTTCAGCGGAAGGCGGGATGGTATTCCTTGTTGGGCATCATATCGCTGGCAGAGGCCATGCGGTTTGAGAGATTGAAGAAGGCGGTGGTTTCGGCGAGGTCGAACAGGTCGTCATTCGAGAGGCCGTGGCCGCGCAGGCCTTCACGGTCGGTGTCGTCGATGAGGTGCGGGGTGGTGGTCATTTTCCAGGCAAAGTCGAGCAGGGCGCGCTGGCGCGGGTCGAGTTTGGCCACGCGGTAGTTCAGCGCCATCATTTCCCCGAGTTCGGCATCGCCTGAGAGTTGGCGAACGGCGGCGCCGTGGGCCACCAGACAATAATAGCACCGATTGGCCGATGAGACGACGACGGCGATCATCTCGCGTTCCAGCTTCGAGAGGCCGGATTTGGAGAGCATGATTTCGTTGTACATCGCCATGAAATTGCGCAGGCGCTGCGGCTTGAGGCTGTAGGTCGAGAAGACGTTTGGCACGAAGCCCAGTTTTTCGACGCACTTCGCCCAGATCGTCTTGAGGTCATCGTCAAGCGTGGCGGGGTCGGGGACGCCGAGGACGGAGATATGGCCGGGCTGGGGCATTGGGGCCTCCTTGTGGTTCACGAGGCGGTGGTTTCGGCCGGTCCGAGAATTTCCGCAAGGGCTGCGAACGTGGGTTCGATGCCGGTGGCTTCGTCGCGGGATTGGCGGAGGAGGGCTTCGATGCGCGGCGCAAGGCGAATGGCTTCATCCACGGCGGGGTCGGCGCCGGGGCGATGGGCGCCGAGGCGGACGATGTCGGCAACATCGGAGTACAGCGCGAGGAGCGCGCGGGCGCGGCGGGAGAGGGCGTTTTCGGCCTGGGTGTTGCAGCCGGGCACGGCGCGGGAGAGGGAGCGCAGGATATCGATGGCGGGGTAGCGGCCGGCCTCCGCGATGCGGCGATCAAGCACGACGTGGCCGTCGAGGATGCCGCGGACGGCGTCGGCAATGGGTTCGTTGTGGTCGTCGCCCTCGACGAGGACGGTGAAGAACGCGGTGATGCTGCCTGGCGTGCCGTCGGGGCCGGGGCCGGCGCGTTCGAGGAGGCGGGGCAGGTCGGCGAAGACGCTGGGCGGATAGCCGCGGGTGGCGGGCGGTTCGCCGGCGGCGAGGCCGATTTCGCGCAGCGCGAGGCAGTAACGGGTGACGCTGTCCATAAGAAGAAGAACGCGCTGGCCGAGGTCGCGAAAATGTTCCGCGACGGTGAGAGCGGCATAGGCGGCTTCGCGGCGCATCAGGGGGGGAGAATCGGAGGTGGCAACGATGACGACGGCGCGGGCGAGGCCTTCGGCGCCGAGGTCATCCTCAAGGAACTCGCGCACTTCGCGGCCGCGCTCGCCAACGAGGGCGAGGACGACGACGTCACAGTCGGTGCGGCGGGCAAGCATGGACAGGAGAGTGGATTTGCCCACGCCGGAGCCGGCGAAAAGGCCGAGGCGCTGGCCGGCGCGACAGGTGGCGAAGGCGTTGAGGGCGCGGACGCCAAGGTCGATGCGGGGGCCGAGGCGGGCGCGGCTGGTGGCCTCGGGCGGGGGGGCGCGGAGCGGGCGGGGGGTTGGGCCCTTGGGGAGGGGGCCCTTGCGGTCGAGCGGGCGGCCGAGCGGGTCGATGACGCGGCCGATCCAGGTTGTATCGACGGGTAGGGTTGCACCATGACGGTTGAGGCGGGCGGTGGCGATGGCACCGGGGCCGATGCCCTCGGCGGTGCCGAAGGCCATGGCGCGGGCGGTTTGTCCAGCGAAACCAACGATTTCAGCCGTGATGGAGCGGCCGTCGCGGGCGGCGAGGGCGATACGGTCACCGACGGCGGTGTGATGGGCGAGGCCGGCGAGGTCAACGGCGAGCCCGGAGAGGCCGCTGACATGGCCGTGGATATCGAGTCCGGTGAGGGATTGGAGGCGTGCGGTTGCGGCCTCGGCGCGGGCAGCGAAGGTGGAATGTCTCATAATACAGAAAACACCTGATTTTTGAGCGGAGTTTAGTTTTTGAACGCATTTAAATGTCAGAATATGAGTTAAGAAGTGAAAAAATGATGGATGACGGCGAATTTGTCTGTTAAAAGACAATCATAGGTTGCAGAGGAGAAGGTGATGAGAGTTCTTTTGGTTGAAGATGATGCGGAGGCCGCCCGCGGTGTGTCGCTCCTGTTGAAGGCCGCCGGGACGGTGGTGGATGTGGCGGGAGTGGGGGAGGAGGCGCTCGAGCTGTCGCGGCATTATGATTACGATATCGTGATCCTCGATCTCATGCTGCCGGATATGGAAGGGTATGAGGTGGTGCGGCGGATGCGGGCGGCGCGGATGGAGACGCCGGTGCTGATCCTGTCCGGGCTGTCGCGGCCGCAGGCGAAGGTGAAGGGGTTGGCGCTCGGGGCGGATGATTTCATCACCAAGCCGTATGATCGCGCTGAACTGGTGGCGCGGATCCAGGCGGTGGTGCGGCGGAGCAAGGGGTTCAGCCAGCCGAGCCTGCGGGTGGGTGAGTTGCAACTCAATCTGGACAGCCACGAGGTGTTCGTGAACGGGACCGCGGTGCCGCTGACGGGCAAGGAATATGCGATCCTGGAGTTGTTGACGCTGCGCAAGGGGATGATTCTGACCAAGGAGGCGTTTCTCAATCACCTCTATGGCGGGATGGATGAACCGGAGATGAAGATCATCGACGTGTTCATCTGCAAGTTGCGCAAGAAGTTGAAAGCGGCCGGTGCTGGCACTGTGATCGGGACGGTGTGGGGGCGGGGCTACATGATGCGCGAGCCGGAGCAGCGCCAGGTGTTCGCGCCGTTGCCGGCGCGGGCGATGTCGGGGGAGCGGGCGCCGGCGCCGGACGCCGTGCTGAGTGCGGCATGAGCGGTTGCGGACGATGGCACGCACGCTGGATGTGATGGCGCGGATGCGCCGCCTGGTGGTCGAGGAGGCGCGGCAGAAGCTTGCGCTGTGCTTGCAGGCGGAAGGACGAAGCGGCGCGGTGGCACGCGAGGTGGCGGAGATGTTGGTCCGCGAGCGGGAGTGGGCCAGCGCGCTGGAGGCTGACGATAGCGTGGTCGAGGCCTATATCGCCTGGCTGCCGCAGGGGAATGCGCGGCTGGCTGCGGCGCGGGAGGTGCTGGGGCGGGCGGAGGCGGCGTCAGTGCAGGCGCGGGCGCAGTTGGCGGTGGCGCGGGCGGCGGCTGAGGCAGTGGATCGGCGGATCGCGGCTGAGGCGGCGGCGGAGCGGGAGAAGGCGCTGGCGCGGGAGCAGGCGGCGTTGGATGAGGTGGCGCAGCTTCGCTGCGGTGGGTAATTGACGGTGTTTACAGCTTCCTCCCTGGTGTTTTCGAGCGTTTCGCGGCAGTATCGATGAATGCGCCGGTATGCGCGCGCAAGGAGCCGCCCATCGTCATGACGGTCTATGCCGATATTGCCAATCCGGATCTGCTTGATCGTATTCCGCTTAACGCGGCCCGCGTCCTGGACGTTGGGTGTGGCGGCGGAGCTCTGGGATCGGAGTTCAAGCGGCGCAATCCGTCGGCGCGGGTTTACGGGATTGAATCCGACGCGGATATGGCCGCTGTGGCAGCTGCGCGGCTTGATGTCGTGGCGCATGTGGATGTTGAGGCAGAGCCGTTTCCGTTTGGCGATACGGTGTTCGACTGCATTGTTTTTGGCGATGCGCTGGAGCATCTGCGCGATCCGTGGCGGCTGTTGGGGCTGCATGCGCAGCGGCTGGCACCGCAGGGGGTGATGCTGATTTGCATGCCCAATGTGGAGCATTGGAGTTTCGTCGAGCGATTGCTGCGCGGGACTTTCGACTACGAGGATGCGGGGCTGTTCGATCGGACGCATTTGCGCTGGTTCACGGTGGAGACGACGCGCCGGGCGCTGCTTGCGGCAGGGTTGGTGCCGTGTGACGTGATCCCCCGGGTGTTCGGGCGGCCCGAGGCCGGGGAGTTTGTGCGGGCGATGCGCCCGGCGCTGGAGGCGCTGGGGGTGGATGTGGCGCAGTATGCGATGCGGTCGTTGCCGTTGCAGCATGTCTGGCGGGCGATGCGCGAGCCGGCGGAGAGGATGGAGGTGGTCTCCTCGATGCTGACGCCGGTGGGGGGGGTGAGTCATGTCCGCGTGGTGGAGCCGATGGCGGCGCTGTCGACGCATCCGGGGCTGATCACGCGGATTATCGAGGCGTATGACCCGGGCGAGGCGACGACGGAGGGGCCGCGGATCTTTATTTTCCATCGCCCCTTGCTGGCGGGGGCGCCGGGGCTCGCGTTGCTGCGCGTGTTGCTCGACAGGGGGTATGTGGTGGTTTGTGAGTTCGACGACCATCCGGCCTATATTCCGGTGTTGCAGCGCGACGATGTGTATAATTTCCGCGCGGTGCATGCGGTGCAGACCACGACACAGCCCTTGGCGGGGGTGTTGGGGGCGGAGAATCCGAATGTTGCGATTTTCCCCAATGCTGTGCGGCAGGTGCAGATGCCACGGAATTTCGCGGTGCCGGGGCGGTTGACGATGCTGTTTGCGGGGATCAATCGCGAGGAGGAATGGCCGGCGTATCTGGACGCCCTCAATGCGGTGGCGGCGTTGGCGGGGGAGCGGTTGTTTTTCAGGATCGTGGCCGATCGCGGGTTGTTCGATGCGCTGGAGACGCCGCACAAATCGTTCACGCCGCTGTGCGATTATGAAACGTATCAGGATTTGTTGGCGACGAGCGAAATCTGCTTCATGCCGCTGGCGGATACGCCGTTCAATCGATGCAAGTCGGACCTGAAGTTCATCGAGGCGGCGTCGTTCCGGGTGGCGGCGCTGGCGAGCCCGACGGTGTATGCCGATGTGATCGAGGATGGGCGGACCGGGTTGATATTCCGCGATGCACAGGAGTTGCAGCAGCGCCTGGCGCGGATGATCGCCAACCCGGATTATGCGCGCGGCCTGGCGGATGCGGCGCGGCAGTATGTGACGGGGCATCGCATGTTGGCGTATCAGGTGGAAGAGCGCGCGGTGTGGTATCGCTCCTTGTGGGCGCGGCGGGATGCGTTGAACCAAGAGTTGTTGGAGCGGGTGCCGGAACTTGCGTTGATGGCGGACCCGCTGCTTTCGGGCGGTTGAGGCGAAGCGGGGTCGCGTTCATGCGGGTATTCGCCTTGCTCGTCCTGATGTTGCGCGCTGCGATCAAGCGGATGCGGGCGGCGGGTGTTCGGGTGTGGTCGTATTTCGACTACGGGATGAGTTTTTTGCGCGATCCGCGCCAGGTGGTTTCGATGTGGCCGGCGGGGGAGATTCCGTTGGGGCCGCGGGTGGCGGTGTTCATTCATTTCGACCGGCGGGGGGCGGTCGGGGCGCATACGGTGCGTTATGTGCGCGCGCTGAGCGAGGCCGGGCTGTCCGTGGTGTTTGTCACCAATTCGGGGCTGTTGCGGCCCGAGGCGATGGCGGCGCTGCAGCCGCTTTGTGCCGGGGTGATTGTGCGGCGGAATATCGGGTACGATTTTGGGGCGATGCGCGACGGGATCGAGACGTTGCGGCTGCCGCGGGCGGATACGGAGAGTTTGCTGTTGGTCAACGACAGCTTGTATGGGCCGCTCGGTCCGCTTGGCCCGGCGCTGGGGCGGATGGATTTTGCCAAGGCCGATGTATGGGGGGCCACCGATAGCTGGCAGGGCTGCTATCATGTGCAGTCCTACTTCGTGGCGGTGGGCCGCAAGGTGCTGGACAGTGCGGTATGGCGGCGGTTCTGGAGCGGGGTTCGGCCGGTCAAGTCAAAGATCTGGGTGGTGCTGCGCTATGAGCTGGGGTTGAGCCGGGCGCTGGTGCGAGGTGGGTTCGATGTCGCGGCGCTGTGGCGCTATCACGACCTGATCGAGACGGTTGATCCGGCGTTTCTGATTCAGGCGGACCGGGATGCCCCGGTGAATGAGGAGCCGATGATTGCGATGCGGCGGATCCATGCGCATCGCATCCGGCATAATGTGGCGGTGCGCCAGCCGCTCAATCCGACGTCGGATTTGTGGCGGCAGTTGATCCGGGCCGGGTTTCCGTTCGTGAAGCGGGAGTTGTTGCGGGACAATCCGAGCGAGGTCGCGGATGTCTCGGATTGGCGCGACGAGGTGCGCGCGCGGTTCGGCGCGGTGCCGGAGGCGATCGAGCAGGATCTGCGGCGGGTGATGCGCAACCGGGTGGCCTGATCTGGCGTCCCGGTTGGTTATTGTATTTGACCAGAGCGGGCTGCCTTTTGATCGGCGCAGGCATCCCGCTCTCACTCTTTGTCTGATCGCCTGATGATTTTTGGTGATTCCACCAAAATTATCAGGCTCTAGACGTTGAAGCGGAAGAGGAGCACGTCGCCGTCCTTGACCACGTATTCCTTGCCTTCGACGCGCATTTTGCCGGCTTCCTTGGCGCCGACCTCACCGCGATAGGCGAGGTAGTCGTCATAGGCGATGGTTTCGCAGGCGATGAAGCCGCGTTCGAAGTCGTTGTGGATGACGGCGGCGGCTTGCGGGGCCTTGGTGCCTTTGACGATGGTCCAGGCGCGGGCTTCCTTGGGGCCGCAGGTGAAGTAGGTGACGAGGCCGAGGAGGCCGTAGCCGGCGCGGATGACGCGGTCGAGACCGCTGTCGTGCAGGCCGAGGCCTTCGAGGAACTCGGTGCGATCTTCGGCGCCGAGCTGGGCGACTTCGGATTCGATGGCGGCGGAAACGATGACGTGGCTTGCGCCTTCGGCGGCGGCGCGTTCGGCGACACGAGCGGCGAAGGCGTTGCCGGTGGCGGCCGAGGCTTCCTCGACGTTGCAGACGTAGAGGACGGGTTTGCTGGTGAGGAGCTGGAGGCGCTTGGCGGCTTCGACGTTTTCGGGGGCGATGGCGGTGCGGGCGGGGCGGCCTTCGGTGAGGGCGGCGATGATGGGCTCCATCAGGGCGACCTGGGCGATGCTTTCCTTGTCGCCGCCGCGGGCTTTTTTCTGGGCGGCGACGATGCGCTTTTCGAGACTGTCGAGATCGCACAGCATGAGTTCGGTTTCGACGGTTTCGGCATCGCGGATCGGGTCGACGCTGCCTTCGACATGGGTGACGTCAGGGTCTTCGAAGCAGCGCAGGACGTGGATGATGGCGTCGACTTCGCGGATATTGGCGAGGAACTGGTTGCCGAGGCCTTCGCCCTTGGAGGCGCCGCGGACGAGGCCGGCGATGTCGACGAATTCGAGGGAGGTGGGGACGGTTTTTTGCGATTTGCCGATTTTCGTCAGCATGTCCAACCGAGGGTCAGGCACGGCGACGCGGCCGACATTGGGCTCGATGGTACAGAACGGGTAGTTCGCGGCCTGGGCTGCGACGGTGGCGGTGAGGGCGTTGAAGAGCGTGGACTTGCCGACATTGGGCAGGCCGACGATGCCGCAGTTGAAGCCCATTATCGTGTCTCCTGAGTGAGCAGCGCGACGCGCGTCATGAAATCCTCGGGCTTGCCGCCCGCGAGCATTGGTGCGGCGTTGGCCACCGCGTCGAGCAGGGCGACCAGCCAATCGCGGTCGACCTTGTGGAAATCGCCGAGGACGTGGCCGTGAACGCGGGCCTTGTCGCCGGGGTGGCCGATGCCGAGGCGCACGCGCCAGTATTCGGGGGTGCCGAGATGGCGGTCCATGCTGCGCAAACCGTTATGGCCGGCGGCGCCGCCACCGTGTTTGACGCGCAGTTTGCCGGGGGCGAGGTCAAGCTCGTCGTGAAAGGCTGTGATGGCGTGGGGGGGCAGTTTGAAGAAGGCGGCGGCGGCTTGGACGGCGGTGCCGCTGTCGTTCATGTAGGTGAGCGGTTTGAGGGCGAGGATTTTCTCGCCGCCGATGGTGCCTTCGGCGACCAGGCCCTTGAAGCGTGGCTTCCAGGGCGAGAAGCGATGGGTGGCGGCGATGACGTCAACCGCCATGAAGCCGATATTGTGGCGCTGCCGGGCCATTTGCGGCTCGGGATTGCCAAGTCCCACCCATAGCAGCATTGGCGCTCTCCGTTAGAGCGGGACGCCTTCCGATAGGCGAATTCATCCCGCTTTAACTCTTTGTTTGATCGCCTGATACCGGGTTTTTGGCGATTCCGCCAAACATCATCAGGCTCCGGAGCAGGGAGCGAAGGATGACCTCCGGACCCCGTTCTCCAGCCGCGGGTTCCGGGGGCGTGGGCCCCCGGGGTATCGTTACTTCTTCTTCGCGGGGGCCTTGCTGCCGCCCTTCGCGGGGGCTGCGGCTTCGGCGGCCGGAGCTTCCTGCGACTTGGTGGGCGGCGCGATGGTGGCGATCACGAAGTCACGCTCACCGATCGAGGGACGCGCGCCTTCGGTGCCGGCGAGGTTGGACCAGCGCACGGTGTCGTTGATGTCGAGCGCGCCGAGGTCAGCGTCGAAATGGGCGGGGACGTTGTCCGGGTCGCACAGGCATTCGACGGCATGGCGCACGACGTTGAGCACGCCGCCGCGCTTGAGGCCCATGGAGGTGGCTTCGTTGTGGAAGACCACGGAGACGGCGACACGGATGCGCTCGCCGGGGGCGAGGCGCTGGAAATCGACATGCTCGGGCTGGTCGGTGACTTTGTGGAACTGAACGTCCCGGATCAGGGCGCGGACGGGTTCGCCGCCGACCTTGACTTCGTACAGGCGCGAACGCCAGCCGCTGCGTTGGATTTCCCGCAGGATCGCGCGGGGGTCGAGCGCGATAAGGGTGGGTGCCTGCTTGGCACCATAGATCACGGCGGGCACTTTGCCCTGCCGGCGAGTCGCACGTGCTGCCCCCTTACCTGCACGCTCGCGCGACTCGGCCTCGATAGTCGTGAAGTTGGCCATGGTCTGCTCCTGAATACATCGCCGGCCTCCAGGGGTGCCGACGTGGGCGGCGATGTAGCAACAGAGGGGGCGGGATGCAAATGGAAGGTGGCGGGGGCTGGCATGCGCGGGGGGGACGAGGGGGGGGCGAGGGGGTACGAGGGGTGGCGAGGGGGGCGGTTTGGGGTGGGGATTGAGCAGCGCGGCGGTTCGGCCGATCATTGGGGTGGAAAATGAGGAGAAGTCCGATGCCCGATCCCCGTCCCGATGCGCCGGCTGCGCCGTTGCCGCTGGCCAAGATCACTGTGCTCGACCTGACATTGGCGCGGGCGGGGCCGACCTGTGTGCGGCATTTGGCGGATTGGGGGGCGGATGTGATCCGCATCGAGCCGCCGCCGACGGATGCGGAAGGGGTGACGGGCAACCGGGATGGCTCGGATTTCCAGAACCTGCATCGCAACAAGCGGGCGATCTGCCTCGATCTGAAGTCACCCGAGGGGCATGCGGCGTTCATGCGCCTGGCGCGGACGGCGGATGTGGTGGTCGAGAATATGCGGGCCAACGTCAAGCACCGTCTTGGCGTGGATTACGAGAGTGTGCGGGCGATCAATCCGGGGATCGTCTACGGCTCGATCAGCGGATTTGGCCAGGATGGGCCGTACGGGAAGCGGGCCGGGGTGGATCAGATCGCGCAGGGGTTGGGCGGGCTGATGTCGATTACCGGGGAGCCGGGGCGGGGGCCGATGCGGGTGGGGATTCCGATCGATGATTTGACGGCGGGGAACCTGCTGGCGCTTGGCATCATGATGGCGTTGTTCGAGCGGGTGAGCACCGGGGTGGGGCGTTGGGTGACGACGAGTCTGTTGGAGGCGCAGGTGTTCATGCTGGATTTTCAGGGCTCGCGCTGGCTGATGGATGGCGATGTGGCGGGGCAGGCGGGGAACGATCATCCGACGGGGATTCCGACCGGGGTGTTTCCGACGGCGGATGGGCACATCAATATCGCGGCGTCTTCGGGGCGGTTGTGGGAGCGGCTGGCGGAGACGATCGGGCATCAGGAGTGGACGACGCGCGAGGGCTGGACGACGCAGAAGGGGCGCAGCACGGACCGGGTGGCGGTCAATGCGGCGATTTCGGCGGTGACGGCGACGATGCCGTCGGAGCATTGGATCGATGTGTTCGAGGCGGCGGGGATTCCGTGCGGGCCGATCAATACGATCGACAAGGTGTTTGCGGATCCGCAGGTGAAGCATCTCGGCATGGCGGTGCCGATGGCGCATCCGCGGCTGGGGACGAAGGCGGTGGTGGCGTCGGCGATCGCGATCTCCGGGCATCGGCGCGATATCAGGATGGCGACGCGCGATGCCGGGCAGGACACGGATGCGGTGCTGCGCGAGGTGGGGTATAGCGAGGCTGAAATTGCAACCATGCGAGCCAAAGGCGCCGTATCATGAAGAGCTATGCCGACGGGAAAATGCTGGCCGAGATCGAGGACGGGATCGGGCTGATCACGTTCAACCAGCCCGAGAAGCGCAACGCGATGTCGGTCTCGATGTGGCACGGGTTGTCGGCGATCCTGGACGACATGGAGGCGAGCCCGGAGGTTCGCGTCGTGGTGATGACCGGGGCGGGGCACAAGGCGTTTGTCTCGGGCGCGGATATCAGCCAGTTCGAACAGCAGCGGGCGGATGGCAACGCGCAGTTGGAGTATGACCGGCTGACCTCGGCCGGGCGGGCGCGGCTGGCGGTGTTTCCGAAGCCGGTGATTGCGCGGATCCGGGGGTTTTGCCTGGGCGGCGGGCTCGGGATTGCGATGCAGGCGGATTTGCGGATCGCGGCGGTGGATAGCGCGTTCGGGATTCCGGCGGCGAAGCTTGGCATTGCCTATGGGTTCGACATGGTGAAGCGCCTGGTGTCGCTGGTGGGCCAGGCGCATGCGCGGACGTTGTTGTTCACGGGGGAGCGGATCGGCTCGGCGGAGGCGCAGCGGATCGGGCTGGTCAACCAGGTGGTGGAGGACGAGGCGCTGAATGCGACGGTCTATAATTTGGCGCGGAGCATTGCGGATAATGCGCCGCTGTCGACGCGGGCGATGAAGATGGCGGTGAACGGGGTGTTGCAGGGCGAGAGCGAGCGGGACCTCGATGCGATCAACGCGGCGGTGCTGGCGTGTTTCGACAGTGCGGATTATCGCGAGGGGCGCACGGCGTTCATGGAGAAACGCAAGCCGGTGTGGCTTGGACGTTAGAAACGGATGCCTTCTGAGCGGCGAAGGCATGATGCTCTCACGCTTTGTTTGATCGCCGGATGATTTTTGGTGATTCCGCCAGAAATCATCGGGCTCTGAGGTCGGAGCGCTGAACCGATGACGGTGTTTTGGTGTGCGGGGGGTTATGCCTCGGGGTCGACCTGGGCCTACAACATCATGCGCGCCGTCGCTGCGGTGGGGTTTGGCGAGCGGGCGCGGACGAGCCGGTTTGCGCAGAACAAGGCGGATCTCGCGGGCATCGAGGATGCGGCGGGGCTGCATGTGGTGAAGACGTATGATGTGCCGGCGGATGCGGCGGGGCTGTTGCTGGCGCAGGCGCCGCGCGTGGTGGTGACGGTGCGCGATCCGCGGGATGCGGTGACGTCGTTGATGCGGTTTCAGGGCGATGGGTTCGAGAAGGCCTGCAAGGCGGTGGCGAAGTCGAACTGGTTTGCGGCGCGCTTGGTGGAGAAGGGGCCGGAGGCGCTGGTGCTGCGGTTCGAGGATCGGTTTACCGAGGATGCGGCCGGCGTGATGCGGATTGCGGATTATCTGGGGATCGCACTGACGCCGGGGGCGGCGGCGGCGATATTTGCGGCGCATCGGCGCGAGGCGGTGGAGCGGTTCATTGCCAAATTGCCGGGTGCGCCGGGGACGCGGCCGAATGGGCCGGAGGATTGGTTCGATGTGGCGACGCAGTGGCATCGGCATCATGCGGGGCGGGATGGCGAGATCGGGCGGTGGAAGCGGCTGTTGCTGCCTGGCCAGCCGAATGCGATCGAGGCGGAGTGCGGGGTGTTCATGGATCGGTTCGGCTATCAGCGGGCGCCGCTGCATCAGCCCGGCTATGCGCTGAAGGTGGGTGGCTTCACGCTGGATATCTGAGGGTGCGGGGGGTAGGGTCCTCAGCAGATGACGGTGGCCCGCAAGGGCTGAAACGGGAATGCGGCGCCGGCGTGATCCGGTTACCGCGGCTGCCCTCGCAACTGTAGGCGTGGATAATCGCCGCCCATGAGCCATTGGCCCTTCATTTGGGCCGAGAAGGCGGATGGCGATGACGGGGACCTGGTTCCCGGACCATGCGAGCCAGGAGACCGGCCGGCATCGAGAGTGTTCGCGCGCGACGGGCGGGGTGCACCGGCGCAACGGGAGAAAGACCCGCAGGCGGCAATCGCTATTGCCATTCGGCGGCGCCAAGGCGCAGCCGTGTCCTGGAGGGTCTTGCATGCGTCGCATGGTGCTTGCTGGCGTGTTTTTACCGTTATGCGCTTTTGCGCAGTCAACGCCCGATGTGGTGGTGACGGCGACGCGGATTCCGACGGTGATCGAACAGGTGCCGGCCGGGGTGACGGTGATCGGTCGGGAAACGATCGAGGCGCGCGGGTATACGATGCTCTCGGAGGCGCTGGCGAGCGTGCCGGGGCTGCATATGGTGGGATCCGGCGGGAATGGCGGGAATGCGAGCCTGTTCGTGCGGGGGACGAATTCGAACCATGTGCTGGTGTTGCGGGACGGGATGCCGGTGAACGATCCGTCCGATCCGGGGGGGTTGTATAATTTCGGGGTGGACTCGCTCGCCGATGTCGAGCGGATCGAGGTGGTGCGGGGGGCGATGTCGAGCCTGTATGGGTCGGGCGCGATCGGGGGGGTGGTGAACCTCATCACGCGCAAGGGGAAGGGGGCGCCGTCCGGCAGTGTCGAGGTTGGGGCGGGGTTGCCGGCGCAGGGGCGGATTGCGGCCGAGGTGTCGGGCTCGACCGGGCGGTTTCACTACGCGCTGGCGGCGGAGGCGCGGGAGGAGGCGGGGTTCGATACCACGCCGAAGCGGATGAGCGGGGTTTATAACGGGCGGCGCAATCCGTTCAATTCGCGGGGCGTGACGCTCAATCTCGGGGCGGATTTGACGGAGGATACCGAGGTTTTGGCGTTTGTGCGGGGGCGGCGGGCGGGGTTTCGGCTTGACGGGTTCGGCTATGACGCGGCCGCGTATCGGGGCAACGACGACATCCTCAGCGGGCGCCTGGCGCTTGCGCACCATATGCTTGATGGCGCGTGGGAGAGCACGGTTGCGGTGGCGCGGTTGCAGTCGGATCGGCGTTACAAGGAGCCGCTGGAGGCGCTCGATCCGAACCAGACGACGTCGGATTCGCGCTACCATGGGCGGCGGACGGAGATGCGCTGGGACAATACGGTGCATCTCGATGATGCCGGGGCGGCGAGCGGGACGGCGCTGGTGTTTGGCGCGAGCCATGCCGATGACAGCGCGCATGCGGTAATCGACTCGGATTTCGGCGGGTTTTTGTATCGCAGCACGATCCGGGCGCGCGGGGCCACGGATGCGGGGCATGTGGGCGCGCAGACCACGGTATGGAAGCGGCTGACGGTGACCGGGGATGTGCGGGCCGAGGATGGGCGGTTCGGCGGCTCCGCGGTGACATGGCGGGCGGGTGCGGTTTATGCGCTGCCGGAGGCCGGGGCGCGGCTGAAGGCGGCGTATGGGACGGCGTTTCGCGCGCCGTCGCTCTATGATCTGTTCGGCGTGGACAGCGGCGGATATGTCGGCAATCCGGTGCTGAAGCCGGAGTGGTCGACCGGATACGAGATGGGCTTTGCCGTCGATATGCCGGGGCGGAAGGGGCTGGCGACGCTGGATGTGATCTATTTCAACAATCGGATCACCAACCTCATTCAGATCGTCTATGCGCCGGATTACATGACATCGACCTCCCAGAACGTGGCGCGGGCGCGGATGCAGGGGGTCGAGGCCGGCTTGACGGTGCGCCCGGCGGCTTGGGTGGAGGCAACGGTGGGCTATACGCTCACGCAGACCCTGGATGCGGCGACCGGCCGGGCGCTGCTGCGGCGGCCGCGGGACCAGGTGAGTGTCGCGGCCCGGGTGAGGCCGGTGGAGGGGCTGACGGTGGCGCCGGAGGTGATCTACACCAGTTCGTTCCGCGATTTCATGAGCGATGAGAATGGTATCCCGGTGGGTGTCGGGCGGGCGCATCCGGGGATGATCGTCAATCTTTCGGCGCATTATGCGGTGACGGAACGGGTCAGCGTGTTTGCGACGGGGCGCAATATCGGGGGCTCGCATTTCGAGCCGGCCAATGGGTTCCAGACGCCGGGGCCTTCGGTGTTGGCGGGGGTTAGAGGGAGGTTTTAGGAAAAGAGCGCTTCTTTTTTGAAAAAAGAAGCGCTTCATTTTACTGGTTTTCCTGAAATCCCCCGGATTGCCGAAGCCACATCCGCGCGTACGCCCCGCCGCGCGCGAGAAGTTCGGCGTGGGGGCCTTGTTCGACGATGCGGCCGTGTTCGAGGATGATCAGGCGGTCCATCCGCGAAATGGTCGAGAGGCGGTGCGCGATGGCGATGACGGTGCGGCCGCGCATGAGGGTTTCGAGTTGGGACTGGATGGCGGCTTCGACTTCGGAATCGAGGGCGGAGGTGGCTTCGTCGAGGATCAGGATCGGGGCGTTTTTCAGGATGACGCGGGCGATGGCGATGCGCTGGCGCTGGCCGCCGGAGAGTTTGACGCCGCGTTCGCCGACATGGGCGTCCATGCCGTGGCGGCCGTTCCAGTCTTCAAGTTGGGCGATGAATTCGGTGGCTTCGGCCTGGGCCGCGGCGGCGGCGATTTCGGCGTCGCTGGCCCAGGGGCGGCCGTAGCTGATGTTGTCGCGGATGGATCGGTGCAGGAGCGAGGTGTCTTGCGTGACCATGGCGATTTGGCGGCGCAGGCTTTCCTGGCTGACGGCTGCGATGTCCTGGCCGTCGATGGTGATGCGCCCGGAGGCGGGGCTGTGGAAGTTGAGCAGCAGGTTGACGAGGGTGGATTTGCCGGCACCGGAGTGACCAACGAGGCCCACGCGCTCGCCCGGCTGGATGTCGAGCGACAGGCCGTGCAGCACGCCGCGTTCGGTGCCGTAGCCGAATTCGACGTTTTCGAAGCGGATGTGGCCGGCGGTGACGTCGAGTTCGGCGGCGTCGGGCGGGTCGGGCATTTGGCGGGCGACGGCGATGGAGCGCATGCCTTCCTGGACGACGCCGACGTTTTCGAAAATGGCGGTGACGTTGTCGCCGACCCAGCCGGCCATGTTGCTGATCTGCCAGGCCAGCGGCAGGGCCATGGCGACGGTGCCGACGGCGATGGCGCCGCTTTGCCACAGCAGCAGGGCGGCGGCGGTGGTGCCGACGATGAGGCAGGCGTTGAGGAGGTTGAGGGTGATGACGTAGCGCGTGGTCATGCGCAGTTGGCGGCGGAAGGTGGCGGTGTGTTCGTCGATGGTTTCACGCACGAAGGCGTCTTCATCGGTGGCGCGGGCGAAGAGTTTGACGGTGAGGATGTTGGTGTAGCTGTCGACGATGCGCCCGGTGAGGGCGGAGCGGACTTCGCTCATGGCGCGGGAGCGGTCGCGCATGCGGGGGACGAAGTAGCGCAGCATCAGGCCGTAGCCAATGAACCAGACGAACATCGGCACTGCAAGGCGCCAGTCGATGCGGAGCAGGAGGATGACGGCGGAGGCGCCGTAGACGATGATGTACCAGACGGCATTGGTGGCGCTGACGACGCTTTCGCGCAGGCTCGGGCCGGTTTGCATGACGCGGTTGGCGATGCGGCCGGCGAAGTCGTTTTGGAAGAAGGACCAGGATTGGCGGACCACGTGCCAGTGGCTTTGCCAGCGGATCAGGTTGGTCATGCCGGCGTTGATGGCCTGGTTGGTGGTGAGCGCGCGCAGGAACAGGGCGGCGGGGCGCAGGACGAGCATGACGGCGGCCATGAGCAGGAGTTCGTGGCCGTGGTCGGCGAAGATCGCGGCGGGGGCGACGGTGCTGGCCAGGGTGACGACATGGCCGATCATGGCGGGGATGGTGACGTCGAGCAGGGCGACGAGTAGGCCGGCGGCGAAGAGCAGGATGAGCAGGCCGCGGACCTGGGCGATGAAATGGGCATAGAAGCGCAGCAGGCCGTGGCGGCCTTCCAGCACCGGGGGCGGCCGGTGCGGTGGGATTTCGGTCGGGCGGAGGAGGTTTTCGAATGCGGCGAACATGGGGGCAGGCTTGCCCGCGCGCGACTGGCGGGTCAAACGCTATGACGGGCGAGCGGCCATGCCCGAGCCCTTTGTCCGGTCGCGTGATTCGCCGGTTCCACCAAAAATCATCAGGCTCTAGTGCTTGGCGGGCGGCTCGTGCTTGGCGTCGGACATGCGTTCGACGGCGGCGATGCCGATGGCGGAGGCGATGAAGATGACGTGGATGATGGTTTGCCACATCACCCCTTCGACCATGATTTTTTCGTGCCCGTGGCTCTCGCTGAGGCCGAGGCTGCGGGCCTCGATGAAGGTGCGGAGCAGGTGGATCGAGGAGATGCCGACGATGGCCATCGCGAGCTTGACCTTGAGCACGCCGGCGTTGACGTGGCTGAGCCATTCCGGCTGGTCCGGGTGGCCTTTCAGATTGAGGCGGGAGACGAAGGTTTCGTAGCCGCCCACGATGACCATGACGAGCAGGTTGGAGATCATCACCACGTCGATCAGGCCGAGGACGAGGAGCATGATCTCCTCCTCGGTGAAGTGCAGGCCTTCCATGATGAGGTGCAGCAGTTCCTTGAGGAAGAGCACCACGTAGAACACCTGGGCAACGATGAGGCCGAGGTAGAGGGGAAGCTGGAGCCAGCGGGAACTGAAGATCAAGGCCGGGAGTGGCTTGAGGGTGATCGGTTTGGGTGTGTCCTGCACAGCGCGGCCTCTCCTGCTTCGATATGTTATAAAGTTATCAGCCGCATTGAACTTATGTCCAGCAGTCGAACGGCTACTGAAAGGTGATGGGGTCCACATCCACGTCAACGCGGACCGAGCCGCTGGTGGGGACGTCGGCGAGCCAGGCGCGCAGAAGAGGCTGAACGGCGACGTCGCGCCGGGTTTTGAGCAGCAGGCGGCGGCGGTGACGCCCGCGCAGGATGGCGAGCGGAGCCGGGGCGGGGCCGAGGACGACGATGCCGTCGCCATGCGGGGCGGCGCGGCCGAGGTCGCGGGCCATGCGGTCGGCGCCGTCGGCGGTGTCGGCCGAGACGATGAGGGCGGCGAGGCGGCCGTAGGGGGGCCAGTTGCCGGGGCGGCGCTGGGCGGCTTCGCGCAGCATGAAGGTTTCGAGATCGCCGTGCAGCAGGGCCTGCATCACGGGGTGTTCGGGGGAAAAGGTTTGCAGGCAGACGCGGCCCGGCGCCTCGGCGCGTCCGGCGCGGCCGCTGACCTGGTGGAGGAGTTGCACGGTGCGTTCGGAGGCGCGCAGATCGCCGCCGTTGAGGCCGAGATCGGCGTCGACCACGCCGACCAGTGTGAGATGCGGGAAGTGCCAGCCCTTGGCGACGATCTGGGTGCCGATGACGAGATCGACTTCGCGGGCCTCGATGGCGCGGGCGGCTTCGGCGGCGGCGTGCGGGCCGGCGATGGTGTCCGACGCCATGACCAGGATGCGGGCTTGGGGGAAGGTGAGGCGGGCTTCCTCGGTGATGCGTTCGACGCCGGGGCCGATGGCGGTGAGGCTGTGTTCGGCGGCGCATTCGGGGCAGGCAATGGGGGTGGGGATGCTATGGCCGCAATGGTGGCATTGCAGTTCGCGGCGGGCACGGTGTTCGACCAGCCAGGCGGTGCAGTTCGGGCATTGCACGCGGTGGCCGCAGGCGCGGCAGAGGGTAAGCGGGGCGTAGCCGCGGCGGTTGAGGAAGAGCATCGCCTGTTCGCCGCGCTCGAGGGTTGCGGTGATGTCCTTCACGAGGGCTGGGGAGAGGAAGCGGCCGCGGTCGGGCGGGGTGATGCGCAGGTCGATGAGGGCGATTTCGGGCATGGTGGCGCCGCCGTGGCGATCGGGCAGGTGAACGCGGCGGTAGCGGCCGGTTTCGACGTTGGCCACCGTTTCGAGCGAGGGGGTGGCGGAAACCAGGATGCAGGGCGCATGGCACAGACGGGCGCGGACCACGGCCATGTCGCGGGCGTGGTAGATGATGCCTTCCTCCTGTTTGAAGGCGGTTTCGTGCTCTTCGTCGATGATGACGAGGCCGAGGTCGGGGAAGGGCAGGAAGAGGGCGGAGCGGGCGCCGACGACGACGGGGGCTGCGCCAGTGCCGACGGCGCGCCAGGTGATGCGCCGCGTGCGTGGTGACAGGTCGGAGTGCCACACCGCGGGGGGGACGCCGAAGCGGCGGGTGAAGCGATCGAGCCATTGGGACGAAAGGGCGATTTCGGGCAGCAGGATCAGGACCTGGCGGCCCTCGCGCAGGCAGGTGGCGATGGCTTCGAGGTAGACTTCGGTTTTGCCCGATCCGGTCACGCCTTCAAGCAGGGTGACGCCGAAGCGGCGCGCGGCGACGGCGGCGCGGAGTTCGGCTGCGGCGGCTTCCTGGTCGGGGGAGAGGGTGGGGCCGGGGTGTGCGGGATCGGGGATGGCGAAGGGGGGGGCGGTGGGCAGGGTGACGGGCACGAGGAGGCCGGCATCGGCGAGGCCGCGGATGACGCCGGGCGAGACGCCGGTTTCGCGCAGCAGGTCGGCGCTGCCGCGGGGCGTGCCGGGGGGCAGGGCGGCGAGGAGTTTCTGGCGCGGTTCGGTCAGGCGGATCTCGGGCGGGTTTTCGGCGCGCTGCCAGCCGAGGGGGATCGGCTCCGGCCGGTAGGCGCCGAGGCGCAGCGCCATGGTGAGCACTTCGCCAGGCGGGGTGAGGGTGTAGGCGGCGATCCAGTCGACGAGGCGGCGGATGTCGGCGCGCATCGGGGGGATGTCGAGGATGGAGATCAGCGCGCGCAGGCGGTTGTCGCCGACGCTGTTGTCGGGTTCGCCATCCCATACGACGCCGACTTCCTCGCGCCGGTTGAGCGGCACCATGACGATGTCGCCGGGCTGTGGATCGAGCGCGCGCGGCACCCGGTAGTCGAACGGCCCGGCGAAGGGAAACGGCAACAGGACGGGCACGCGGCGGCCGCGAGGGTCCCCGAGCAGATCGGCATGTTCGGGAATCTTGGTCTTGGTGGGCCTCATCCTGTAAGGTCTGCCTGAACTGGCGCGTTTGCGACAGACCCAACCTCAGCCGGATGCCCATCATGAAGTTCTTTGTCGACACCGCCGATACTGCGGAGATCAAATCCCTCGCCGCCTCGGGGCTGCTGGATGGGGTGACCACCAACCCTTCCCTGATCGCGAAGTCGGGGCGCAAGTTTCTCGAAGTGATCGCGGAAATCTGCGGGATCGTCGAGGGGCCGGTGAGCGCGGAAGTGGCGGCGCTGGACTATGAGGGCATGATGCGGGAGGCCGCCGTGCTGCGGAAGATCGCGTCCAATGTGTGCATCAAGCTGCCGCTGACGCAGGACGGTATCCGGGCGTGCAAGACGCTGTCGGGCGAGGGCGCGATGACGAATGTCACGCTGTGCTTCTCGCCGCTGCAGGCGTTGTTGGCGGCGAAGGCGGGGGCGACCTTCATCAGCCCGTTCATCGGCCGGCTCGATGATATCGGGCAGGACGGGCTTGAGCTGATCGCGGATATTCTGGAAATCTACGGCAATTATCCGGAGTTCCGCACCGAAGTGCTGGCGGCCTCCGTGCGTCATCCGATCCATCTGCTGGAAGTGGCCAAGATGGGCGCGCATGTCGCGACGTTGCCGCCCAACGTGTTGCGGATGCTGTATCATCATCCGCTGACGGATAAGGGGCTCGACGGCTTCCTGGCGGATTGGAAGAAGTCAGGCCAGACCATTGTCTGACCATCGCCGCTTATGACCGCCGCCGCGCAGCGCCCCAGGAATCTGGATCTGGATCTGGATCTGGACGTGGATATGGATGTGGATATCTGGGGGCCGATGAGATGAAGGCGGCGGATGCGCGGTTCGCGTTTCTCGACTGGCTCACCCATGAGCGCCGGGCGTCTGTGCTGACGGTGCAGGCGTATGGGCGGGATATTGGTTATTTCATCGAATTCCTGACGAAGCATCTGGGGGGCGAGCCTGATCTGGCGGCCCTTGGGGGGCTGCGGGTGACGGATTTTCGGGCGTGGCTGGCGCAGCAGGCCGGGCTCGGGCGTGGGGCTGCGACGCGGGCGACCCATTTGGCGGCGGTGCGCAGTTTCTACAAATGGGCGGCGCGGATCCATGGGATCAACAATGCGCAGATCGCCATCGTGAAGGGGCCGCGCATCAGGCGGCCGTTGCCGCGGGCGCTGACGGCGGGGCAGGCGAAGGAGATCACGACCGAGATCGGCGAGATGCATGACGAGGCGCGGCTTCAGGCCCGCGATACGGCCCTGTTCTGCCTGCTTTATGGCGCCGGATTGCGCATCGCCGAGGCCATTGCGCTCGATGTCCGCGATGTGCCGTGGGCCGGGGGGGCGCTGCGGGTGATGGGGAAGGGGGGGAAGGCGCGGATCGTCCCGCTGTTGCCGGTGGTGCGCGAGGCGATCGGGGCGCTGCTTGCGGTGCATCCGGGGAGCGATGCGCTGTTCGTGGGGGCGCGGGGCGAGCGGCTCAATGCCGGTGTGGCGCAGCGGGTGTTGCGGGCGTTCCGCCGGCTGCATGGGCTGCCCGAGCATGCGACGCCGCATGCGTTGCGGCATTCGTTCGCGACGCATCTGCTGGCTGGAGGGGCGGATTTGCGCTCGATCCAGGACCTGCTGGGCCATGCCAGCCTGTCGACGACGCAGCGCTATACGTCGGTCGATCCGGCGGGGTTGCTGGATGTGTGGCAGCGGACCCACCCTAAAGCCTAGATCAGGGTCCGGTGAGCATTTCGCGGATTGCGACGGGGTCGGCCTGTTCCATGACGCGGCGGGCGAAGCGGGCGCAATCGTCGATCGCGAGGGCGCGGACGGCTTGTTTGACGCGCGGCACGGCGGAGGCGTTCATGCTGAAGCTGCGCAGCCCCATGCCGAGCAACAATTTGACGAAGCTGGGGTTGGAGGCCATTTCGCCGCAGACCGAGACCGGCATGCGCATGCGCAGCGCGGCTTCGGTGGCGAATTGGACGAGGCGCAGCACGGCGGGGTGCAGCGGGTCGTAGAGGCTTGAGACGTCGCTGTCGCCGCGATCGACGGCGAGGGTGTACATCGTCAGGTCGTTGGTGCCGATGGCGAAGAAATCGGCTTCCAGGGCCAGCGCGTCGGCGGAGAGTGCGGCGCCGGGGGTTTCGATCATGATTCCGAGGGGAGGGGCTTTGTCGGGCAGGCGTTCGCCGCGGCGGCGCAGGCGGCGGATCACGCGCTCGTAGATGTCGCGCGCGGTGCGCACCTCGGTCACGGTCGTGACCATCGGCAGCAGGATGCGCACCGGGCCGCTGGCGGCGGCGCGCAAGATGGCGGCGAGTTGGGTCTCGAACAGGTCGATTTCGCGGAGCAGCAGGCGGATGCCGCGGATGCCGAGGGCGGGGTTGAGGTCGGCGGCCTCGGGGACGATGCCTTCGGATTGCAGCGCCTCGATTTCCTTTTCGCCGCCCCAGTCGAGCACGCGGATGGTGACCGGGTCGCCGGACATGGCTTCGACGATGCTGCGGTAGGTTTCGGCCTGGGCGTCCTCGTCGGGCAGGGATTCGCGGTTCATGAAGAGGAATTCGGTGCGCAGCAGGCCGATGCCGGAGGCGCCGGACTGGGCGATGAGCGGCAGTTCGGCAGGGATTTCGAGGTTGGCCTGAAGTTCAACCGTTTCGCCATCGGCGGTGATGGCGGGCAGGCGGCGCAGGCTGGCGAGTTTTTGCAGTTCGCGGGCATAGGCGGTCACGGCGCGGCGGGCGGCCGTCAGGGTCGCGGGGTCGGGATTGAGGGTGATGGTGCCGGCGGCGCCATCGATAATAACGGTTTCACCCGGCTTGGCCGCCTGGGTCAGGCCGGCCACGCCGAGGATGGCGGGAACGCCGAGGGCGCGGAGCATGATGGCGGTGTGGCCGTCCGCGCCGCCCTCGTCGGTGGCGACGCCGGCGAGGCGGGAGGGGTCGAGCAGGGCCGCATCAGCCGGGCGGAGCGACTCGCAGACCAGCACGGCGCCTTGCGGCAGGGCGGTGAAGCTGCGGAAGGGGGCGCGGGTGAGGTTGCGGATCAGGCGGCGGCCGATTTCGCGGACTTCCTCGGCGCGGCGCTTGCGGCCGGCGCGGTCATCCTCGCCGGGGAGGGCGAGGATCGCCTCGGCGAGGGATTCGGTTTCATCCACAACGGCGGTTTCGGCGGAAACCATAAGGTCGGCAATGCGCTTGCGCACGCCGCGCACCAGGCGCGAGGCGCCGATCATCTGGAGGTAGGCGTCCAGCATCGGGGCGATTTCGGCCTGGCTGTCCTCGGGCAGGATGCCGAGGCGGGCGCGCAGTTTCAGCAGTTGTTTGCGGGATTGGGCGATTGCGGCGTCAAAGCGGGCGACCTCGGCCGGGATGTCGGTGGCCTGGATTTTGGTTTTGGTGATGAGGGCGGGGGGCTCGGCGGCGCCGAAGACCGGGCCGATGGCGACGCCAGGGGAGACCGGGATGCCGATCAGGCGGCGTTCGCGGGTGGCTGGTTTTTCGCGCGGCCGCTTGGGCTCCGCGGGCGGCGGATCGGGTTCGATCGGCAGCGGTGTGTCGTCAGTCCGGCTCATTGAAGCCGGCCTCGACGAGCGCGGCGAGTGCGTCCATCGCTTCCTTGGCGTCCCACCCCTCGGCCTGCAATTCGATGGTGGCGCCGATGCCGGCGCCGAGCATCATCAGGCCCATGATGGAGCGGGCGGAGACGGATTGGCCGTCCTTGACCACTTCGACCGAGGCACCGAAGCGCTCGGCGAGGGTGACGAATTTGGCGGCGGCGCGGGCGTGCAGGCCGCGGCGGTTGCGGATGGTGAGGGCGCGGACGAGGACGGGCCCGCCGTCGCCGCTCACGTGCAGGATCCACCGGCGATTTTGGGCATCACGCGGGAGGCGGCGGCGATGTATTTGCGCCCGGCGGCCTGTGCGCATTCCACGGCATCGGCGAGCGGCAGGTTGGAGCGGACCTTGGCCAGTTTGACGAGCATCGGCAGGTTCATGCCGGCGATGACTTCGACGTCCGGGCGGTCCATCTGCGAAATTGCGAGGTTGCTGGGGGTGCCGCCGAACATGTCGGTGATGAGGACGACGCCGTCTCCGGCATCGACATCGGCGATGCACTGCTGGATATCGGCGCGGCGGCTCTCGATGTCGTCATCGGGGCCTATGCAGACGGTGGCGACGTTGCGTTGCTTGCCCACGACATGTTCCATCGCCAGCAGCATCTCGTCCCCGAGACGGCCGTGCGTAACCAGGACCAGGCCGATCATCGGCTGCGTGACCTCATGAAGTGCCGTCAGGCTCCTGCGTTGATCCGTTTTGGGTGTCTGCGCCACGCCGGTGACCTGCGCGAGCAATCATGCTCTCGCGGGCGAGTTCCCGATGCAACGCGCTGACGCGCCAGCCCGAATCCGAAAGATAATTCATCAACCGTTCGACGATGGCGACCGATCTGTGGCGGCCGCCGGTGCATCCGACAGCGATTGTCGCGTATTTCTTGCCCTCCTGAACGAAGCGGGGCAAGACCAGATTCAACAGGTCGGCGATACCCTGAAAGAAAGCTGCAAAGTCCGGATCGGCTGCCACATAGGCCGCAACTGAGGGATCACTTCCGGTCAGCGGTCTAAGTATCGGATCGTAATGAGGATTGCGCAGAAACCTTGCGTCGAATACCATATCTGCCTCGCGGGGCAGCCCTGCAGGAAACGCGAAGGACACCAGCGAGACCGACAGGCCGGTTTGGAGACCCCCCGCCTCGCCATGGGCGAAACGCCGTTCGATGATCTGGCGCAAGCCGGCGAGCGGGAGTTCGGAGGTATCGATCACCAGGTCGGCAGCGGCATGGAGCGGGGCGATCAGTTGATGTTCGGCGGCGATGCCGTCGGACACGCGGCCGCGCGGGGCGAGGGGGTGGCGGCGGCGGGTTTCGGTGAAGCGGCGCAGCAGGGCGCTTTCATCGGCCCAGGCGAAGAGCAGTTCGGGGCGCAGCGCAGGGTTGAGACGCAGGCGGGCCAGGGTGGCCAGCACGGCATCGGCGTCAAAGCCGCGGGAGCGGGCGTCGACTCCCACGGCGAGGCCGGTTGCGCCGTCGGACCGGGCGACGAGGCCCTCGATCATTTCGAGGGGTGGATTGTCGATGGCGTCAAACCCGGCATCCTCCAGGGCGCGCAGGATCGAGGCTTTGCCGGCACCTGACAGGCCGCTCACCAGCACGACGGGCAAGCGGGTGCTGCTCATGGCGCGAAGGCGCCGGAGTGCTGGGTGAGGGTCCCGAGGGCGCAGTCGAGCGCGAGGGCAACCACCTGGGCGGCGGAGGGGGCGCGGGGGTCGAGCGTGATGAGGGGCAGGCCGGTGACGGGTTCGACGCAAGGTTCCGGCAGACGCTTCAGGTCGGCACCCAGCGAAACCGCGAGGGCGAGGCGGGCCGGTGCGGCATGCGGCATGCGCAGCAGCCCCAGCCCCCTCACTTCGAGCAGCCCGGCAAGTTGTGCCGGCGGCGATGCCATTCCGTCCACGATGTCGACCCTGTCATCAGCAACCAGCACAAACCCGCGATCCAGCAGCCGCAACGCCAAATCCGACTTGCCGGATCCCGCCGGACCCAGCAGCAGTATTCCGGCCCCGTTTCGGGCAACGCAGCTCGCATGGATTTGCATGTAGCGCCAGCATGGCGCCTTTGTGGAGTCAAACCAAGGGGGGAACTTGCCGGCTCAGGTCACGCGTGGCAGCGTCCTCGGCATGACACCTGATCGTACCGCCATCGAAGCCGCCGCTGCGCGTATTGCGCCGCATATCCGCCACACGCCCGTCATTCGGCTCGCCGCCGGGGACCTGGGGCTGGCATTTCCCGTGACGCTCAAGCTCGAGTTGTTGCAGCATGCCGGCAGTTTCAAGCCGCGCGGGGCGTTCAACCGCATTCTCAAGGCTCAAGAGGCCGGGGCGTTGCCGGCGTCGGGCGTGATTGCCGCTTCGGGGGGCAATCATGGCGCGGCAGTGGCATACGCGGCGCAGGCGCTGGGGCTGACGGCCGAGATTTTTGTGCCGCAGCATACGCCGCAGAGCAAGCGCGATCGCATCGAACGGGCCGGGGCGCGGCTGGTGCGCGGCGGGGAGACCTATTTCGAGGCGCTGACCGCGAGCCGTGCGCGCCAGGCCGAGACGGGCGCGATGGAAGTGCATGCCTATGATCATGAGGATGTGCTGGCGGGGCAGGGGACCACGGCGCGCGAATTCGAGGCTGATGCGCCGGAGATGACCCATGTGCTGGTCGCGACCGGCGGGGGTGGGTTGATCGGCGGCATGACGGCGTGGCTCGCCGGGCGGGTTGCGGTGGTCAGCGTCGAGCCCGAGGCGTGTCCGACGTTGCACACCGCGTTGCGCGAGGGGCGCCCGGTCGAGGTGCCGGTCGGCGGGGTGGCTGCGGATGCGCTGGGCGCGCGGCAGATCGGGGCGCTCGCGTTCGCGGTGGCCAAGGCGCATATCGGCACCGCCGTGCTGGTGACGGATGCGGCGATCCAGGCGGCGCAGAAGGTCTTGTGGCAGCAGTTGCGGCTGGTGACCGAGCCGGGCGGGGCGACGGCGCTGGCGGCATTGCTGTCCGGGGTCTGGGTGCCGCCGGAGGGTGCGCGGGTTGGTGTGCTGGTCTGCGGCTCGAACACCGATCCGGCGCTGGTGATGGGATGAGCCCGGTTCTGCTGGATGTCGACGCGCGCGGCGTCGCGCATGTCACGCTCAACCGGCCGGAGCGTGGCAATGCCTACAACGAGGCGCTTCTTGCCGCGTTGATCGACGGGTTGCGCGGTTTGGCCGGTGATCCCGCAGTGCGGGCGCTGGTGATCCGCGGGGCGGGCAAGCATTTCCAGGCCGGGGCGGATATCAACTGGCTTGCCGAGGCGGCCACATATGCGCCCGAGCGGGCGTTTGCAGCCTCGATGGCGACGACGCGGGCCATGCAGTTGCTCAACGAATTCCCCAAGCCGACGCTCGCGCTGATCCAGGGGGCGTGTTTTGGCGGCGGGGTCGGGATCGTCTGCTGCGTCGATGTGGCGCTCGCCACCCCGGCGGCGCAATTCGGCATCACCGAGGTGCGCGTCGGTGTGGCGCCGACCCCGATTTCGACGCATATGGTCAATGCCATCGGGCTGCGCCACACGCGGCGCTATGCCTTGACCGGCGAGCGGTTCGGCGCGGAGGAGGCCTGCCGCATCGGGCTGGTGCATGAGGTGGTGGCGGCCGAAATGCTGGAGGTGCGGGCGGCGCAGGTCCTCGATGCGATCTATTTGTCCGCCCCGGGTGCGATGGCGATGACCAAGAAGAGCTTTCTCGCCGCCAATGGGCTGACGCTCGATGAGCGCGACATGGAGATCCTGTCTCACGAGGGCTGGACCCAGCGCGCCTCGGCCGAGGGGCACGAGGGCACGGCCGCGTTCCGGGCCAAGCGGCGCCCGGCGTGGTACGTCGAGGGCTGAGCGCGGCTACATCACCAGTTGGGTCTGGGTGACCTTGGCGATCAGCTTGCCGTCTTCGGTGCGGATATGGGTTTCCCAGATCTGCGTGGTGCGGCCGCGATGCAGGGGCGTTGCGGTGCCGATCAGCCTGGTGCCGACCGGGGCGCGGCCGATGAAGTTGGTTTTGCTTTCCAGGGTCGTGGTGTGTTTGTCGCGCGGGATGTTGATGATGGTGGCGACGGCGCCGAGCGTGTCGGCGAAGGTCATGATGGCGCCGCCGTGGATGGTGTTGCTGCCGTTGGACATGTCCTGGCGGACGGTGATTTCGGCGACCAGACGGTCAGCGCCGGCCTCGAGATAGAGGATGCCGAGGGCGCGGGGGTAGTCGGGCAGCTTGTCTTGCAGGGTATCGATCAGAGGCATGCGGCGGGTTCCTCGGGGGGGTCAAATGTTCCAGACGGGCTCTTTGAGCTTGGCGACGAAGGCGGCGTGGGCGTCGCGTTCGGCCGCGCTCGGGATGATGGGGCGCGCAATGCGGGGGCCTTCGGAGCTGTAGGTGGCGATCTGCATCGAGCCTTGGCTGTCGCTGGCCAGCGAGAGGCCGCGTTGCCGGCCGCCGGTGAGTTCGATGTAGACCTCGGCGAGGAGTTTGCAATCGAGCAGGGCGTTGTGGCTGGTGCGCTCGGAGAGGTCGATGCCGAAGCGGCGGCAGAGTGCGTCGAGGCTGTTGGGCATGCCGGGAAAGCGGGTCTTGGCGAGGGCCAGGGTGTCGACCATGCGGCTGCGGCTGATGGGGGCGCGCTTGAGGCGGCCGAGTTCGGCATTGAGGAAGCCGAAGTCGAAGGGGGCGTTGTGGGCAACGAGGGTGCCGTCGCCGATGAAGTCCATCAGGTCATCGACGATGTCGGCAAAGAGGGGTTTGCCGCGGACCTGTTCGGCGCGGATGCCATGGATGCGGGCGGCTTCCTCCGGGATGTCGCGCTGCGGGTCGATCACGCGGTGAAAGGTGATGCCGGTTGGCAGGTCGTTGTCGAGTTCGAGGCAGGCGATTTCGAGGATGCGGTCCCCGGTGATCGGGTCCAGCCCGGTGGTCTCGGTGTCGAAGAGGATGGAGCGGGTCATGCCAGCATGCTGTGCAGGAAGCGGCGCAGGGAACGCAAGGCATGAAAGCGGGACAGGCCGGTGCGGACGACCACATCGGCCCGGCGGCGCTTGGCCTGGTCGGGCATCTGGCGGGCGATGACGGCTTCGATCTGGGCGCGGTCCATCCGTTTGCGCAGGCCGACGCGGTGGATCTGCACGTCGCGCGGGGCGGAGACGACGAGGACGAGATCGACATAGGGGCGTTTGGCGGTTTCGAGCAGGAGGGGAATGTCGAGCACGGCAATGCGGCTCGCGGTGCGGCGGGCGCGGGCGAGGAAGGCGCATTCGGCGTCCCGCACCATGGGGTGGATGATGGCTTCGAGGCGCTTGAGCGCGTCGGGCCTGCCGAGGACGGCGCTGCGCAGGGCGGCGCGGTCGAGCCGGTGGTCGACCACGGTGCCGGGGAAGGCGGCTTCGATCGGTTTGAGGGCACGGCCGCGATGGCCTTGCAGGCGGTGCACGGTGGCGTCGGCGTCAAACACCGGGATGCGGGCGCGCTGGAAAAAGCTGGCGGCGGTGGATTTGCCCATGCCGATACCGCCGGTCAGTCCGATGATTTTCACCCGTATCCCTCCCAGGCGCGAAACAGTGTAGGTGGATGGCAAAGCTGCTCCACAGAACTGTCACATGCCATGGGCTTCGTGCAAAGCTATGGAGAGCGGAGGAGATTCGCCGCGTGATGCAGACTGATCCGATCGTGACTGGCTCGGCCAGGGGAGCTGCCGTGCGGCTGCATGGCGTGTCGCGTCATTGGGGGCCGGTGGCGGCGCTCGATGCGATTTCCCTTGAGGTGAAGGCGGGGACGTTCTGCGTGCTGCTGGGCCCGTCGGGCTGCGGCAAGACGACGTGTCTGCGCATTGTGGCCGGGCTTGAGCAGGCCAGCGGCGGGGTGGTGGAGATCGGCGGGCGCGATGTGACGCATCTGCCGCCGGCGGCGCGCGGGGTGGCGATGGTGTTCCAGTCCTATGCGCTGTTCCCGCATTTGAATGTGGCGGAAAACATCGTGTTCGGGTTGAAGGCGCGCAGCGTTCCGAAGGCCGACCGGCTCCGGCGGCTTGATCGGGCGGTGGAGATTTTGGGGATCGGGCATCTGCTGGCGCGGCGGCCTGGGCAGTTGTCGGGCGGGCAGCAGCAGCGGGTGGCGCTGGGGCGGGCGATTGTGGCCGAGGCGCCGGTGTGTCTGATGGATGAGCCGCTGTCGAACCTGGATGCGCAGTTGCGGGCGGATATGCGGCGCGAAATCCTGGCGTTGCAGCGCCGGCTGGGCATCACGATGCTCTATGTGACGCATGACCAGACCGAGGCGATGGGGATGGCCGACCAGGTGGTGCTGCTGCGCGATGGGCGCATCGAGCAGGACGCGCCGCCGGCGGATGTCTATGCGACGCCTGCGACGGCGTTTGCGGCGAGCTTCATCGGAACGCCGCCGATGAACCTGTTGAACGTCTCGGAAAGCGGGGTGATCCCAGGGTCGGGCGGTCCGGTGCTGGGGCCGGCGCGGCCGGGGTTGATTGCGGGGATCCGGCCCGAGTCGCTGCGGCTTGCCGAGACCGGCATCGCGGCGCGGGTGACGCATGGCGAATATCTCGGAGCGGATACGGTGTTGGCCTGCACGGTGGCTGATGGGCAGAGCCTGCTGGTGCGCCTGCCCGGCCGGGTGGGGCTTGGCGATGGCGCCGAGGTGCGCTTCGCGTTCGATCCGGCCGATTTGCATTTGTTCGACGCCGGCACGGGCCGGCGCCTCACTTCAGGCTGAAACGAGGGACATCATGAGCGATTTCAAAGCTACCCGCCGCGGCGTGCTCGCTGGCGCGGCCACTCTTGCCGCCCCCGCCATCGTGCGGGCGCAGGGCACCACGGAGATCGAGTTCTATTTCCCCGTCGCGGTGGGCGGGCCGATCACCAAGATCATCGACGGCTACGTGGCGGACTTCATGAAGGAGAACGCCGATATCAAGGTCAAGCCGGTCTATGCCGGCTCCTATGTCGATACGCTGACCAAGGCGGTGACCGCGACGAAGGCGGGGCAGGGGCCGCAGATGGCGCTGGTGCTGGCGGTGGATGCCTATTCGCTGGTGGACGACGAGATGATCGTGCCGTTCGACAGCATCGCCACCTCGGATGCCGACCAGGCCTGGCTGAAGAGCTTCTATCCGGCCTTCATGGCGAACGGGACGATCGATGGGCATATCTGGGGAGTGCCGTTCCAGCGTTCCACGATCGTGGCCTATTGGAACAAGGAGATCTTCAAGGAGGCCGGGCTCGATCCCGAGAAGCCGCCGGCAACCTGGGAAGAGACCGGCGAATGGACCGCCAAGACGATGAAGCGCGAGGGCGACCGGGTGACGCGCTGGGGGATCGAAATTCCGGGCGATGGGTTCACCTACTGGCTGTATCAGGCGATGGTGGCGCAGGCCGGCGGCGAACTGGCCGGGGACAACGGGCGCAAGACGTTCTTCAACACCTCTGCGGCGATCGACGGGTTGCAGTTCTGGGTTGACCTGATGACCAAGTACAAATCCCACCCGACGGGGATTTCGGCCTGGGGCACCGGGCCGCGCGACTTCATCGAGGGCAAGGTGGCGATGATCTGGCACACCACCGGCAACCTCACCAACATCAAGAACAACGTCAAATTCCCGTTCGGCGTGTCGATGCTGCCGGCCCATACGCGCCGCGGCAGCCCCACCGGAGGCGGCAATTTCCATCTGTTCAAAGGCGCCAACGCGGCGCAGCGCGAGGCGTGCCTGCGCTTCCTGCGCTGGGTGACGTCCGCCGAGCGGGCGGCGGCGTGGAGCATCGCGACCGGCTATGTCGCGCCGCGTGCCGATGCCTGGGAGACGGCGGCGATGAAGGATTATGTGGCCGGCTTCCCGCAGGCAGCGGTGGCGCGGGACCAATTGGCCTTCGCGGTGCCGGAACTTTCGACCCATGACAACCAGCGGGTGGCGCAGGCGCTGACCGATGAGTTGCAGGCGACGTTGCTGGGGCGCAAGCAGCCCAAGCAGGCGCTCGATGATGCCCAGGCGGCGGCCACGCGGCTGCTGCGGCCGTTCCAGAAATCCTAATCGGAGAGATCCCCATGATCCGTCGTCGTACTCTGCTCGCAGCCTCGGCCGCGACCCTCGCTGCCCCCGCCGTGGTGCGGGCGCAGGCCGTCAAGCTGTCATTCTACTATCCGATCGCCGTGGGTGGCCCGATCCCGGCGATCTTTGACGGCTATTGCAAGGAGTTCCAGGCCAAGACCGGCATCGAGGTGGCGCCGGTCTATGCCGGCAACTATGGCGAGACGCTGACCAAGGCGATCACCGCGATCAAGGGCGGCAACGGGCCGCATCTGGCGGTGTTGCTGGCCGCCGAAATGCATTCGCTGCAGGACCTCGATATTCTCGCGAGCCTGCCCGATGTCGGGCTCGATGCCGAGGGCGAGACGTGGATGAAGGGGTTCTACCCGGCGTTCCTCGCCAACAGCCGCGCCGATGGCAAGCTGTGGAGCGTGCCGTTCCAGCGTTCGACGGCGGTGATGTACTACAACAAATCCGCCTTCGCCGAAGCCGGGCTCGACCCTGAGAACTTCCCCAAGACCTGGGCGGAACTCCAGGCCGCCGCGGTGAAACTGACAAAGAAGGACGCCTCGGGGCGCGTGACCCGCTGGGGCGTGAAGATGGCGGCCGATACCGGCAACCTGCAATGGACCTTCGGCGCGCTCGCCAACCAGGTTGGTCACCAACTGATGAACGAGGCGGGGACCGAAACATACTTCAACCACCCCAAGGCAATCGAGGCGCTGGCATACTGGCGCGGGCTTGCGGCGGCCGGGGCGTCGCCCGAGGGCGTGTCGAACTGGGGGCAGCTGACGCCTGATTTCCTGGAGGGCAATGCCGCCATCATCCAGCACACCACGGGCAACCTCACCAACATCCGTGCCAATGCGAAGTTCCCGTTCGGCATCGTCGGCCTGCCCGGCAAGGAGGGGCCGCGCACGGTGGTGGGCGGTGGCAACATCTACTTCTTCAAGAACGCCAATGCCGCCGAGCGCAAGGCCTCGCTCGCCTTCGGGAGGTTCCTGGCCGAGCCTGACCGTGCGGCTGATTGGTCGATGAGGACGGGCTATATCGCGACCCGGCCGGAAGCCTATGAAACCAAGATTTTGAAGGACTATATCGCTGGCTTCCCGGCCGCCGATGTCGCGCGCGGCTATCTGCCGGTGGCGGTGGGCGAGTTGTCGACCTACGAAAATCAGAAGGTCTATGCCGCGCTGACCAACAACGGCCAGGCTTGCCTCAGCGGCTCCAAGACGCCGGCGCAGGCAATGGCCGATACCCAGGCGGAGGCCGACCGGATCCTCAAATCCTACAAGAAGAGCTGATATCTTGCGGCGGGAGACTGTCCAGGGCTGGTTGCTGATCCTTCCGGCGTTGCTGCTGCTGGTGGCGTTTACCCACTGGCCGGCGGCGACGACGCTGATCGACAGCTTCTATGCCACGCCGAAGGGCAGCCGCCCGCCGCGCTTCGTCGGGATCGAGAACTACACCGACCTGATGTCTGATCGGGTGTTCTGGACGGCGCTGCAGAACAACGCGGTCTATGCGCTATGGACCATCCCCGCCTCGGTGATCCTGGCGCTGCTGATGGCCCTTGCCGTCAACACCGCGATCCCGGGGCGGGCTTTGGCGCGGATGGCGTATTTCACGCCGACGATGCTGCCGATGATTGCGGTCGCCAATATCTGGTTGTTTTTCTTCACGCCGGATTACGGGCTGTTTGACCATATCATGGGCTGG
>CANFKS010000014.1 GCA_947447625.1 Rhodospirillales bacterium | reverse complement strand
GGTTCGGCGAGGCTGCGGGCGGTGGAGATCGTGGGGACGCCCGGGGGGATGGCGATCGGTGTGCCGTTGACGAGGACGCGATCGCGGCCGGCGCCGAAATAGCCGCGCGGGCGGGAGAGGTAGAGCACGGCAGGCGCGTCGGTGTCGCCCTTGGCGAAGGGCTGGGGACGCAGATGGAGGAGGTTCGACGAGCGGGGGAAGGGAGAGCGGTAGATATGGGTGATCGGCAGGCCGGGGGCGGCGATGACGAATTCGTAATAGGCGGCGGGGTCGGCGGTGAAGGGGCCCCAGATACCGTCCTCGCCGGTGATGCGGTCATGCACGGCGGGGCCTTCGCGCTCGCCGGTGGTGGCGCCGATTTTGAAGATGGTGACGCGGGCGCCGTCGATGCCGATGTTGGTGGGGGCGTCGGCTTCGAAGCCGCTCACCTTGCCGTCCAGCACGGGGGCGGCTTCGGGGCGGATGGCGAGGGTTGTCGGTGGGGCGCCGGTAATGGCTTGAAAAAGGGGCGCCAGAGTGGCGAGGCCGTAGCCGGCTTCGCGGTGATCGGCGCCGGGCAGGACGTGGTTTTCGGCGCCGGCGAGGGCGGGGCCGTCGAAGCCGACGCCGGTGGGGATGCCTTTCATGCCGAGATAGGCGCCGTCGGGTTGGGCATATTTGTCGTTGCTGTCGCTGCGGATGGTCACGGTGCGGATGCCGGGGAGGACTTCCTGGGCGTTGAGATCGCGCATGAAGGGGGAGGCGCCGTTGAATTCGCTGCCGAGCAGGGCCGTGTCGGAGACGATGACGCCATGGTTGACGGCGCCGCAGGTGACGAGCAGCGCGACATGGGCCCTGCCGCCGCCGTTTTTGAGGTAGTTGCGCACCGTGTTGCCGCCGCGGGACTGGCCGACGAGCACGATTTTTTCGGCGCCGGTCAGCGCCTTGACGCGGGTGACCTCGGCAGCAAGCTGGCGCATCACCGCATCGGCGGTGGACCGGCCGGGCTGGGGCTTGTCGGATTGGGACGTGGCCTGGGGATAGCGCAGGTCAAGCGCAAAGAGACGATCGCGCGGGTAGAGGTTGCTTTCGAAGCGCCACATCATGGTGATCCACAGGCCGGCGGTGTCGCCGTTGCCGTGGACGAAAATGACGGGGGGGAGGTCGGCGGCCGCTGCTGCAAGGGGCGTGGCGAGGGCGGCGAGCATGAGGGGGCGGCGTCCGATGGTCATGGTCGTGCTTTCGGGGCGAGGGTTGCGCGAGGGGAAGGAAAGCGCTTCTTTTTTGAAAAAAAGAAGCGCTTTCTTGCTCCTTCCCGGCCGTCTCAGTCGTGCTCCGGCCGCGTCGTGCGGTTTTGTTTGATGCCGGCGCGGTGGGTTTTGGCGTCGAGGCGGCGCAGGCGGGAGGAGTAGGTGGGTCTTGTCGGGCGGCGTGGGGTGGGCGGAATGGCGGCGGTTCGGATGAGGTCGATGAGGGCGTCGCGGGCGGCGGTTCGGTTGCGGTCTTGGCTGCGCGAGGTTTGGACGGTCAGGACCAGGACGCCGTCGTTGGTAAGGCGTTGTCCGCAGAGTTTTTCGAGGCGGGTTTTGACGGGGTCGGGCAGGTTGGGCGAGGTGCGGACGGCGAAGCGGAGTTGCACGGCGGTGGCGACTTTGTTGACGTTCTGGCCGCCGGGGCCCGAGGCGCGGATGAAGCTTTCCTCGATTTCGTCCTCGCTGATACTGATGCTGTGGGTTATTCGGATCATGCAGCCTTATATCGTGTCGTTGAGGGGATTCCCATGAGCCGTCCGCTGTTTGCATTGCCGTCCGATGGGTTCAACGAGGTGGCGATGTGTCGGGGTGGGCCGATGCTGTTCAATCGGCACGACCGCTACGTGGGGGCGAGCCTGCGGAAATATGGCGAGTTTTCGGCGGGCGAGACTGAGTTGTTCAGCAATCTCGTGCGGCCCGGGATGGTGGTGATCGAGGTGGGGGCGAATATCGGGGCGCATACGGTGGCATTGTCGCGCCTGGTGGGGCCGGAGGGTGTGGTGGTGGCGTTCGAGCCGCAGCGGGTGGTGTTCCAGACGTTGTGCGCCAATTTGGCGTTGAATTCATGTGCCAATGTGCATGCGGTGCAGCAGGCGGTGGGGGCCGAGTTGGGGCAGATCGTGGTGCCGGTTTTGGCGCCGGATCAGCCCAATAATTTTGGCGGGGTGTCGCTGGTCGAGGCGACGGGGGGAGAGACGGTGCCGCTGGTGACGCTCGATTCGTTGCGGTTTGTGCGGTGTGATGTGATCAAGCTCGATCTGGAGGGGATGGAGGTGGAGGCGTTGCGGGGGGGCGCGGGGCTGATCGCGGGGACGCGGCCGGTGATGTATGTGGAGAATGACCGCGCGGAGCGCTCGGCCGAACTGGTGGCGCTGCTGCTGGGGTGGAAATACCGGCTCTATGCGCATCTGCCGCGGCTGTTTTCGCCGGAGAATTATGCCGGGGACGGGGAGAATATTTTCGGCGATATCGTGTCGATCAATCTGTTGTGTTTGCCTGCGGAGTTGAACATCAACGTCGAGGGGGGGACGGAAATCACGACGGTCTGAGCGGCGCGCGCTGCGCACTCTTGACCCGGCGTCGGGGGCGCAGCAAAACCCCGCGGCCCGCAGCGAGGAAACATCCGCCATGACCGCATCGACCGACCACAGTTCAGCCCAGCAGCAGGCCGAGATCCTGGCCCAGGCGCTGCCGTTCCTGCGGCGCTATGCCGGGGCGACGATCGTTGTGAAGTATGGCGGCCACGCGATGGGGGAGGAGCATCTGGCGCGCATGTTCGGCTCGGACATTGCGTTGCTCAAGCAGGTCGGCGTCAATCCGGTGGTGGTGCATGGCGGTGGGCCGCAGATCAATGCGATGCTGAAGCGGCTGAATATCCAGTCGAATTTTATCGATGGGCTGCGGGTTACGGATGATGCGACGGTGGAGGCGGTGGAGATGGTGTTGGCCGGAACGGTCAACAAGCATGTCACGGGGCTGATCAACCAGGCGGGCGCGCTGGCGGTTGGGATCTGCGGCAAGGATGGCGGATTGATCCGGGCGCGCAAGGTGATGCGGATGAAGCGCGATCCGGACAGCGGCATCGAGCGGGTGCTGGATCTGGGTCATGTCGGGGAGCCCGAGCATGTCGATGTGCGGGTGATCCATGCGTTGACGGGGGCGGGGTTGATCCCGGTGATTGCGCCGGTTGCGATGGATGCGAACGGGCAGACGTATAATATCAATGCCGATACGGTGGCGGGCGCGATCGCGGGGGCGTTGGGGGCGACGCGGCTGTTGATGTTGACCGATGTGCCGGGGGTGTTGGACGAGAACAAGACGATGATCCCGGAGATGACGCTGGAGTCGGTGGCGGCGGGGATCAGGAGCGGGATGATTTCGGGGGGGATGATCCCGAAGGTCGAGAACTGCGTCGATGCGGTGCAGCGCGGCGCGAAGGGGGCGGTCATTCTGGATGGGCGGCTGCCGCATGCGTGTCTTTTGGAGTTGTTCACCGAAGGCGGGATCGGGACGATCATCAGGGCTTGAGGATCGCCTCGGCGCTGGGGGCGGCTGAGCCGGCGGGTCAGTCGATGTCGTGGTTGGTGTGGCGGGCCAGGACTTCGCGTTTGCCGACATGGTTGGCGGCGGTGACGATGCCGTCTTTTTCCATTTGCTCGATGAGTTTGGCGGCGCGGTTGTAGCCGATGTTGAGGTGGCGCTGGAGGAAGCTGGTGCTGGCTTTGCCCTCGCGGGAGACGAGATCGACCGCCTGGTCGAAGAGGGACATTTCGCTGTCGAGCGCGGCGCCGGAGGGGGAGGGCTCGTTGTCGTCGTCGGAGGCTTCGGTGACTTCGTCGACATAGTCGGGTTCGCCCTGGGCGCGCAGATGGGCAACGACGGCTTCGACTTCCTTGTCGGCGACGAAGGGGCCGTGAACGCGGCGGATGCGCCCGCCGAGCATCATGTAGAGCATGTCGCCCTGGCCGAGGAGTTGTTCGGCGCCTTGTTCGCCGAGGATGGTGCGGCTGTCGAATTTGCTGATGACGGTGAAGCTGATGCGGGTGGGGAAATTGGCTTTGATGGTGCCGGTGATGACGTCGACCGAGGGGCGCTGGGTGGCCATGATGACGTGTATGCCGGCGGCGCGGGCTTTCTGGGCAAGGCGTTGGACGGCGATTTCGATTTCCTTGCCGGCGACCATCATGAGGTCGGCCATCTCGTCGATGACGATGACGACGAGGGGGAGTTTTTCGAGGGCGAGGGGGAGTTCCTCGAAGACAGGTTTGCCGGTTTCGCTGTCGAAGCCGGTTTGGACGCGGCGGATGACGACTTCGCCGCGGGCGCGGGCTTCGGCGACGCGGTCGTTGTAGCCGGCGATGTTGCGCACGCCGAGTTGGGACATGGAGCGGTAGCGGCGGTCCATTTCGCCGCAGGCCCATTTGAGGGCGGTGACGGCCTTGGCGGGCTCGGTGACGACGGGGGCGAGGAGGTGGGGGATGCCTTCGTAGATCGACAATTCCAGCATCTTGGGGTCGATCATGATGATGCGGCAGTCATCGGGCGCGTGTTTGTAGAGCAGGGAGAGGATCATGGCGTTGATGCCGACCGACTTGCCTGAGCCGGTGGTGCCGGCGACGAGGAGGTGTGGCATGCGGGCGAGGTCGGCAATGATGGCCTCGCCGTCGATGGTCTGGCCGAGGGCGAGGGGCAGGGTGGCCTGGGAGGTGATCCAGGGTTGGGAGTGCAGGAGTTCGGTGAAGTAGACGGTGTCGCGGATCTGGTTAGGCACCTCGATGCCGATGACGTTGCGGCCGGGGACGGTGGCGATCCGCACGGCAAGGACGGAGAGGGAGCGCGCGACGTCATCGGCGAGGCCGATGACACGGGCGGCGCGGATGCCGGGGGCGGGTTCGAGTTCGAACAGGGTGACGACGGGGCCGGCGGTGTGTTCGACGATGCGGCCGTCGACGCCGTATTCGCCGAGCACGGTTTCGAGCAGGCGGGCGGTGGCGTCGAGTTGTTCGGTGGTGGGGCCGCCGAGGGTGGCGCGGTCGGGGGCGGGGGCGAGCAGGTCCATCGAGGGGAACTGCCAGGTCTGTTCGAGGGGGAGGGGGATTTGTTCGGTCGGCTTGCGCAAGGCGGCGGCGGGGAGGGCCGGTGTGGTGGGTGTGGCGCGGCTGTCGCGGATGGGGCCTGCGATGATGGTGGGAAAGCCGGGGGTTGCGGGGGTGCCGGCGGGGCCGGGGACGGCCAGGCGGGGTTCGGCGCGCAGGGCCGCAGGGTGGGCGGCGGGGTGGGCCTTGTCGGCGGGTTTGTCGGATTGGGCCGGGTTGGCTGTGCCGTCGATGCGGTGGAACAGGCCAATGGAGGCCTCGGCAGTGCGACGGGTGAGGCGGGAGAGCAGGCCGGCGGCGCCGCGGCTCTGCGCCATGCCGGCCTGGGCGGCGGTGCGGACGGCGCCGTAGTCGCGCGCGGTCAGGCCGAGGGCGAGGAGCATCAGCAGCGCTGCGAGCAGGGCGCCAAGGGCGAAGAGGGCGAGGCCGCCATAGGGGCCGAGGAGGTCGGCGCTGGCCGCGACGGCGAGGCCGCCGAGGAGGCGGCCGGCGGCGCCGCCGGGGCCGGCGGCGGGCCACGTGGTGTGGATCGGCACGGCGGCGATGAGCGCGGCGAGGACGGGCAGGGCTGCGATCAGGGCGGCGAGGCGCAGGGGAACGCCGCCGAGGCCGCGATGGGTGCCGATGCGCCAGGCCCAGGCGAGGGCGGCGATGGCGGGCAGCAGGCCGGCGAGGCCGAAGCCTTGCAGCAGGAGGTCGGCGGTCAGGGCGCCGGGCAGCATGGCGAGGTTGCGGGCGGCTTCGCGGGTGGAGGTGTTGAGCGAGGGGTCCGTCGGCTCGTAGCTCGCCAGGGCCACGATCAGCGCGACGCCGGCGACAAGGAGGAGGGCAGCGATCACGCGGTCGAGCAGCAGGCGCAGGCGGGACTGCAGTTCCGGCGAGGCGAAGGCCGATGCGGGGCCGGGACGGCTCTGGACACCCATGGCCATTGGGGGCGGCTCCTGCGGAGGTTGCGATAGCGGATGAGGTGTAGCGTACAAGCGGTTGGCGTTAGAAGGGGCTTGGGGGGATCAGAGGGTGATGATTTCAACCCAGTTGGCGCCGCCGCCGACCGCGACGGCGCCGCGGCGGACGAGGGTGCCGTCAGGTTCGATGGCGTAGGTGGCGAGGGCGCCCGAGGCGAGGCCGGCGCAGAGCAGGAAGCGCCCGGTGGGGGCGATGGCGAAGCCGCGCGGGGTGGGTTCGGCGGGGACGCGGCAGATCGGTGTGAGGGTGAAGGTTGCGGGGTCGACGGCGAAGCCGCTGAGGGTGTCGGTGCTGCGTTCGCTCGCGAAGAGGAAGCGGGCATCGGGCGTGAGGTGGATGTCGGCGGCGGCGACGGGGGAGGGGGTGCCGTCCGGCAGGAGGGAGATGGATTGGCGTTCGGTGAGGGCGCCGGTGTCGGTGTCGCGGGCGTAGGTGTTGATGGTGCCGTCGAGTTCGTTGACGAGGTAGAGGCTGCGCCCGGCGGGGCCGAAGACGAAGTGGCGGGGGCCGGCGCCGGGCTTGGTGCGGGCTGCGACGGCGATGGCGGGCGAGAGGCGGCCGGTGGCGGCGTCGAAGCCTTGGCAGAGCAGGGCGTCGCCGCCGAGGGAGGCGGCGTAGACGAAGCGGTTGGAGGGGTCGGGCAGGGCGGAGTGGGCCTTGGGGGGGGTGTCGAGCACCTGGCTGACGGGGCCGGCGATGCCGGAGGCGTCGATCGGGTTGGTGGCGAGTTTGGCGCCGCTGTAGGAGGCGCTGAACAGGGTGCGCCCGGTGGCGTCGGTGCTGAGGTAGCACATGCTGTCTGCGAGGGGGGCGTGGCCGATGGGGCTGAGGCCGGCGGTTGCGGGGTCGATGGCGAAGGTGACGACGGTCCAGGGGGCTGCGCGCAGAGCGGCGTAGAGGCGGGTGCGGTCGGGCGAGAGGGCCAGGGGGAGGCTGCCGGCGGCGGTGGCGTCGGGGCCGGGGATCGGGGTGCGGGCGCGTTCGTGGAGCGTGCCGAGGACGGGGTCGAAGGACAGGGTGGTGATGTGCTGGTCGCTCGCGCAGGAGACGAAGACGAAGGTTTGTGCGGACATGGTGTTTCCCCGGAAAGCGATGTGGGGGAGTATGGCAGGCCAGTCGCGTCGGAGGAAATGATGGGTGGGTCGTTGCGGATTGCCGAGGTGCGGGTGACGCCGATTGCGTTTCGCGATCCGCCGTTGCTGAACGTGGCGGGGGTGCATGAACCGTGGGCGCTGCGCAGCATCATCGAGGTGGTGAGCGAGGCGGGGATCCTGGGGCTGGGGGAGAGTTATGGGGATGCGGTGACGCTTGCGGACCTCACGGCTGTCGGGCCGGCGTTGGTGGGAATGAGTGTTCACGATTTCAATGGTATAAGGCGGCGGATCAGCGAGATCCTGCATGGCCGGGACGAGGCTGCGGCGATGTTTCCGGCGAGCGGGACGCGGCGGGTGAATGTGGCGTTCGGGGCGTTCGAGGTGGCGTTGCTGGATGTGCAGGCCCGTGCGGCCGGGGTGCCGCTGCATGTGTTGCTGGGGGGCGCTATTCGGGATCGGGTGCCGTATTCGGCGTATCTGTTCTACAAGTTCGCGCGCCATCACGGCGATCCCGGCTACCCCGCGGATGACTGGGGCGAGGGGGTGAGCCATGCGCAGATGGTCGATCAGACCCGGCGGATGGTGGATCGGTTCGGGTTTGGCTCGATCAAGCTGAAGGGCGGCGTGTTCGAGCCGGATTACGAGATCGAGACGTTGCGGGCGTTGCGCGCGGCGTTTCCGGATCATCCGTTGCGGATCGATCCGAACGGGGGGTGGAGCGTGGCGACGACGTTGCGGGTGTTGCCGCAGTTGGACGGGTTGCTGGAGTATCTGGAGGACCCGACGGGGACGCTGGAGGAGATGGGGGCGGTGGCGCAGCAGGCCACGATGCCGCTGGCGACGAATATGGTGACGGTGGAGTTCGGGCATATTCCGAAGAGCCTGGCGCTGAATGCGGTGCAGGTGATCCTGAGCGATCATCATTATTGGGGGGGGCTGCGCGCGACGCAGCATTTGGCGCATCTCGGGCGGGTGTTTGGCCTGGGGATTTCGATGCATTCCAATTCGCATCTGGGGATCAGCCTGGCGGCGATGACGCAGGTGGGGGCGACGTTGCCGAATCTGGCCTATGCGGCGGATTCGCATTACCCGTGGCAGGTCGATGAGGTGATCGAGGGAGGAAAGTTGCGCTTCGAGGGGGGGGCGCTCGCGATCCCGCCGGGGCCGGGGCTTGGGGTGACGCTCGACCGGGGGGCGTTGGCGGCGTTGCATGCGAATTTCCTCGCGTGCGGCATCAGGCGACGGGACGATGGTCAGGAAATGCGCAAGCATCAGCCCGAGTGGCAGGGGGGGCGCCCTCGTTTCTGAGGGATAAAAGTTTTGTGCTGCTTTTCCCCAAAAAAGAAGTGCTGTTCTTTTTTGAAAAAAGGAACCAGAAAATGCCCATCCGATGGCTTCGGAGTGGAACGTGCGATCCGGTGCAGAGATGCCGGACCAAAGGGAGGCGATGATGACGAACCTGGGACGGCGGGCGTTTGTGGCGGGTGCGGCGGCGATGTCGGCGGCGCCGGCGATGGCACAGGGTGCTGCCAAGGAGGCACCCGGTTTGGCAGCGCTTGTGGCCGAGGGCAAGTTGGCGAAGCTGGCGGATCGGGTCGGCGCTTCGCCGCTGGTGGTGGTGCCGGTGGAGAAGGCGGGCGCCTATGGCGGGCAGTTGCGGCGCGGGTTGCGGGGCAGCGCGGATCACAACGGCATCCTGCGCATGGTGGGCAACCAGGGGCTGGTGCGCTGGAACGCGACGTTCACCGAGGTGTTGCCGAATGTGGCCGAGAAATGGGAAGTCAACGAGGCCTCGACCGAGTTCACGTTCCATTTGCGGCCCGGCATGAAATGGTCGGACGGGCATCCGTTCACCGCCGATGACGTGGTGTTCGCGATCGAGGATTGCTGCAAGAATTCGGAACTGTATCGCTCGGTGCCGTCGCCGCTGGTGATTGCGAACAAGCCGGGCGTGGCGAGCAAGATCAACGACACCACGGTGAAGTTCACCTTCGAGGCGCCCTATGCGCTGTTCCTGGAAATCATGGCGACGCCGCTGGGGCAGCATCCGACGTTGTTTGCCAAACATTATGGCGCGCAGTTCCATCCGAAATACAACAACAAGGTGGCCGACCTGGTGAAGGCGGCGAATGTTTCGGATTGGGGGGCGCTGTTCCGCTCCAAGCTGGGCGATATCGAAATTCCGCTGCGCTGGGGCAATCCGGAGAAGCCGGTGCTGGACCCGTGGGTGGTGCAGGAGCCCTATAGCGGGGGTGCGACGCGGGTGTTGATGCGGCGCAATCCGTATTTCTGGCAGGTCGATACCGAGGGGCGGCAGTTGCCCTATATCGATGCGCTCAATTTCAGCATTTCCCAGGATGTCGAATCGCTGATGCTCGATGTGATCTCGGGCAAGCTCGATATCCAGGACCGGCATATCGACACGCTGCAGAACAAGCCGACCCTGTCGCAGAACGCGGCCAAGGGGGGGTATCGGCTGGTCGAGCTGGTCAATTCCGGGGCGCAGCAATGCCAGATGTATTTCAACATGATGCACAAAAATCCGGCTATGCGGGCATTCTTTGGCAACAAATCGGTGCGCCAGGCGCTGTCGATGGCGATCGATCGGAGCGAGATCATCGAACTCGTGTATCTCGGGCAGTCCGAGCCGTATCAGACCGGGCCGCGGCCGGGGCATCCGTGGTATCACGAGACACTGGCGCGGCAGTTCACCAAGTATGACAAGACCGCAGCCGGGGCGATGCTGGATGCGGCGGGGTATCCGCGCAAGAACGGGCAGCGCGTGCATCCGGACGGCAGCAAGCTGTTTTTCGCCATCGACGTGATCCCGACGCTGTATCCGGATCTGGTCGATACGCTCGAACTGGTGAAGCGGCACTGGGCGGAGATCGGGATCGACTGCAAGGTCAATACGATCGAACGGTCGCTCTATTACACGCGGGGCGACAACAACGAGCATGATTGCGCGGTGTGGCCGGGGCCGGGCGGGCTCGATCCGATGCTCGATCCGCGCGATTTCTTTGCGCAGCATCCGCAGGGCTCGCGCTACGCGATCCCCTGGACGCAATGGTATGTGTCCAACGGCAAGGAAGGCGAGGAGCCGCCGGAGAGCCAGAAGCAGCGGATGAAGCTGTTCGACGCGGCGCGCGGCACGGCCGATATGGCCAAGCGGGCGGCGGCGATGAAGGCGCTGTTCGATATCACGGCCGAGGCGTTCGAGACGGTGGGGATTTGTCTCGCGGTCAATGCGTTCGGGATTGCGTCCAACAAGCTGCGCAATGTGCCGGTGAAAATGCCGTCATCGTGGAGCTGGCCGAATCCGGGGCCGTCGCTGCCGCAGCAATATTACCTCGGGTGATGGGCGCGCTGGCGTGCTGAGGTTTGTCGCAACGCGGCTGTTGTGGATGATCCCCTCGCTGGGGGTCATCTCCATCCTGGCGTTTATTTTGATCCGGCTGCCGCCGGGGGATTTCGTGACCAACTATATCGCGACCCTGGCGGCATCGAACGAGATCGTGGATCAGAATACGGCGGCCGAACTGCGCGCGCGCTTCGGGCTCGACCAGCCCATGATCGTGCAGTACTGGCGCTGGATCAGCGGCATCGTGCTGCGCGGCGATTTCGGGTTCAGCTTCGAATGGCAGCAGCCCGTGGGGGATCTCATCTGGGAGCGGATGGGGCTCACGCTGGTGCTGACGTTCACGACGCTGCTGATGACCTGGGCGATCGCGCTGCCGGTGGGGGTGTATTCGGCGGTGAAGAAGTATTCGCTGGGGGATTATGTCGCGACGTTCTTTAGTTTTCTGGGGCTCGCGGTGCCGAGTTTTCTGCTGGCGCTGGTGTTGATGTATGTGGCGGCGATGTATTTCAGCCAGGATGTCGGCGGGTTGTTTTCGCAGGAATATCTGACGGCGCCGTGGAGTTTCTGGAAGTTCGTCGATCTGATGTCGCATATCTGGATCGCGGTGATCATTCTGGCGGTATCCGGCACGGCGAGCCTGATCCGGATCATGCGGGCGAATATGCTGGATGAATTGAGCAAGCCCTATGTGACGACGGCACGGGCCAAGGGGCTGTCGGAGATGACGCTGCTGTTTCGCTATCCGGTGCGGCTGGCGTTGAACCCGTTTATCTCCACGATCGCCTGGCTGTTGCCGAACCTGGTTTCGGGGTCGGTGATTGTGGCGATCGTGCTCAATCTGCCGACGGCGGGGCCGTTGTTGTTGCAGTCCTTGATGAGCCAGGACATGTATCTGGCCGGTGCGTTCGTGTTGTTGATTTGTGCGCTGACGCTGGTGGGCACGTTGATCAGCGATGTGCTGCTGGCGCTGGTCGATCCGCGCATTCGGCTGGAGTAGGGCTATGTCCGATGGTGCTGCCGCCGCGCCGGCGCGGTTTGCTGTTGCTTCGCAATGGATGCTGATGTGGTGGGCGTTTCGGCGCCACCGGTTGGCGATGGCGGGGCTGGTGATTGTGGCTGCGTTTTATGCGGTGGCTGCGGTGCCGGGGTTTTTCGCGGTCAATGATCCGGTGCAGCAGAATGCGCGGACCGCGTTTCATCCGCCGCAGGGCGTGCATCTGCTCGAATGGGGCGATGGCGGGTTGCCGGCGGTGCGGCCGTATATTCACCCCTATGTGTTGAAGCGGGACCCGGTGAGCCTCGCGTCGGTTTATGTCGAGGATGGTTCGCGCAAGGTTTATCTCCAGTTCTTTGCCGAGGGGTATGCCTATTCGGTGCTGGGGTTGACTACGGCGCGCACGCATCTGGTGGTATCGAGCGAAGTGCGGCAGCCGTTGTTTCTGTTCGGGGCGGATCGGTTGGGGCGCTGCGTGTTCAGCCGGATCATGCAGGGTGCGCAGATTTCGCTGACGGTGGGGCTGGTGGGGGTGTTCCTCTCGCTTGGGATCGGGGTGATCATCGGGGGGATATCGGGGTATTATGGCGGGCGGATCGATTTCGTCTTGCAGCGGGTGGTGGAGTTTGTGCTGTCGTTGCCGACGATTCCGATTTGGCTCGCCATGGCCGCAGCCCTGCCGCATGACTGGCCGGCGGCGCTGAATTATTTTTGTATCACGCTGATCCTGTCGCTGACGGGCTGGGCGCAGTTGGCGCGGGTGGTGCGGGGGCGGTTTTTGTCGTTGCGGACGGAGGAGTTTGTAACCGCGGCGCGGCTGGATGGGGCGTCCGAGGGGCGTATCATTTTTCGGCATATGTTGCCGTCGTTTGCTTCGCACATCATCGCCTCCATGACGCTCGCGGTGCCGGCGATGATTTTGGCGGAGACGTCGTTGTCGTTCCTGGGGCTTGGGTTGCAGCCGCCGACGATCTCCTGGGGGGTGTTGCTGCGCGAGGCGCAGAATATCCGCTCGATCGCGACGGCGCCGTGGCTGTTCGCGCCGGGGGTGGCGGTGGTGATCGCGGTGATTGCGTTGAATTTCCTGGGCGATGGGCTGCGCGATGCGGCGGACCCGTACAACAAATGAGCTTGGATCAGGGCATGGGTGCGCCGGTGTTGGAGGTGCGCGGGCTCGCGACCTCGTTTCCGCTGCGCCAGGGGGTGTTGAAGGCGGTTGATGATGTGTCGTTCACGGTGCGCCGGGGCGAGACATTGTGCATCGTGGGGGAGTCGGGCAGCGGCAAGTCGGTGACGGCGCGGTCGATCCTGCAGATCGTCGATGCGCCCGGGCGGATCACCGGGGGGGAGATGATCCTGCATCGGCGGGGCGGCGGGACGGTGGATCTCGCCAAGCTCGATCCGCGCGGCCGGGAGATACGGGATATTCGCGGTGCCGAGATCGCGATGATTTTCCAGGAGCCGATGTCCTCGCTCTCGCCGGTGCACACGATCGGGCAGCAGATTGTCGAGGTGTTGCGCCTGCATGTGGGGCTCGACAAGGCCGCCGCGCGGGCGCGCACGATCGAATTGTTGCGGCAGGTGGAGATCCCGAAGCCGGAGACGGCGATCGACCGCTATACGTTCGAGTTTTCCGGCGGCATGCGCCAGCGCGCGATGATCGCGATGGCGCTGGCGTGCAATCCGTCGCTGTTGATCGCCGATGAACCGACCACGGCGCTCGATGTGACGACGCAGGCGGAGATCCTCGATCTGATCCGCCGGATGCAGGCCGAGTATGGCATGGCGGTGATGTTCATCACGCACGACATGGGCGTGGTGGCGGAGATCGCGGACCAGGTGTTGGTGATGTATCGCGGCCGGGTGATGGAGACCGGGCCGGTGGATGGGATTTTCCATGCGCCGCGGGATGATTACACGCGGATGTTGATCGGCTCGGTGTTGAAGCTCGAAGCAAAGTCCGAATTGCGGGCGGAGCGGCAAATCGCGGTGGCGCAGCCGCCGGTGCTGGAGGTGAGTGGGCTTGCGATGCATTTCGGGCCGGCCAAGGCGCCGTTCAAAGCGGTCGATGATGTTGCGCTGACGTTGCAGCCGGGCGAAACCCTCGGCGTGGTGGGGGAGTCGGGGTCGGGCAAGACGACGCTGGGGCGGTGTTTGCTGCGGGTCTATGATCCGACCGGCGGGCGGATGGATTATCGGCGCGCCGATGGCTCGGTGGTGGATCTGGCGCGCGCCGATGCGGCGACGTTGAAGGCGTGCCGGCGCGAGATCCGGATGATATTCCAGGACCCGATGTCCTCGCTCAATCCGCGCATGACGGTGGCGCAGATCGTGGGTGAGCCGTTGTTGGTCAATGGGTTGGCGAGTGGGCGGGCGCTTGATGACCGGGTGGCGGCGCTGCTGGAGCAGGTTGGGCTGGAGCCGGCCTGGCGGGAGCGGTATCCGCATGCGTTTTCGGGCGGGCAGCGGCAGCGGATCGGGATTGCGCGGGCGATTGCGTTGAAGCCGCGGATCATTGTGGCGGATGAGGCGACCTCGGCGCTTGATGTGTCGATCCGGGCGCAGGTGTTGGATCTGCTGATCAAGCTGCAGGACGAGTTGGGGCTGTCGTATATCTTCATCAGCCACGATATCGGGGTGATCCGGTATATGTGCGACCGGGTGGCGGTGATGTATCGCGGGCGGGTGGTGGAGACGGGGGAGACCGGGCAGGTGTGCGATGAACCGTCGCATGAGTATACGCGAGCGCTGCTGTCGGCGATTCCGCGGCCGGATCCCAGGGCGCGGAGTATTCATACGCGGTTTCGGTATCAGGGGTAGGGAAGCGCTTCTTTTTTTGAAAAAAAAGAAGCAAAAAAACTTCACTCGTTTGTTTCGGAGTTGACGGAGATTGGCCATCTCCCGCAAAGCCAAGCGGATAAAAGTTTTTTGCTTCTTTTTTTCAAAAAAGAAGCGCTTCCTTCCCCTCAAACATACGCCGTAGACCCATCCGGTCGAAAGGCGATCTTGCGCTGCCAATGCGTGGCGACCGGGGTTTTGATGAGGTCTTCGTTGATCTCGACGCCCCAGCCGGCGCGATCGGGCCTGAGTTCAAGGTAGCCGTTTTTGGGGAGATAGGGGTCGGTGACGTAGGGGGCCTGGTGCGGCAGGCGGTATTCGAGGATGCGGAAATTGGGTTGGGCGGCGGCGAAGTGGACGTTGACGGCGGTGGCCAGCGGGCCCATCGGGTTGTGGGGGGCGATGGTGACGTAGTGGGCTTCGGCGATGGCGGCGATTTTGCGCATCTCCAGCAGGCCGCCGACGACGCAGATGTCGGGTTGGATGATGTCGGCGCCTTTGACCGCGAGCAGGCGGAGGAAGTCGAAGCGGTTGTAGAGGCTTTCCCCGGTGGCCAGGGTGCAGTTCATTTGCGCCTTCATGGCGCCCCAGGCCTCGATGTTTTCCATGCGGATGGGTTCTTCGAGGAAGAGCGGGTCGTAGGGGGCGAGGGCGTTGGCGAGTTGGATGGCCTGGATGGGTTCGAATATCTGGGCGTGGGCGTCGAAGGCGATTTCGTAGGCGGGGTCGATGGTTTCGCGGAGGTGGCGGAAGTATTCGGCGCTGGTGCGGACGACTTCGCCCCAGCGGTTGGCGTGCAGGTCGATGCGGAAGGGGCTGAGTTTGAAGGCGGTGAGGCCGTATTCGTGGTTGAGGCGGTCGAGTTGGTCACGCGCGGCGGCGGGGTCGGGGGCGGTGTAGACGCCGGCGTAGACGCGGATGCGCTCGCGGGTGTGGCCGCCGAGGAGTTGGTAGACCGGCACGTTGAGGGCTTTGGCGGAGATGTCCCACAGGCAGTGATCGATGGCGGAGATGGCGGCGAGGCCGAGGGCGCCGGGGGGGAAGCGGCATTGCTGGGTGAGGTGGAGGATGAGGTATTCGATGCGCCTGGGGTCTTGGCCCTGGATGAAGGGGAAGAGGTAGTCGAGCAGGGGGAAGAGGGCGTTGTCGGGGCCGTGGTTGTAGCATTCGGCCCAGCCGGTGAGGCCGTCATCGGTGTCGATGGCGACGAGGACCCGCGGGCGGTTGGCGTCGCGGGACATGAAGGCGCGCAGGCGGTCGATTTTCATGGGGGTTCCGCGGGTTGTCTTGGGAGCGTGAGGAAGCGAGAGTAGCGCCAAGGACGAAGAAGGGCGAGGCGGCGGACATGAAAATCACCAAGGTCGAGACGATCCGGTTGGCGGAGTTCGGCAATCTGATCTGGGTACGGATTTATACCGACGAGGGGCTGGTCGGGCTGGGCGAGACGTTCATGGGGGCGGCGGCGGTCGAGGCCTATATCCATGAAACCGCGGCGCAGAAGCTGGTGGGGCAGAATCCGCTGCATATCGAGGCGCGGATGCTGGGGTTGCAGACCTATCTGGGATGGCGCTCGACAGGTGTCGAGATGCGGGGGAATTCGGCGATCAATATCGCGTTGTGGGATATTTTCGCCAAGGCGGCGGGCATGCCGCTGGTGGATGCGCTGGGCGGGCGGGCGCGGGATTCGATCCGGACCTACAATACATGCGCGGGCTACAAATATATCCGCGACACGCGCAGCCAGGCGGTGGCGAATTGGCATGTGGGGGAGACCGGGGGGCCGTACGAGGATCTCGAAGGGTTCCTGCATCGGCCGGACGAATTGGCGCATTCGCTGTTGGAGCAGGGCATCACGGCGATGAAGATATGGCCGTTCGACATCGCGGCCGAGCGGACCGGGGGGTATGATATTTCGCCGCAGGAGTTGAATACGGCGCTGGAGCCGTTCCGGAAGATCCGCCAGGCGGTGGGCGACAGGATGGACATCATGGTGGAGTTCCATTCGCTGTGGAGCCTGCCGATGGCGTGCAAGCTCGCGCGGCGGCTGGAGGAGTTCGACACGTATTGGCACGAGGATCCGTTCCGGTTGGATAATCCGGGCGACCTGCTGGAGTATCGGCGGCATTCGAAGGCGTGGGTTTGTGCGTCCGAGACGTTGGCGATGACGCATGCGTTCCGGGATTATTTGGCGACCGGGGCTGCGGGCGTGGTGATGCTTGACCTCGGCTGGTGTGGGGGGATTTCGGAGGCGCGCAAGATCGCGGGGATGGCGGAGGCCTGGCACACGCCGATCGCGCCGCATGATTGCACGGGGCCGGTGGTGTTCATGGCGTCGTGCCACATGTCGCTGCATGCGCCGAATGCGCTGATCCAGGAGAGTGTGCGGGCGTTCTATACCGGCTGGTACAACGAGTTGGTGACGGCGGTGCCGCCGGTGAGCAATGGGCAGATCGGGGTTGATTTCTCGAAGCACGGGTTGGGCGTGTCGTTGCTGCCAGGGATCGAGACGCGGGCAGATGCGATGGTGCGGGAGACGCGGGTATGAGCGATTTGCGCACGGAGTCCCCGAATGGGACATATGTGGCGCATTGCGCGAAGGGCGAGTTGGCGTATCAGGTGGATGGCGAGACGGGGGCGGCGGTGTTTTTTCCGCGCGTGATCGGGCCTGGGACGGGGGCCGCGCTGGCGTGGCGTGTGTCTAAGGGGCTGGGCACGGTTTATGCGACGACGGTGGTCCATACCAAGGGGGAGGCGCCGCATAATGTGGCGTTGATCGATGTGGATGAGGGCTTCCGGATGATGAGCCGGGTGGAGGGGATCGATCCGATGGCGGTGAAGATCGGGATGCGGGTGCGGGTGCGGATGCATCCGGGGGAGCCGCCTTATCCGGTGTTCGATGTGGAGGCCGGGGCATGAGCGGGTTGCTGCGGGGCAGTGTTGCGGTTGTGGCTGCCGCGGAGTCTGCGTTGGGGCAGGTTGCGGCGGGGACGACGCCGGTTGATTTGATGGCGCAGGCGACGCGGCGTGCGCTCGATGAGTGTGGGCTGAAATTATCCGATATCGATGGGGTGTTCACCAACTGCGCGCAGTTGCGGATGCCGACGCTGTCGTTGTGCGAGTATCTCGGGCTGCAGCCGCGCTATCAGGACGGGACGGGGATCGGGGGGTCGTCGTTCATGACGCATGTGCAGCATGCGATGCTGGCGATCGAGCACGGGTTGTGCGAGGTGGCGCTGATTGCCTATGGCTCGACGCAGCGTTCGGTGAGCCGGGCGGCGGCGAGCCCGCGGGAGTTCAATCCGTATGAGACGCCGTACAAGCCGTTCATGCCGGCGAGTGCCTATGCGTTGGCGGCGTCGCGCCATATGCATGAATTCGGCACCACGCGGGAGAATTTGGCGGAGGTGGCGGTGGCGGCGCGGCGGTGGGCGTTGCTGAATCCGGTGGCGTGGGAGAAGGAACCGCTCAGCATCGAGCAGGTGCTGGGGGCGCGGATGGTGAGTTATCCGCTGACGGTGCGGGATTGCTGCCTGGTGACGGATGGCGGGGGGGCGATTATTTTGACGTCGGCGGCACGGGCGCGGGGGTTGCGGCAGGCGCCGGCGTTTGTGTTGGGGGTGGGGGAGTGTGTGTCGCACGCCTCGATTTCGAACATGGCGGATTTGACGGTGACGGGCGCGCGGCGGTCTGGCGAGATTGCCTATGCGATGGCAGGCGTTGCTGCGCGGGAGGTGAAAACCGCGCAGGTGTATGATGCGTTCAGTATCAACACGATCCTGTTCCTGGAGGACCTTGGGTTCTGTCCGAAAGGAGAGGGCGGGCGGTTTGTTTCCGGGGGGGCGATTGCGCCGGGCGGAATGTTGCCGGTGAATACGAGTGGCGGCGGGTTGTCGTATTGTCATCCCGGGATGTACGGGCTGCTGGTGTTGATCGAGGCTGTGCGGCAGGTGCGCGGCGATGCCGGGGCGCGGCAGGTGGCGGGCTGCGACGTGGCGCTGGCGCATGGCAATGGCGGGGTGTTGTCGAGCCAGGTGACGGTGATCCTGGGCGGTGCTTCGACGGTTTAGCTATTTTTGTGCCTGTTTTTGTGCCTGTTTTTTCTGGCGGGTGACGATGAGGCAGGCGGCGACGATGAAGGCGGCGCCCAGCCACATCGCGGCGGTGGGGATTTCGCCGAAAAAGAGAAAACCGATGAGGGCGGCGTAGGGCAAGGCGAGGTAGTCCACGACGGCCAGCACGCCGGCCGGCGCACGGCCGAATGCCCAGACCAGGAGGAAATGGCCGGTCACGCCGAAGAGGGCGAGCAAAGGGAACACCATCCATATCGTGGTGCTCGGCGCTTCCCAGCCGGCGATGGCCAGGGGGGTGGCGAGGAGCGTGGGCACGATATGCTGGATGAGCACGATCGAGGTGGCGTGGTCGCGCTGGGCCTGGCTGCGCAGCAGGACGTTGCCGATGGCGTATGTCAGGGCCGAACCGATGGCGGCGGCGATGCCGATGAGATCGGTGCTGAGGCCGGTATGGCGGGTGAGCGAGTCGTGGGCGATCACGCCGACGCCGGCGAGGCCGAGCAGAATGGGGCCGATGACGCCGAGGCGCAGGCGTTCACCCAGGACTGCGGCGGCGATGAGGGCGACCATCAGCGGGCCGACATAGCTGAGCGACAGGGCCTCGGCGAAGGGAAGGTGGCGCAGCGCGGTGAAGAACAGCAGGGTCGAGGCCATCGACAGCAGGCCGCGCGGGGCGTTGGCCTTCCACGAGGCAAGGCTTGGCCACACGCCGCCGGACAGGCGCATGGCAGCCAGGACCATGGGGATGCCGAAGGCGAAGCGCATCGCCACGATCTGCATGACCGGGATGGTGGCGGGGAGGGATTTGACGACGCCGTCCATCGTGGTGAAGACCATGATGGCGGCGGTGGCGACAAGGAAGGGGACCGCGGGGCGGGCGTGATCGCTCGGGTAGGGCGCCATCGGCTAGATGTCGTCGGCGGCGGCGTGGGCCCGGGCGGATTCGCGGCGCTCGAAGCTGTCGTACCAGGCGGCGAGCCGGTCGTGGCCGGGGCGCCAGGGTTCGGATTTGAAGCGGAAATCGAGGTAGCCGAGCGCGACGCCGATGGCGATGTGGCCGATGGCGAACGGGGTGGCGGCGAGGGCGTCGGCCTCGGTGTCGAGCGCTTCGAGGCAGGCGGCGATCTTGCCGCGCCACAGGGCGATATGCGGTTCGGACTGGCGCTCGGGCGGGCGGCCGCGTTCGCCGAGCCATTGCAGCAGGATGTCGAGCATGCCGTTGCCCAGCGCGTGATGGCGCAGCGCCAGGATGCGGGCGGGGCCCGTGGCCGGAATCAGGCCGGCGGAGGGGTTGAGGCTGTGGAAATATTCGAGGATGACGAACGAATCATAAATCGCCGAGCCGTCGGCCGGAATCAATGTCGGCAGCTTGCCGAGTGGATTGTCTTCCATCAGCTCAAGATGGGGGGTGGTTCCGCCAACAACGGTGCGCACCGTGTCAATCCGCCCTTCAAGCGCCAGTTCATGCGCGGCAATCATCACCTTTCGCACATAAGGCGACCGGGGCGACCAATGCAGCAACATTCTCGACTCGCGAATCATCATATTTCTCCATTGCGCATACTGCCATCTGCGGGCCGCCCGGTGAAGGCGGTCTGAAATGTGACCCCGCCCTGCGGGGCGGCTGGAGTTGACCCCCCTGCGGGGTGGCTGGAGTTGACCCCCCTGCGGGGTGGCTGGAGTTGACCCCCCTGCGGGGGGCGGGCAGCATCGGGCCAACGACAATCGGAGGTCTCAGGGTGGCGATCGACAAGCGGGTGGGTTCGGCTGCGGCGGCGGTGTCGGATGTGCGGGACGGTGCCACGGTGATGATCTCGGGCTTCGGGGGGGCGGGGTTTGCCAACGACCTCGTGCTTGCGCTGCGCGACCGGGCGGTGCGGGGGCTGACGCTGATCGTCAATTCGGCGACGCATCCGTTGTCGTTCACCCATACGCTGATCGAGGCGGGGATGGTGGCGAAGGTGATCTGTTCGGCGGCGCGCGGGCGGGGGAAGGGGCTGTCGGCGTTCGAGCAATTGTGGAAGGACGGCAAGATCGAGTTGGTGGCACTGCCGCAGGGGACGTTCGCGGAGTGCATCCGGGCCGGCGGCGCGGGGATTCCGGCATTCTACACGCCGTCGGGGTATGGGACGGATTTGACGCTAGGCAAGGAGACGCGGCGCTTCGGCGGGCGGGATTATGTGCTGGAGGAGGCGCTGGTCGCCGATGTGGCGCTGGTGCGCGGCGATGTGGCGGATCGGTTCGGCAATATGACGTTCAGATATGCGCAGAAGAATTTCGGGCCGGCGATGGCGACCGCGGCGAAGCTGACGATCGCGGAAGTGCGGGCGGTGCAGGACGCGCCGATCGCGCCGGAGCTGGTGGAGTTGCCGGGCGTCTATGTGAACCGGGTTATCGTGGCGGGAGGCGTGTGATGGGGGTGTTGAACCGGCGGCAGATCGCGTGGCGGGCGGCGCAGGATTTCTGGGACGGGATGCTGGTCAATCTCGGGTTGGGGATGCCGGTGAATTGCTCGGACTATGTGCGGGCCGGGCTTGAGGTGGTGGTCCAGTCGGAGAACGGGATCATCGGGATGGGTCCGCTCGCGGCGGCCGAGGCGGCGGATGCCGATCTGGTGGATGCCGGCAGCCGGCGGGTGACGATCGCCCCGGGGGGCACGGTGATCGACAGTGCGTGGTCGTTCGCGATGATCCGGGGCGGGCATATCGATGTGACGGTGCTCGGCGCCTTCGAGGTCGCAGCGAACGGGGACCTTGCGAACTGGGACAGCCGGATTCCGGACAAGGGGCCGCTGGTGGGCGGCGCGATGGATCTGGCGGCCTCGGCCAAGGCGGTGTGGGTGATGATGGAGCACAACACGCGCTCGGGGGGCGCGCGGTTGCTGGAAGCCTGCACCTTGCCGCTGACGGCGCCGGGCTGTGTGAAGCGGATCTATACCGATATCGCGGTGATCGAGGTGACGCAGGCGGGGTTTGTGGTGCTGGAGGTGATCGAGGAGGTGTCGCGCGCGGCATTGCAGGCACGCACCGGGGCGCCGTTGCGGTTCGCCGCGGCGTGCGGGGTGTTGCGGGCGCCTGACATTGCGGATGAGGAATAGGCGATGAACTGGACCGAGGTGAACGGCACGGCGCTGCGCTATGAGGTGTCTGGCGAGGGGGGCACGCCCCTGGTGCTGGTGCATGAGATGGGCGGGACGCTGGAGAGTTGGGACCAGGTGATGCCGGCGTTGCGGCCGGGGCGGCTGGTGCTGCGGCATGATTGGCGGGGCGCCGGACAATCGGAGAAGCTGGCGCTGCCCGTGACGTTTCAGACGATGGCGGGCGATATCGCGGCGCTGCTGGATGCGGTGGGGATCACCGGGCGCGTGGCCTTGGCGGGGTGTGCGGTGGGGGCGGGGATCGCGCTCACGTTTGCCGGGCTGTATCCGGAGCGGACGGCCGCGGTGGTGGCGATGGCGCCCGCGACGGGAATGGCGGCGGAGCGGCGGGCAGGGATGCTGGAGCGTGTGGCGCAGACCGAGGCCCTGGGGATGGCAGCGGTGGTGGAGGAGAGTTTCGCGGGCTCCTATCCGCCGGAGGTGCGCCATGATGCGGCGGTGTATCGCGAATTCCGGGCACGGTGGATCGCCAATGATCCGCGGTCGTATGCCAATATCTACCGGATGTTGATCCATGCCGAACTCGGCTCGGTGCTGGGGGCGATTGCGTGTCCGGTGCTGGCGGTGGCGGGGACGCAGGATCGGTTGCGCCCGCCCGCGGTGGTGGAGCCGATCGCGGCCGGAATTCCGGGGGCGCGGTTCATGGCGATCGAGAGCGGGCATTTCATGGCGGTGCAGACGCCCGATGTGGTGGCGGACGCGATCAATGGGTTTTTGCGGCCGCTGGGGTTTTAGAGCCTGATGATTTTTGGCGGAATCGCCAAAAATCATCAGGCAATCGAACAAAGCGTTGGAGCGGGCGTGATCGGATGGGCGTTCCGGAATTGTCAGGGGATTGGTCATGATGCGGCGTGCGGCATTGGTTGTGGCTTGTGTGGTCGGCTTGGCCGGGGTGGCGCGCGCGGATGTGACGATCGGCGCGGTGTTGTCGCTGACCGGGCCGGGGGCCTCGCTCGGGATTCCGGAGCGCAATGTGATCGACATGCTGCCGCGCGAGATCGCGGGGCAGAAACTGCGCTTCGTGGTGCTCGATGATGCCTCGGACAGCACCGCGGCGGTGAAGGCGTTTCTGAAACTGGTGACGGAGGAGAAGGTCGATCTGGTGATCGGGCCGACGGTGACGCCGACGAGCCTCGCGGTGCTGGATGCGGCGGGCAAGTCGGGGACGCCGTTCATCAGCCTGGCGGGGTCGGAGGCGGTGATCGTGCCGCAGGAGGGCAATCGGCGCTGGGCGTTCAAACTGCCGGCGTCGGAGGCTTTGATGCTGACGGCGCCGTTTGATCGGCTGAAGGCGCAGGGGGTCACATCGGTGGCATCGATCGCGCTTTCGACGGCGTTTGGCGATGCGTTCGTGGTGGCCGCCAAGGCCGAGGCGGCCAAGCGGGGGATCGCGTGGCTGGGCGACGAGCGGTATGCGCCGGCCGATACGTCGGTGACGCCGCAGACGCTGAAGATACTGGCGAAGAACCCGGGAGCGGTGTTCATCGCCGCGTCCGGCACGCCGGGGGCCTTGTCGGTGATCGAGTTGAAGGCGCGGGGGTTCAAGGGGGTGGTGGTGCACAATATGGGCATCGCCAATCCGGATTTCCTGCGGGTGGCGGGAAAGGCGGCGGACGGGATGATCCTGGCGGCGAGTGCGGTGACGGTGGCGGAGCAGTTGCCGCAGACCAACGCGATGAAGCAGGCGGCGATGGCGTATGTGCAACTCTATGAAGGCAAGTTCGGGCCGAACAGCCGCTCGTTGTTCGGAGCCTGGGCGTGGGACGCGTTCATGGTGTTCGCGGCGGCGCTGCCGGGCGCGGTGCAGGGGGGGCAGCCGGGCACGGCCGCATTCCGCGCGGCGTTGCGCGATGCGATCGAGCAGGTGAAGGATTTGTATGGGACATGCGGGGTTTATGCGATGTCGGCGGCCAACCATAACGGGACCGATGCGCGGGCCCTGGTGCTGATCACCGTCGAGGACGGCACGTGGAAGCTGCTTCAATAGATTTTATCATTTGCTTGACAATTATATAAAAAAATAGCGACTGCGTCACGATCCGCGTCGCGCTATACATTTCCTAACCTGGGCGACCGGGCTCGATTTTGTGACAACCACCTCGGCATAGCAGAGCACTCGGCGGTTTTGGGACCGCCTCGGCGCTGCGGTGAACCGGCTGACGAGGGCTGTGATGATCCGTTTTGCAGGCGGCGTGGCGCTGGGGCGTTGGGTTCGGGCATGGGCGCGGGTCGCCGTGTGGGGCGGACTGATTGTGTTGAGTGTTGTGGCGCTGCTGGTGGGCTATGGAGCCCTGCGCCACAGCCGGATCATCGAGGCCGATGTCGAGGCCGCATTTCGGGAGGCGGCGCGCGATGCCGAGTATGGCGCCGCGGATCTGGATCGCCGGCTTCAGGAATACGACGCGCTGCATGCGATGGCAAGGCTTCTGAGCGTGGAGCAGATGCGCAACTCGGGGGTGGCGGCTGCGGCGCTGGCCGAGTTGCGGGAGACGATCGCATTCACCAGGAGCGCGGTCGAGCAGGTCGCCGCGATGGATGCTGACGGGCTGTTGCTGTGGACGACGACGACGGATACGCTAGGCGTGATCAACCTCGCGGATCGGGAGCATTATCGAGGGATCGCCAAGGGGGGCGCGCGGGTGTTTGTCGGCCGGCCGGTGATCGGGCGGGTGAGCCGCCTGGAAACCGTGCAGTATTCGCGCGGCATCTACAACACCCAGGGGCGGTTGCAGGCGATCAGTGTGGTGTCGATCAACGCCAAGCGGATGGTGGACAGCGTGGATCGCCGCCAGCCCGACAGGTCTCGGTCGGGCGCCGTGTTCCGGGGCGACGGGGTGCTGCTCGGGGTGAGTGGCGGGCGGTTTCCGCTGGCGAGCATGCCGGCTGAGCTGATGCGGGAAGTGGAGGATGCGGGGGTGGCCTCTGCGGTCCTGCAGGGCGATGATGGGCAGCGCTATCTGACGGTGTTGCAGCGGACGGCGCAGGTGGGCCTGGTGCTGGTGCTGACGCGCGAGATGGCCGGGGTGATCGAGATGGCCGAGGCGCGGGCGGTGCGCTCGGACATCATCATGGCTGCGGGCGGGATTATGCTGATCCTGGCGATCGTGCTCGGGACGACCGCGCTGTCGGTTTGGGAGCGCGCGCAGGGGGCGCGGGCGGCGCGCGAGGGCAGCGAGGCGGCGATGGCCAAGGTCCGTCAGGTGACGGACAATATCCATGATGTCGTGCTGCTGTGGTCCATCGCCGGGGATGGATGGCGGTTCCATTTTGTTTCGCCGTCAAGCCGTACGGTGCTGGGCGTGGAACCGGTGGAGTTGGAGGCGAATCCGTTGCTGGTCCGCTTCCATCCCGATGATCGGCCACGCGCGCTCAGCAATGCCAAGGTGTTGGCGGAGCAGGGAGGGGTCCTGCGGGCGGAATATCGCATTGTCCCGCCGGATGGGCGGATCGTGTGGGTGCAGATCGTCTCGACGGTGTTGCCGGTGACGGGCGACGGGGCGGATCAGCCGCGTTTCATCAGCACGCTGCACGATGTGACGGAACAGCGCGCGGCGGCAGCCAGCCTGTCGGTGATGACGCGGCGACTGGAGCAGATTACCGAGGCGGCGCCGGGGGTGCTGTATGAGATCAATGTCGCATGGCGGGAGGATGGGTCCTATGCGATACGGCTGAACTTCCTGTCGCGATCCTTCCCCCGGGTGACCGGTTATCCTATGGCGCTGGTGGCGCGACCCGGCGGGTTTGAGCGGTTTGCGGGGCCCGAGAGCGCGGCGCTGCGGCATGAAGCGATCACGCGGGCGCTGAAGGAGGATACCGCTTCCATCGAATTCAACATGACGCTGGGCGATGGGCGGACGCGACGGATGCGCGATACCTACAATCTGGAGCAGCGCACGAGCGAGGGCGGCGTGCTGGTGTGCTTCCTGAGCGATATCACGGACGAGGCGCTGCTGCGGGATCAACTGGGCGAGGCGTCCAAGCTGTCGTTCCTGGGCGAGATGGCGGCGGGTATCGCGCATGAACTGCACCAGCCGCTCTCTGCAATCATGTTGCACGCGGAGACGCTGGCCTATGAGGTGCCGGCTGATGTGAAGAACCGCCAAGCGATCGACGAGCGGATCGAGCGGCTGGTCTCGCTTACGGAGCGGGCGGCCGATGTGATCCGCCGGGTGCGGGCGTTCAGCCGGCGCGACAACGAGGCGCCCGCGCCGTTCGATGTGATCGCGGCGGTATCCGATGGTGTCGCGATGATGCAGGCGCGGCTGAATGACGCGCTGGTGGAGGTGCGGTTCGCGCCGGAGCCTGGGTCGGGGCCCGAGTCTTGGTCGGGGCCGGTGCCGGTGGTGGGGCATGTGGCGCCGTTCGAGCAGGTGATCATGAACCTGCTGGCCAATGCGTGCGACGAGTATGCGGCGCAGGGGGCGGCCGGGCATCGGGAGCGGACGATCGAGATCGCCATCGCGCGGCGCGGCGGCAGGGTGTTGATCACGGTGGCGGATCATGCGGGGGGCATCCCGATGGCGGTGCTGCCCCGGATTTTCGAGCCGTTCTATACGACGAAGGAGCAGGGCAAGGGCACCGGCCTCGGGCTCTCGATTTGCCGTCGCATTATCGAGGATATCGGGGGGACGCTCTCGGCGACAAACCGAGAGGATGGGGCAATGTTCGTCATTGCGCTGCCGGGCGCGCCGGCGGATTGGGCGCGTTCAGTGGCCACGACCATGCCGGGCCAGCCTGAACTCGCGGCCGGGCGATGATGTCGGATGGCGCAACGATCGGACGGTGACGGCCGCATCGCAGCCGGATGACATCGCGCATCACCCGGCTGGAACCCTCTGCGGGGTCGGATCATCGAGACCTGCGGTGATGCCGGGTCTCAGGCGGCGGACAGGATGGTTTCGACCGCCCGTTGCACGGCAAAGGCTTCCGCCAAGGTGGCGAGCGGGTGGGGTTGGCCCCTTGTGAGGGCCGCGAGCCCGGCGAGTTGGCGCTTGAGAACGAGGGGGCGGGTCTGGTCCTGCGGCATTGCGTCGGCGTCGGGCTGCCATTGGCCGTCGATGAGGCGTTCGGCATAGGCCCAGTCGCGCAGGCGGATGGCGCCGGTGCTGCCGGTCAGGGTCCAGGTGTTGTGGTCGTCCTTCGGGGTGGTGCCGATGGCGCCGGTGAGGGTGATGGGCATGGTGCCGGCGGTGAGGCGGGCGGCGATGCGGCGCTCGGACTGGGTGGGCGCATCGAAGCTGGCGCTGGCCTGCAGGACGGCAAGGGGGCCGAACAGGCGGTGGCTGAGGAACAGGAAGTGGGAGACGACTTCGCGGGTGAAGCCGCCTTCGGCGCGGCCATCGAGCCAGGATGCGGCGGCCATCTGCCAGCCGCGCGGCCAGGTGGCGAAGGCGACGTCGATGTCGAGGGAAACCGGCGTGCCGATGGCGCCTTCGGCGAGCCAGGCGCGGATGCGTTCGGCCGCGAAGGAGGAGGCCATCGGGAAGTTGACAGCGGCGCGGGCGCCCTGGTGCGCGGCCACGAAAGCGGCGGCGGCGGCAACGTCGGAGGCGAGGGGTTTTTCGCAGAAGGCGGCGCGGCCGGCGGCGAGCGCCATGCCGGTGAGGGCGAGGTGAGACGCCGGCGGGGACGCGATGTAGACAGCGTCCGAGGCGGCGATGAGGGCTGCGGGCGAGGGGAATTGCGCGATGGCGGGCAGTTCGGCGGCGATCCGCGCGAGGGCGTCGGGCGAGGGATCCCAGATGCCGGCGATGCGGACGCTGTCGGCCGCGTGTTCGATGGCGGCGCGGAGCATGCGCCCGCCCATGATGCCGGCGCCGATGATGCCGAGTGCGATAGCGGTCATTGTTGATCTCCTGACTTGCGCGGTTTGTCGCGGGCCGTCATAGGGCAGGCCCATCAGTCACGGAAGACAGTCACATGCGTCCATCAGGCCGCGCGGCGGATATGCTGCGGGAAGTTTCGTTCTCCACCGGGTTTTCCCATCACGCCGAGGGCTCGTGCCTGATCCGGATGGGGCGGACGGAGGTGCTGTGCATGGCGAGCGTGGAGAGCCGGGTGCCGCCGTTCATGCGCAATTCGGGTCAGGGTTGGGTGACGGCCGAATACGGCATGTTGCCGCGGGCGACGCATACGCGGGGCGATCGCGAGGCGGCGCGGGGCAAGCAGTCCGGCCGGACGCAGGAGATCCAGCGGCTGATCGGGCGCAGCCTGCGTGCGGTGGTCGATCGTGCGGCGATGGGCGAGATGACGATCACGCTCGATTGCGACGTGTTGAACGCCGACGGCGGCACGCGCTGTGCGTCGATCACCGGGGCTTGGGTGGCGCTGTCGATCGCGTTCAAGCATCTGGTAAAGATGAATGTGATCAAGGCTGTTCCGCTCATCGGGCAGGTGGCAGCGGTGTCGTGCGGGCTGTACGAGGGGCAGGCGGTGCTGGACCTGGATTATGTCGAGGACAGCAATGCCGAGGCGGATGCCAATTTCGTGCTGACCGATGGCGGCGGGATCGTCGAGATCCAGGGCACGGCCGAGAAGACGGCGTTTTCCGAGGGGCAGTTCATGGAGCTGATGGGGCTGGCCAAGCTGGGCACGGCGCGGCTGTTCGAGATGCAGCGCGCGGCGGTGGAGGCGGCCTGATGGCGCGGCGGCTGGCGCCGGGGGCGCGGCTGGTTCTGGCCAGCCACAACCCGGGCAAGCTGCGCGAGATCGAAGCCCTGGTGACGCCGCATGGCGTGGCGGTGATTTCGGCCGCTGCGCTGGGCTTGCCGGAGCCGGAGGAGCCGGCGCCGGATTTCGCGGGGAATGCGCGGATCAAGGCGCTGGCCGCCGCCGTGGCATCGGGGCTGCCGGCCTTGGCTGACGACAGCGGGTTCTGCGTTGCGGCCCTGGGGGGTGCGCCGGGCGTGGTCTCGGCGCGCTGGGCGGGGCCGGGCAAGGATTTCAGCGTGGCGATGGAGCGGGTGCAGCGCGAGATGGCGGCGGCGGCGGATCGGTCGGCCTGGTTTGTCTCGGCCTTGTGCCTGGCATGGCCGGATGGGCATGCCGAGGTGTTCGAAGGGCGGGTCGATGGTGTCTGCGTCTGGCCGCCGCGGGGGGGGCAGGGGTTTGGCTATGACCCGATGTTCGTGCCGGACGGGGAGACGCAGACCTATGGGGAGTTGAGCCCGGCGTTCAAGCAGGCGACGAGCCATCGGGCGCGCGCCTTTGCGCAGCTGATGGCGGCATGTTTCGATTGAGTTGAAGCAAAAACCGGGAGAGGTCTCTGCAGGCTTGGCTTGCTTTGATGGGCGGATTGGGTCATACGGCGCGGGCAGGCGGCATGGTGTTGTCGGCAATTCACACGCGGGGCGCCTTTCCGGCCTGTCAGAAGGCCTGAATCCGGTGCTGCAAGGCGATCGCTCCGCGGAGGTTCAACCGGATAGAGGAAGGGAGCACGCTCATGGCGATGCCCGATTTCACACTGCGCCAGCTGCTTGAGTCTGGCGTTCATTTTGGCCATCACACCCGCCGCTGGAATCCGCGGATGGCGCCGTATCTGTTCGGCATCCGCAACCAGGTCCACATCATCGACCTGCAGCAGACCGTGCCGATGCTTGATCGTGCGCTGCGCGCGGTGCGCGATGTGACGGCGGCCGGAGGGCGCGTGCTGTTCGTCGGCACGAAGCGCGCGGCGGCGGATTATGTGGCTGACTCCGCAAAGCGTTGCGGCCAGTACTACGTCAATCACCGCTGGCTCGGCGGCATGCTCACCAATTGGCGCACCATTACCGGCTCGATCAAGCGCCTGCGCCAGATCGACGAGATGTTGAGCGGCGAGACGTCCGGCCTGACCAAGAAGGAAGTGCTCGACATCACGCGCGACCGCGAGAAGCTTGAGCGCGCGCTGGGCGGCATCAAGGAGATGGGCGGCCTGCCCGATATCCTGTTCATCATCGACACCAACAAGGAGAAGCTGGCGGTCGAGGAAGCCAACAAGCTCGGTATTCCGGTGATCGCGGTGCTCGACAGCAACTCGGACCCGTCCGGCGTGACCTACCCGATCCCGGGCAATGACGACGCGATCCGTGCGATCACGCTGTATTGCGATCTGATCGCCGGCGCGGTGCTGGATGGCATCAGCGCGGAAATGGCGGCTTCGGGCCGTGATATCGGTGCGGCCGAGGATCTGCCGATCGAGGCACTGCCCGAGGAAGACGTCGCAGCCGCGCCCGCGGCCGTGTGAGCCTGGGCTGATTGAATTGCGTTCGGGCCGCTCTTTTCCTCTCGGGGAGGGGGCGGCCCTTCATAGTCGTGGAGAGTAAGATGGCTGAAATCACAGCTGCCCTGGTGAAGGACCTGCGCGAGCGGACCGGCGCGGGCATGATGGACTGCAAAAAGGCACTGGTCGATAATGATGGCAGCATCGAGGCCGCGATCGATTGGTTGCGCAAGAAGGGCCTGTCGGCCGCTGCCAAGAAGTCGGGCCGCGTGGCCGCTGAAGGTCTGGTGGGTGTCGCTTCGGTGCCGGCGAAGGCCGCGATGGTCGAAGTGAATTCCGAGACCGATTTCGTCTCGCGCAACGAGGCGTTTCAGAACTTCGTCATGGAAGTGGCCAAGGTGGTGCTGCATGTCGGTGATGACCTCGCGGTGATCAACGCGGCGCCGTTTCCGGGCACCGGGCGCACGGTGGCCGATGAGCTGGTGCACCTGGTGGCGACGATTGGCGAGAACATGAATATCCGTCGCGCCAAGGTGTTGTCGGTGCCGCAGGGCGCGGTGGCGTCTTATGTGCATCAGTCCCTGAAGCCGGGCCTCGGCAAGATCGGCGTGCTGGTGGCGGTCGAGGGCGACAGCGAAATGAGCGTGCTGGAGATTCTGGGCAAGCAGGTCGGTATGCATATCGCCGCCACGCGCCCCGAGGCGCTGGATACCGACTCGGTCGATCCCGCGGCGCTTGAGCGCGAGAAGGCGGTGCTGTCCGACCAGGCCCGTGCGTCGGGCAAGCCGGAAGCGATCATCGAGAAGATGGTCGAGGGCCGGATCCGCAAATACTACGAGGAAGTGGTGCTGCTGGAGCAGGTATGGGTGCATGACGGCGAGAGCCGGGTGCGCGCGGTGGTCAAGAAGGCCGGCGCCAAGCTGGGCGGGTTCGCCCGTTTCCATCTCGGCGAAGGCATCGAGAAGAATGTCGGTGATTTCGCGGCCGAAGTGGCTGCGACCGCCGGGATCAGCGCCCCGCCCGCGGCCTGATTTTTGACGTGGCTGTCTTGTGAGGGGCGGGCGGGGCCTGTACGGTGCCGCCCGCCCCTTGTCTATCCGGCCTGAGCCTCTGTGCTGAGCTTTCCTGGGAACCGATGACCGTCACTCCGATGTACAAGCGCGTTCTGCTCAAAGTGTCCGGCGAGGCTCTGATGGGGCCCCGCGAGTTCGGCCTCGATACTGCAACCCTCGATGCGATTGCCGCCGATATCGGCGCGGTGGTGGCGATGGGGTCCGAGGTGTGCCTGGTGATTGGCGGGGGCAACATCTTCCGCGGGATTTCGGCGGCGGCGACCGGGATGGACATGGCGCAGGCCCATTACATGGGCATGCTGGCGACCGTGATGAATGCGCTGGCGATGCAGGCGGCGCTCGAGAAGCAGGGCGTGGCGACGCGGGTGCAGTCGGCGATTCCGATGGCAACCGTGTGCGAGCCCTATATCCGGCGGCGCGCGATGCGGCACATGGAAAAGGGCCGGGTGGTGATTTTTGCCGCCGGCACCGGCAATCCGTTTTTCACGACCGACACCGGAGCGGCGCTGCGGGCGGTTGAAATGGGCTGCAACGCGCTGCTCAAGGGCACGCAGGTCGATGGTGTCTATGCCGCCGATCCGCGCAAGTATCCCGATGCGGAGCGGTTCGACGAACTGACCTACCATGATGTGCTGGCGCGCGACCTGAAGTTCATGGACGCGGCGGCGATCAGTCTGGCACGCGAGAATGGCGTGCCGGTGATTATCTTCAATATTCGCAAACCGGGCGCTTTCGCTGCCGTCATGCGGGGCGAGGGCAAGTTCACGACGATCGTCGAGCCGAAGTGACGGCGCGGCCTCGTCCGCAGCAGGGAGAGTTGCAATGGCAACCGATCTGAATTCTCTCAAGACCGATCTGACGCGCCGGATGGATGGCGCGCTCGATACGCTCAGGCGCGAGTTCGCCGGGTTGCGGACCGGGCGGGCAAGCCCGGGGCTGCTGGAACCCGTGCGGGTCGAGGCCTATGGCACCGAGACGCCGCTGCCCCAGGTCGGCACCATCGCGGTGCCGGAGGCGCGGATGCTGACGGTGCAGGTGTGGGATCGCACGCTGGTCAACAACGTGGTCAAGGCAATCCGCGATTGCGGGCTGGGGCTGAACCCGGCGGCCGATGGGCAATTGGTGCGCGTGCCGATTCCGCAGTTGACCGGGGATCGCCGCAACGAGTTGGCCAAGGCGGCGCATCGCTATGCCGAGGGCTCGAAGGTGGCGGTGCGCGGCGTGCGGCGCGACGGCATGGAGCAGACCAAGGCGCTCGAAAAGAAGCACGAGATCAGCCAGGACGACGAGAAGCGCTGGGCCGATGAGATTCAGAAGCTGACCGATCAGTATATCAAGAAGATCGACGAGGCGCTGGTTGATAAAGATAGGGAAATCAAGCAGGTCTGATCCCGACATGAGGATCGCTGATGACGTGCAGACCAACGCGGCGCCGGGCAGGGACACTGCCACGGCTGCCCGCGGGGTGGCACGTCATGTCGCGATCATCATGGATGGCAACGGGCGCTGGGCTACCGCCCGCGGGCTGCCGCGGGTTGCTGGGCACCGGGCCGGCGTGCAGGCGGTGCGGCGCGCCATCGAGACGGCGGTGCAACTCGGGGTCGAATGGCTGACGCTCTACGCATTTTCGAGTGAGAACTGGCGGCGGCCGGCGAGCGAGGTGCTCGATCTGACCGGGTTGTTGCGGCATTTTCTCAAGAGCGAAATCGCCGAGTTGAAGGCGCAGGGGGCGCGACTGCGGTTCATCGGCGATCGGGCGCGGTTCGACCCTGACATCCAACTGGATCTGGGCCATGCGGAGCGCGATACGGCCGGCAATACGAAGCTCAATCTGGTGATTGCGTTGTCGTATGGCGCGCGCGCCGAGATTGTCGCGGCGGCGCAGGCGGCAGTGCGGGAGATCGCCGAGGGGCGGTTTGCGGCGGATGCGCTGGATGAGACGCGGTTTGAAGGGTTTTTGTCGACGGCTGGAATTCCGGATCCGGATCTGATCATCCGCACATCGGGCGAGCAGCGGCTGTCGAATTTTCTGCTGTGGCAGTGTGCCTATGCGGAATTGGTGTTTCTCGATTTGCTGTGGCCGGATTTCGGGGCCGAGGCGTTCGCGGCGGCGCTGGCGGAGTTCGCCCGGCGGGAGCGGCGCTTCGGGGCGCGGCCTGGTTGAGATGAGCACGCAGGCGGGCGGTCGGTGGCGCGATCTGGGGGTGCGGGCGGCGTCGGCGGCGGTGCTGCTGCCGGTGGCGTTGGGGGCGTTGTGGTGGGGGGGCGAGGTCTGGCACGGGCTCACGGTCGTGGCGGGGCTGCTGATGATGCGGGAATGGTCGGCGATGACGCGAGGCCGCGCGCTTGCATGGTCGCTGCCGGTGGGGCTGGTATGGATCCTTCCGGCGGTGGTGGCGCTGGCGTGGCTGCGCAACCGCGAGCCGGGCGGTGCGCAGACCATCCTGTTTGTGTTCTGCGTGGTATGGGCGAGCGATATCGGGGCCTACTTGGTGGGGCGGCTGGTGGGCGGGCCGAAGTTGGCGCCGTCGATTTCGCCGGGCAAGACGCGATCGGGCGCGGTTGGCGGGTTGGGGGCCGTGGTGCTGGTGGGCCTGGTGGCGGCGTGGCTGGGGGGCGGGTCCTATGGAACGGCGGCGATGGTGGCGGCAGGGCTGGGGGTGGCGGCACAGGCGGGGGATTTGCTCGAATCGGCTGTGAAGCGCCATTTCGGGGTGAAGGATTCGGGCAATTTGATCCCCGGGCATGGCGGTGTGCTCGATCGTCTCGATGCGGTGTTGACGGCGGCGCCGCTGGCCTGGGCGCTGGTGGCCTGGCGCGGTGTGGAATTGTGGCGATGAAGACGGTCACGGTGCTGGGATCGACCGGCAGTGTCGGCACACAAACGGTCGGGTTGCTGGCGGCTGATCCGGCGCGGTTCCGGGTGCGCGCGCTGGTTGGCGGGCGCAACGTGACGCTGCTGGCGGCACAGGCGCGGTTGCTGGGCGCAGAATGGGCGGTGATCGGCGATGAGTCGCTGCATGGCGATCTGGCGCGGGCCCTGGCGGGCAGCGGTGTGCGCACGGCGGGCGGGCGGGCGGCGGTGATCGATGCGGCGGCGGAGCCGGCGGACTGGACGATGGCGGCGATCAGCGGAGCGGCCGGGCTTGAGCCGACGCTGGCCGCGGTGCGCAATGGCGGTTCGGTGGCGTTGGCCAACAAGGAGGCGCTGGTGAGCGCCGGCGAGGTCATGCTGGAGGCCGTCCGGCGCCATGGCACGACGTTGCTGCCGGTCGACAGCGAGCATAATGCGATTTTTCAGGCGATGGCCGATGGCAACAAGGGCGCGGTCGAGAAGATCGTGCTGACCGCATCCGGCGGGCCGTTCCGGCTGGCCTCGCGCGAGGAGATGGCGCGCGCCGAACCGGCGGCGGCGCTGCGCCATCCGGTCTGGTCGATGGGCGCGAAGATCTCGATCGACAGTGCGACGCTGATGAACAAAGGGCTCGAATTGATCGAGGCGGCGCGTTTGTTCGGCCTGGACGAGGCGGCGATCGGGGTGCTGGTGCATCCGCAATCCGTGGTGCACGGGCTCGTCTACTATTGCGATGGCAGCGTGCTGGCGCAGTTGGGCAGCCCGGATATGCGGGTGCCGATCGCGCATACCTTGGCCTGGCCGGAGCGGATGGCGACGCCAGCGGCGCGGCTGGATCTTGCGGCTTTGGGGCGGCTGGAGTTTGCCGAGCCCGATTTGGTGCGCTTCCCCGCCCTGCGGCTTGCGCGGGAGGCGCTGGTGGCGGGCGGCGGGGCGCCGACGATATTGAGTGCTGCGAATGAAATCGCAGTCGAGGCGTTCCTCGGCCGGCGGATCGGCTTTCTGCATATCGCCGAGATCGCCGGGCGGGTGCTGAACCGGATGGGCGCGCCGCCGGCGGAGACCCTCGATGCGGTGCTGGGGCATGACGCCGAGGCGCGGCGTCTGGCGCGTCTGGAATGCGCGGCGCGGGTCAGGCCCGCGGCCTGATCGATGGCGCGGTGATGGCTTGCCGCAGTTTCACTTGACGACTGGCGGCGCTTGGCCGTTGTGTGGCCGTATCTGACGGCAGAAAGGTTTACGACGTGTTGGATTTCCTTCCTGCGTTTCCGCGTTCCGTGCTCGCCTTCGTGGTGGTGCTTGGGGTGCTGGTGTTTGTGCATGAACTCGGCCATTACCTCGCCGCCCGGTGGCGCGGGGTGCATGTCGAGGCGTTCTCGATCGGGTTCGGCAAGGCGTTGTTTTCATGGACGGATCGGCTTGGTACGGTCTGGATGGTGGCGTGGGTGCCGTTGGGCGGCTATGTGAAGCTGCACGGCCAGGAGCGGCCGGAGGATGTGGCGCCCGAGGCCCGCGCGCTGTGGCGGCAGGGGCAGACATTTCATGAAAAATCGGTGCTGTCGCGCGCCATTGTGGTGGCGGCGGGGCCGATGGCGAATTTCCTGCTGGCGGTGGTTCTGTTTTTCGCGCTGTTCGCAAGCGTCGGGCGGCCGGTGACGCAGCCGGATATCGGCGAGGTGATGGCCGGATCGGCGGCGGCGCAAGCGGGGCTGCAGGTCGGCGATCGGGTGGTGGGCATCGGTGCGGTGTCGATCACGCGTTTCGATGAACTGCAGCGGATCGTGATGGCGAGCCCCGGTCGGAAAATCGTGTTGCATGTCGTGCGCGCCGAGCAGCCACGCGATATCGTCGTGGTGCCGGAGGAGGTGGTGTCGCCCACCGGGGACAAGACCGGCCGGCTCGGCATTCGGGGCGGCAAGGTGACATACGAGCCGGTTTCGCTGGGCGAGGCGCTGCTCGGCGGTGTCAGCCAGACCTGGGATGTGAGCGTGCAGACGTTGCAGGGCGTGTGGGCGATGATTGCGCACAGCAAGGGCGGCGATGATCTCGGCGGGCCGTTGCGCATCGCGCAGATGTCGGGGCAGGTCGCAACCCTTGGATTTTCCAGCATGGTTTCGTTCATCGCGCTGCTGTCGGTCAATCTCGGGCTGATCAACCTGTTCCCGATTCCGGTGCTGGATGGCGGGCATCTGATGTTTTTCGCGGCCGAGGCGGTGCGCGGCAAGCCGTTGTCGCACCGGGCGCAGGATTATGGGTATCGCGCCGGATTTGCGCTGCTCGTCGGGCTTTTTGTGTTCGCGACCTTCAATGATCTCGGCTATCTCGGCCTGTTCCGCTGGGTGGCGGGGCTGATCGGGTAATCCAAACCAACCTTCCGCGCCGCCGCGGGTAGCGCCCGGTAGCGCGGGTCGCTATTGTCGGGCCTGAAGTGGCCAGTCGTCTTGATCGCCGGGACGGTGCCGCAACCAGAGGTATTCGCTTTGACTCGCATACGCGCTGTGCTCCTCGCCGCTCTTGGCCTTGCTCTTCCCCTCGCAACCCTGCCGCTGCTGGCGCAGGAGACGAGCCAGTCTTTCCAGTTGGCGCAGCTTCAGGGGGGCACGATCGGTGCCATCCGGATCACCGGCAACCAGCGCATCGAGGAAAGCACGATCCGCTCCTATATGCTGGTGCGCCCCGGTGATCGGTTCGATCCGGAACAGCTCGATCGGAGCCTGAAGACGCTTTATGCGACCGGGCTGTTCAGCGATGTCACGCTGCGGCGCGAGGGCAATGCCCTGGTGGTGCGGGTGGCGGAGTTTCCGATCGTCAATCGCATCGCGTTCGAGGGCAATCACGCGGTGACCGACGAAACGCTGCGGCCGGAATTGCAGTTGCGCCCGCGCGCGGTGTTTTCGGCGGCAACGGCGCGGACGGATCGCCAGCGGCTGCTCGACCTTTACGCCCGCAAGGGGCGTTATGCGACGCAGGTCGAGCCGAAGATCATCAAGCTCGATCAGAACCGGGTCGATGTGGTGTTCGAAGTCGACGAGGGTGCGAGCACGCTGACCGCGCGCATCGCTTTTGTCGGCAACCGGGCATTCAGCGAGAACAAGCTCAACGAAGTGATTTCGTCGCGCGAGCAGGCCTGGTGGCGGTTCCTGTCCACGTCGGACGGGTATGATCCGGATCGGGTGAACTACGACAAGGAGCAGCTGCGCAAGTTCTACCTGTCGAAGGGCTATGCCGATGTCGAAATTGTGGGCGCCAATGCCGAATTGGCGCCGGATCGCTCGGCCTTCTTCCTGACGTTCACCGTCAATGAGGGCGAGCGCTACACGGTCTCCAAGGCTGACCTCAACATCACATTGAAGGGGGCCGATCCGGCCTGGATCCAGTCCATGATCCCGTTCGATGTGGGTGACTGGTACGATGGCGATGCGATCGAGCGGGCCGTCGATGCGATCAACGAGGAATTGCAGGGCCGGGGGTTCCCGTTCGCCGAGGTGAAGCCCCGGGTGCGGCGCGATGCCGCCAAGCACGAGATCGCCCTGGTGTTGGATGTGGGCGAGGGGCAGCGGGCGTATATCGAGCGGATCGACATCGTGGGCAACCAGCGCACGATGGACAAGGTGATCCGCCGCGAATTCCGTGTGGCCGAAGGAGACCCGTTCAACGCGTCGCTGGTGCGGCTGTCCAAGACGCGGATCGAGGATCTCGATTATTTCGGCAAGACCGATATCAACGCCCAGACCGGCTCGGCGCCGGACAAGGTTGTGGTCACGGCCACTGTCGAAGAAAAAGCGACCGGGCAGTTCACCCTTGGTGGCGGCTATTCGACCGATATCGGGGCGCTGGCCAGCGTCGGTATCCGCGAAAAGAACCTGATCGGCTCGGGTGTCGATGCGGCGCTGAACACGATCCTTGCGCAGAAGCAGACCCAGGTGAACCTTGGGGTGACCGACACCTACTTCATGGACCGCAATCTGGTCGCCGGTATGGACTTGTTCCATATCGTGCAGAACAACATTGATCTCGCACAGTATCGCGAGCGGCGGACGGGCGTTACGTTCAGGCTTGGCTATCAGTTCAGCGAACATATCCGCCAGTTGCTGACCTACTCGCTGGTCGAACGCAACGTGTATGATGTTGGGCCATTGGCTTCGGTCTATGTGTTGGACTCCAAGGGAGTTTCGCTTCTGTCGCAGATCGGACAGGCACTGACGATCGACTTCCGGGACAGTCGGCTTGATCCCCATAAGGGCTGGGTGGTACGCCTCGGGACCGATTACGCCGGTGTCGGTGGCGACGCGAAGTTCCTGCGGTCCAAAGTGGATGGCGGATATTTCATCCCGCTCGAGCGCTTCACCGGCGATCCGGAATGGGTGATTTCGGTGAGCGGCAGTGTGGGCTACCTGATGACGTTCGGGCAGAACGAAAAGATCATCGACCGCTTCTTCCTTGGTGGCGAAAATCTCCGCGGGTTCCAGACCGGTGGTGTCGGGCCGCATGCGATGGGCACGGGGGATTCGATCGGTGGCCGGGTGATGTGGACGCAGTCGACCGAATTGCGCTTCCCGCTGCCGGTTTCAGCCGATCTCGGCATCGCGGGGCGGACGTTCGTCGATCTCGGCTCGCTGTCGCAGGTGCATCGCCTGGTGTTGAACGGCTCCGCGGCGCCGGTGACGAACGACGCCGCACCCCGCATGGCGGCCGGCGTGGGCGTTTCGTGGAAGACACCGTTCGGGTTGATCAACATCGATATCGCCCAGGCCTTGATGAAAAAGAAATACGATCAGACCCAGCTTTTCCGGCTTGGCTTCGGGACGAGGTTCTAAACCATCATGATGCGTCTTTTCTGTCGTCTGGGCGGTCTGGTGGCCGTTCTCGGATTGCTTGCTGCGCCCGTGTTGGCGCAATCGCAGGATTATTTCATTCCGGGGCAGGCGCGCCCGGCGCAGGGGACACAGCAGCGCCCAGCACCAGCACCAGCGCCCGCTCCCGCACGTCCGGCGGCCGCCGCGCCGCGGGCGCCTGCGGGGCAGCCGGCAGCGCAGCAGCAGGCCGATGCCGAGGCTGCGCCGATCCAGGCCCCGATGCCGCCCGTGCCGGAATTGCCGCCTTTGCCGCGCGGCGCCGCGCCGCCGGCGCCGACGATCGGCATCATCGGGGTGCCCGAAGTGATGCGCGCGGCGAGTGCTGCGCTGCAGGTCGATCGGGTGATCAGCGAGCGGCGCGACAGGCTCAACGACGAGGCGCAAAAGGAGCAGCAGACCTGGCGCGACATGCAGCAGGCGCTGGCCAATCAACGCAGCACGCTGTCCCCCGACCAGATCCGCATCAAGGAAAAGGAATTGCAGGACCGCATCACCAATGCGCAGCGTAATTTCCAGGCGCGCAGCCGCATCATCCAGGAAGCGGCGCAGTATGGTCTCAACCAGATCCAGGCCTCGTTGATCGGCGTAATACGTCAGGTCGCGGAGAGCCGGAGCATGAACATCGTGCTGCATCGGGCGCAGGTTGCCCTGAATGTCAACGAGTTCGATATCACGGACGATGTGACGGAGCAGCTCAACAAGCTGTTGCCGTCGGTGACGATCCCGCCTGAGGGCGTGTCGCCGAACGTGCCGGCGGCTTCCCCGGCGGCTGCTCCGGCTGCGGCCCCGAAGAAGCCCTGAGATGGCGGGCGATCCGCGCTTTTTTGCCCGCACCGGGCCGCATCCGCTTTCGGCGGTGGTGGCTGCGGCCGGGGGCGCGGAGGGTGGTGTGGACGGTGGTGTGGACGGGGGCGCCGTCGAGATGATGGTGATGGGCCCGGCTCCGTTGCAGGCGGCGGGGCCGCGTGAGGTGAGTTTTCTCGACAATCGGCGCTATTTGCCGGCGTTGCGGGCAACACGCGCCGGCGCGGTGATCGTGCATCCCGACATGGCCGGGCACGTGCCGCAAGGCTGTGCTGCGATTGTGACGAAGGAGCCTTATCTTGGTTGGGCGCGCGTCGCGGCGCTGTTTTTCCCGGTGGCGCCGGCCCAACCGGGGGTGCATGGCTCGGCTGTGGTGGATCCGGCGGCATCTGTCGATCCGCACGCCGAGGTCGGGCCGCTCGCGGTGATCGAGGCCGGGGCGGTGATCGGGGCGCGCTGCCGGATCGGGGCGGGGGCGGTGATCGGGGCCGGGGTCGAGATCGGGGTGGATTGCAGGATCGGGGCTGGTGCATCGATCAGCCATGCCATCCTCGGTGCGCGGGTCTCGATATACCCGGGTGCCCGGATCGGGCAGGAGGGGTTCGGGTTTGCGTTCGGGCCGCGCGGGCCGGAGACGGTGCCGCAGCTTGGCCTGGTGCTCATAGCGGACGATGTCGAGGTGGGTGCCAACAGCTGCATCGACCGCGGCTCGGCGCAGGATACGGTGATCGGCGCGGGCACACGGATCGATAATTTGGTGCAGATCGGGCATAATGTAAAAATCGGCCGCTGCTGTGTCATCGTCGCCCAGGTCGGTATCGCGGGTTCGGCGGTGATCGAGGATTTCGTGATGCTGGGCGGGCAGGTGGGGATTGCAGGGCATCTGACCATCGGACGCAAGGCGCGGATCGGGGCGCAGGCCGGGGTGATGGGCGATGTGCCGGCTGGCGTGGAGTGGCTCGGCAGCCCGGCGATGCCGGCGCGCAGCATGTTCCGCCAGGTGGCGTTGCTCCGCCGGCTCGCGGCGCACCCTTCGGCCAAGTCGGCCGCTTCAACCCCTATTTCGGAGAGCTAGCAGGACGGCCATGAGCGATACGCCCCCATTCCAGCCCGAACCCATCGCCGTGATTGATGTGAACCGGATCATGAAGGGGTTGCCGCATCGCTATCCCTTTCTGCTGATCGACCGGGTGGTTGATTTCGTGCCCGATGCGGGCGCGGTCGGCATCAAGAACGTCACGTTCAACGATAATTTCTTCCAAGGGCATTTCCCCGGCAACTACGTGATGCCGGGTGTGCTGATCGTGGAGGCGATGTGTCAGACCGCCGGGGTGGTGGTGTGCGAGACGCTGGGGCCGGACGAGGGGTATGGGGTCAGTGTGTTCTTCATGTCGATCGAGGGCGCGAAGTTCCGCCGCCCGGTGACACCGGGCGATCAGCTGCGCCTCAACGTCCGCAAGGATCGCCAGCGCGGCACGGTATGGCGCTTCGAGGGGACGGCGACGGTCGATGGCGTGAAAGTGGCCGAGGCGACGTTCACCGCGATGGTGATCCCGAAAGACAAGAAGCCTGATCGCGCCGCCAATGCCGCGGACTGAAGATCGGATCGAGAGGCCAGTGACCCAAATTCATCCGACAGCCATCGTCGCGCCCGGCGCAAAGCTGGGGCATGGCGTCGAAATCGGGCCGTTCTGCATCGTCGGGCCCGATGTCGAAGTGGGCGATGGGGCGCGGCTGATCAGCCATGTCGTGCTCGATGGCCATACGACGATTGGCGCAGACGTGCAGTTGTTTCCGTTCAGCACCGTGGGGATGGCGCCGCAGGACCTGAAATACAAAGGCGAGCCGACCCGCACCGAAGTGGGGCCGCGCACGCTGGTGCGCGAGCACGTCACGATCCATCGCGGCACTGCGACCGGGCGTGGGCTTACCAGTGTGGGGGCTGATTGCATGCTGATGGCGGTGACGCATGTCGCGCATGATTGCGCGCTCGGCAACGGGGTGATTGTCGCCAACAACGTCGTGATGGGCGGCCATGTCGTGATCGGCGACAACGCGGTGATCGGCGGGAGTGCGGCGATCCATCAGTTCGTCCGGATTGGGCGGGCGGCGATGATTGGCGGCGTGACCGGGGTTGAAGCCGATGTGGTGCCGTTCGGGGTCGTGCTGGGCAACCGGGCGCGGCTGGCAAGCATCAATGTGATCGGCATGCGCCGGCGTGGGTTCGACGCGGCGACGATCCGCTCGGTGCGCGGGGCGTATCGCGAGTTGTTCTGGGGCGAGGGCGTGTTCGCGGTGCGGGTTGCGGCGGTGCGGGCGCGGCTGGCGGGGGATGCGCTGGTCGATGAGGTGCTGGCGTTCGTCGATGCGCCGTCGCGCCGCGGCCTGGTGCGGACGGGCCGGCTGAATGACGATGACAGCGATGGCTGACGGCGGGCGGCCGCGGCTTGGCATTCTTGCTGGGGGCGGCCCCTTGCCGGGGCGGGTGGCTGCGGCGGCTGTGGCGGGCGGGCGGGCGGTGTTCGTCATCGGTCTCGAAGGCTTCGCGGAGCCGCCTGTGCTGGCCCCGTTTCCGCATGGGTTCAGCCGGATCGGGGCGGCGGGGCGGATCCTGGAATTGCTCCGCGCCAATCACTGCGCCGATGTGGTGATGATCGGGCCTGTGCGGCGGCCCGGTTTTTTTGATTTGCGGCCGGATGCGGTGGGGATGCGGCTGATCGGGCGGATCGGGCGTTCGGTGTTCGGGGGCGGGGATGACACGCTGCTGGCCGCCGTGGTGAAGATATTGGGGGAGGAGGGGTTTCGCGTGCTGGGGGCGCACGAAATCCTCACCGAGGCGCTGGCACCGGCGGGGGTGTTGGGGCGGATGGCGCCGGACCCGCAGGCGATGGCTGACATCAAGCGTGGCGTCGCGGTGGCGCGCGCATTGGGGGCTGCCGATGTCGGGCAGGGCTGCGTTGTGCAGCAGGGGTTGGTGCTCGCGGTCGAGGCGATCGAGGGGACGGACGCCATGCTGGGCCGGGCTGCGGGTCTGCGCCGCGGGGGGATGGGCGGCGTGTTGGTGAAGGTCAGCAAGCCGGGCCAGGACCGACGCGCCGATCTGCCGACGATTGGCGCCACCACGATCGCGCAGGCGGCGGCGGCCGGGTTGCGCGGTGTGGCGTTTGAGGCTGGCGGCGCCTTGCTGGCGGATCGGGCAGCCACGATCGCCGCCGCCGATCAGGCCGGGCTGTTCCTGATCGGCCTCGATATCGCCGGGATGTAACGCTGGCGCCCGGGTTATACCGAAACCCTGTGATCGCTGCTCTTCCGCGATCACAGGGTTTCGGTATGCGCGCCGGGTTGGTGGGCGGCGGCGCGCGGAAAAAGACTCATACCAAGGGTCGCGCTTTGCGAGCCTTGGTATGAGAGCGGGATGCCTTCTGACAGGCGAAGGCATCGCTCTGTCTTTGATCGCCTGATGATTTTTGGCGATTCCGCCAAGAATCATCAGGCTCTAGCTTCTGGCGAGGATGCGCCGGCGCAGGACCGGGTAGAGAATCCCGACGCCCAGGCCGAAGCAGCCGTTGATGAGGATCGAACGGATCCAGTTGCCGACAATCCAGCCGCCGCCAAGGGGCGTGTTTTTGATCAGGGGCACCACGAAAAAGCCGACCATGACCGCGCAGAGGCCAAGCAGCAGGCCGTTGCGCCACAGGGGCGCACTGAGTTTGGGTTCGATCAGACCGAAGACGAGGCCGTAGAGGCCGCCCCAGAAGCAGAGGTTGAAAATCTGCGGAACCCCGAAAGGAGGGATCGGGCTGAAGGAGTAGGGCCACCCCGCGATCTGGATGCCGGGGATCGGCGTGAAGTGCAGCAGCAGGATCATACCCTGGTGGAAGGTCAGCACCGACAGCACAGCGGTGAGGAAGCCGAGGGCAGCGCGGGAAGGGGGCGAGGCTCGCATATGGGGTTCCTTGTGGTTGTTGGGCCCGGCATGTGTCGCGGACGCGGCGGCTTGCGGATCCATGACAGAGTGCAGTGTGGACCGATCGGTTGGGTAAGTCAGCGCAGCACGGGGTTTCGGTATGCGCGCCGGGTTTGCCGGTGCGCGAGGCAATGCGTGGGAGGGCAGGGGGGGATGCCGCGTTTGGGCATGGCTGGGTTCACGTCAGTGCCGGTGTATTATACGGAAGGGCTTTGACTCAGGCGGCGAGGTGCGGTAAGCCCCGCCGCTCATCCGGAACGTGGGAGACTTCCGGGGCTGGCTTGTCATATGGCAGGTGTGGCCCTGGGTCGTTTGCACCACGGTCCCGTCTGTAACCGCGCCGTGGGGTCATCCTCACGGGCATGAGGAACTGGGATCATGGCGAAGAAAATCGTCGGCTATATCAAGTTGCAGATTCCGGCCGGCAAAGCCAATCCGTCGCCGCCGGTTGGCCCGGCGCTGGGTCAGCGCGGCCTGAACATCATGTCGTTCGTCAAGGAATTCAACGCTGTCACGGCTCAGATGGAGCCCGGCATGCCGGTTCCGGTCGTGATCACCGCGTTTGGTGACCGCACGTTCACCTTCATCACCAAGACGCCGCCGAACACCTACTTCCTCAAGAAGGCCGCCGGCATCACCAAAGGCACGACGACGCCGGGCAAGGGCGCCGCTGTCGGCAAGGTGACGACGAGCCAGCTGCGCGAAATCGCGGCGACCAAGATGATCCACATGAACGCCAACGACGTTGAAGGCGCGGTGAGCATGCTCGCCGGGTCGGCGCGTTCGATGGGTATCACCGTGGTGGAGGGCTGATCATTATGGCACATAACAAGCGTCACGCTGCGGCGATCAAAACGGTCGAGAGCGGCAAGAATTATACCCTCGCCGATGCGATCGCCCTGGCGCAGAGCAATGCCAAGGCGAAGTTCGACGAGACGATCGAGATTTCGATGAACCTCGGCATTGATCCGCGCCATGCCGATCAGATGGTGCGTGGCCTCGTGGGCCTGCCCAACGGCACCGGCAAGACATTGCGCGTCGGCGTGTTTGCGCGCGGTGCGAAGGCCGAAGAGGCGCTGGCCGCCGGGGCCGACGTGGTTGGTGCGGACGATCTGGCCGAGAAGATCCAGGCTGGCGATATCCAGTTCGACCGTTGCATCGCGACGCCGGATATGATGGGCCTCGTGGGCCGTCTCGGTAAGATCCTCGGTCCGCGCGGCCTGATGCCGAACCCGCGTCTCGGCACGGTGACGATGGATGTCAAGGGCGCCATTCTGGCCGCAAAGGCGGGCCAGGTTGAGTTCCGCGCCGAGAAGGCCGGTATCGTTCATGCCGGCATCGGCAAGGCGTCGTTCCCGACCGAAAAGCTGTTGGAGAATGCGCGCGCTTTCGCCGATGCCATCGTCAAGGCGAAGCCGACCGGTGCCAAGGGCACCTACGTCCAGAAGGTAGCGGTCAGCTCGACCATGGGCCCGGGCGTGCGTGTGGATGTTGCGACCCTCGCCTGATCGGCGGCTGGGTTAACAGGATACGCTGCCCCGCGAGGGGTGGCGGGCAGGGGGCGGGAGCCCCCGAACCTGTCCGAGACCGTGTGTCGCCATCAGGCAGTAATGGACCTTCGGGTCCGCGCACGGGAGACGGGGAAAGCCAGGGTTTGAGGAGCGCAGGCTCCGGGAATACTGGCGGTTCCGGTTGGATGGACAGGCGAACCGGGGCAATCCGGGCGCCTTTTCAGGTGCTCGTTTTGTTTCAGAGGGCAACCCGGTCGGCTGTGGCAATCCACAACCGATCACCGACGGAGAAGGGTTTTGGACCGTACGGAGAAGCGTGAATTCGTCGCCGAGCTTGCGGCGGTGTTCGCGGAGACGTCGTTCGTTGTGGTCACCCGCAATGCGGGCATGACTGTGGCGGAAGTGACGGAACTGCGGCGCCGGATGCGTGCTGCCGGGGCGAAATTTCGAGTCGCGAAGAACCGACTGGCCACCCTCGCGCTGGATGGGACCCGATTCGCTGGCATCGCGCCGCTGCTGACAGGACCGACCGCGCTTGCGTGGTGCATGGATCCCGTGGCTGTGGCGAAGGTGGCCATCGAGTTCGCCAGGACCAACGATAAGTTCGTGGTGCTCGGTGGAGCGCTTGGAACTCAGATGCTTGATGTATCTGGGGTCAAGGCGCTGTCCGAGTTGCCGTCGCTGGACGCTCTGCGTGCCGGGCTGGTGGGGATGATTCAAACCCCCGCGACCCGCATTGCCGGGATTCTCCAGGCGCCGGGCGGGCAAATCGCGCGGGTTTTGGCGGCCTATGCGGACAAGCATGGCACCCCCCAGGACGAGGCGGCCTAAGCAGGGCTGCGTGAGACATCAACGCAGGCTCCGGTCACGGGGCTTGCATGGAACCGACCAGAGACTAGTATAAGGGATACATGAAGATGGCTGATCTTTCTCGGCTTGTGGATGAGCTTTCCGCGCTGACGGTGCTGGAAGCCGCCGAACTGTCGAAGATGCTTGAAGAGAAGTGGGGCGTTTCCGCCGCCGCGCCGGTGGCTGCCGCCGCTGCGCCGGCTGCCGCCGCTGCCGCCCCCGTTGAGGAGCAGACCGAGTTCACCGTGATCCTCGCCGAAGCCGGCGACAAAAAGATCAACGTGATCAAGGAAATCCGCACCATCACGGGTCTCGGCCTGAAGGAAGCCAAGGACCTCGTCGAAGGCGCGCCGAAGACCGTAAAGGAAGGCGTGAACAAGGAAGAGGCCGCCAAGATCAAAAAGGTGCTCGAAGACAACGGCGCCAAGGTCGAGGTGAAGTAAGGCTCGTCGCGGCATTGCTACGCCGCGGCATGCGTTCGGGATGGGTGGAAATCCGTGAGGATTTCCGCCCTCTCAGGCGTTCTTGGGGTTTTGAACCCTGGAGCGGCGTGAGGCTGCGGTCGCTGAGGCCGCTGCCACTCCGGGCGGGGGGATCGATCTCCGTGGCGACAGCGCGTGGCATCACGCGTGGCGTTCGACAGCGCGTGACGATACGCGTGGATTTTCAGGACCGAGCGGCCAGAGAGTGGAACGCTTTCGAGTGGAACGGGGCAGTAGGACAGGCATGAACGCGATCACCAGGTCTTTCACCGGCAGCAAGCGGATCCGCAAGAGCTTCGGGCGCATCCCCGAAGACACCCAGATGCCGAACCTGATCGATGTGCAGCGGGCCAGCTACGAGGCCTTTCTGCAGATGGCGACGGCGCATGACAGCCGGACCAATACCGGGCTGCAGGAAGTCTTCAAGTCGGTCTTCCCGATCGACGATTTTGCCGGCCGCGGGCGGCTTGAGTTCGTGCATTACGAACTCGAAGACCCGAAATACGACGTCGAGGAATGCATCCAGCGCGGCATGACCTATGCCGCGCCGTTGAAGGTGATCCTCCGTCTCATCGTGTGGGACCTTGACGAGGACACCGGCGCGCGCTCGATCCGCGACATCAAGGAGCAGCCGGTCTACATGGGCGATATGCCGCTCATGACCGACAACGGCACCTTCATCATCAATGGCACCGAGCGCGTGATCGTCAGCCAGATGCACCGCTCGCCCGGCGTGTTCTTCGATCACGACAAGGGCAAGACGCATTCCTCGGGCAAGTATCTTTTTGCGGCGCGGGTGATTCCGTATCGCGGTTCGTGGCTCGACTTCGAGTTCGACAGCAAGGACCACGTCTACGTCCGCATCGACCGCAAGCGGAAGCTGCCGGTGACGACGCTGCTCTATGCGCTGGAAAGCAAGTTCACCGAGGCCCTGCGCGCGGCCCGCGTGGCGAAGGGCGAGACGGTCGAGATCGCCGAAATCCGGGGTATGGATTCCGAGGAGATCCTGTCCTCGTTCTATGGTCAGGTGGTGTTCCTGCACACCCAGAAGGGGTGGGCGCGCCCGTTCGAGGCCGATGCGTTCCGCGGGCAGAAGCTGCTGGAGCCGCTGGTCGATGCCGATACCGGCGAGGTGGTGGCCGATACGGAAACCAAGCTGACGCAGCGCGCGGTGCGCAAAATCGCCGAGACCACCAAGCGCGTGCTGGCCGGGCGGATCGATCTGCTCGGGCGGTTCATCGCGTTCGATATGGTCAACGAAGAGACCGGCGAGATCAATGCCGAAGCCGGTGAGGAAATCACCGAGGCGCGGCTTGCGGCGCTCGAAGAGGCCGGCATCACCGAGTTGCCGACCCTCGCGGTTGACCAGACCACGGGGCCGTGGATCCGCAACACGCTGGTGATCGACAAGAACACCAGCCGTGAAGATGCGCTGATCGACATCTATCGCGTGATGCGCCCCGGCGAGCCGCCGACGGCCGAGACGGCGGAGGCATTGTTCCGCGGGCTGTTCTTTGACTCCGACCGGTATGACCTCTCGGCCGTCGGCCGGGTGAAGATGAACATGCGGCTGGGTCAGACGACCGATGACCAGCTGCGCGTGCTCCGCAAGGAGGACATCCTGCGCACCGTCAAGACGATGTGCGACCTGAAGGACGGGCGTGGCCAGATCGATGACATCGACAATCTCGGCAATCGCCGGGTGCGGTCGGTCGGCGAGTTGATGGAGAACCAGTATCGCGTCGGCCTGCTGCGCATGGAGCGGGCGATCCGCGAGCGGATGGGTTCGGTCGATATCGATACCGTGATGCCGCATGATCTGATCAACGCCAAGCCGGCCGCGGCCGCGGTGCGCGAGTTCTTTGGCTCCTCGCAGCTCAGCCAGTTCATGGATCAGACCAACCCGCTGTCGGAAGTAACGCATAAGCGTCGTCTGTCCGCGCTTGGCCCGGGCGGTTTGACGCGGGAGCGCGCCGGCTTCGAGGTGCGTGACGTGCATCCGACGCATTACGGCCGGATCTGCCCGATCGAGACGCCGGAGGGCCCGAATATCGGCCTGATCAACTCGCTGGCCACCTTCGCCAAGGTCAACAAGTACGGGTTCATCGAGACCCCTTACATGCTGGTCAAGGACGGCGTGGTTCAGAAGGGCCCGCGTTACCTTTCGGCGATGGAGGAGGAGAAGCTCGTCGTCGCCCAGGCCGACGCGAAGATGGATGCCGATGGCAAGTTCACTGACGAACTCGTGTCCGTGCGCAAGCAGGGTGACTTCCGGCTGGTGAGGCCCGAGGAGGTGACCGCGATCGACGTGTCGCCGAAGCAGCTGGTTTCGGTGGCCGCCGCACTCATCCCGTTCCTGGAAAACGATGACGCCAACCGCGCGTTGATGGGCTCGAACATGCAGCGCCAGGCGGTGCCGCTGATCCGCGCCGATGCGCCGCTGGTGGGCACCGGGATGGAAGCCGCCGTGGCGCGGGATTCGGGCGCGACCATTGTCGCCCGGCGCCCTGGCGTGATCGATCAGATCGACGGCGCGCGCATCGTGGTGCGCGCGACGGGCGAGGATGGCACGACGAAGGGTGTGGATATTTATCGTCTGCGCAAGTTCATGCGCTCGAACCAGTCGACCTGCATCAACCAGCGTCCGCTGGTGCGGGTGGGCGACCGGGTGAATGACGGCGACATCATTGCCGACGGCCCGTCGACCGAGCTTGGTGAACTGGCGCTGGGGCGCAATGCGCTCGTCGCGTTCATGCCGTGGAACGGCTACAACTTCGAAGATTCGATCCTGATTTCCGAGCGGATCGCCCGCGATGACGTGTTCACCTCGATCCACATCGAGGAGTTCGAGGTCATGGCGCGTGACACCAAGCTGGGCCAGGAGGAAATCACCCGCGATATTCCGAACGTCGGCGAGGAAGCCCTGCGCAACCTCGACGAGGCCGGCATCGTCTATATCGGCGCGGAAGTGAACCCGGGCGACATTCTGGTCGGCAAGGTGACGCCGAAGGGCGAAAGCCCGATGACGCCGGAAGAGAAGCTGCTGCGGGCGATCTTCGGCGAAAAAGCCTCCGACGTGCGCGACACGTCGCTGAAGCTGCCGCCGGGCGTGACCGGGACGATCGTTGATGTGCGCGTGTTCAGCCGCCGTGGCGTGGACAAGGACGAGCGCGCCATGGCGATCGAGCGCGCCGAGATCGAGCGTCTGGCCAAGGATCGGGACGACGAGAAGGCGATTCAGGAGCGTTCGTTCCTTGCCCGGCTGCGCGAAAAGCTGGTGGGCCGCAAGGCTGCCGGCGGGTTCAAGGGGATCAAGGCCGGAACGCTGATCAATGAGGCCGTGCTGGCCGAGCATCTGCGCGGCACGTGGCGCCACATCACGCTGCAGGACGATGCGGCGATGGCCGAGATCGAGACCCTGAAGCGCGAGTTCGACGCCGCCGTGAAGCGTCTGCAGGACCGTTTCGACAGCAAGGTCGAGAAGCTGCAGCGCGGCGACGAATTGCCGCCTGGCGTCATGAAGATGGTCAAGGTGTTCGTCGCGGTGAAGCGCAAGCTGCAGCCGGGCGACAAGATGGCCGGTCGTCATGGCAACAAGGGCGTGGTTTCGCGCGTGGTGCCGGTGGAGGACATGCCGTTCCTGGAGGACGGCACATCGGTCGACATCGTGTTGAACCCGCTCGGCGTGCCGTCGCGCATGAATGTCGGGCAGATCCTGGAGACGCATCTGGGCTGGGCCTGCGCCTCGCTCGGCAAGCAGGTCGGCACGATGGTCGAGGATTATCGCCGCACCGGGCTTGCGAAGATGGAATTGCTGGATCTGCTCAAGGAGATCTACGGCGAGAAGATCTTCGCCGAGCAGATCGCCGGGCGCGACGATGCGCAGCTGATCGAGCTGTGCGAAAACCTCAAGAAGGGTATCCCCATCGCGACGCCGGTGTTCGATGGCGCGCGGATGGCCGATATCGAGGGCATGCTGACCAAGGCGGGCCTCGCGACATCCGGCCAGGTGACGCTGACCGACGGGCGCACCGGCGAGCCGTTCGAGCGCAAGGTGACTGTGGGCATCATCTACATGCTCAAGCTGCACCATCTCGTCGACGACAAGATCCATGCGCGTTCGATCGGGCCCTATTCGCTCGTCACCCAGCAGCCGCTGGGCGGCAAGGCGCAGTTCGGTGGACAGCGCTTCGGCGAAATGGAGGTCTGGGCCCTCGAAGCCTATGGCGCGGCCTATACGTTGCAGGAAATGCTGACGGTCAAGTCGGACGATGTGTCCGGCCGCACCAAGGTCTACGAGGCGATCGTGCGCGAGCAGGACACCTTCGAAGCCGGCATCCCCGAGAGCTTCAACGTGTTGGTCAAGGAGCTGAAATCGCTCGGCCTGAACGTCGATCTGGACATGGCCGGAGGTTGAGCAACCTCCGGGCGTGCCTCTCTGAATTGACCGCCGACATCATTTTACAGGTGGCAGCATGAACGAGCTGATGAAGATCCTGGGCCAAACCGGCCAGGCAATGACTTTCGACCAGATCCGGATCCAGATGGCCTCGCCCGAGCAGATCCGCTCGTGGTCGTATGGCGAGATCAAGAAGCCGGAGACCATCAACTACCGCACCTTCAAACCGGAGCGGGACGGGCTGTTCTGCGCCCGCATCTTCGGGCCGATCAAGGACTACGAGTGCCTGTGCGGCAAGTACAAGCGCATGAAGTTCCGCGGCATCATCTGCGAGAAATGCGGCGTGGAAGTGACGCTGGCCAAGGTGCGGCGCGAGCGGATGGGGCATATCGAACTCGCCTCGCCCGTCGCGCATATCTGGTTCCTGAAGTCGCTCCCCTCGCGCATCGGCCTGATGGTCGATCTGACGCTGAAGGAACTGGAGAAGATCCTGTATTTCGAGAACTACGTGGTTCTCGAACCCGGCACGACCGACCTCAAGCTGCACCAGCTGCTGACAGAAGAGCAGTTGATGGACAAGCAGGACGAGTTCGGCGAAAGCGAATTCACTGCCGGCATCGGTGCCGAGGCGATCAAGTCGATCCTGGTGGGGATCGATGCCGACGCCGAGAAGGTTCATCTGCGCGCCGAGCTGAAGGAGGCGACGTCGGAGGCCAAGCGCAAGAAGCTGGTCAAGCGGCTGAAGCTGATCGAGGCGTTTGCCGAAAGCGGCGCCAAGCCGGAATGGATGATCCTCGACGTGGTGCCGGTCATTCCGCCGGAACTGCGCCCGCTGGTGCCGCTCGATGGCGGCCGGTTCGCGACATCGGACCTCAACGACCTGTATCGCCGCGTCATCAACCGCAACAACCGCCTCAAGCGCCTGATCGAACTGCGCGCGCCGGACATCATCGTGCGCAACGAGAAGCGCATGTTGCAGGAGGCGGTTGACGCCCTGTTCGACAATGGCCGCCGTGGCCGCGCCATCACCGGGGCGAACAAGCGTCCGCTGAAGTCGCTGTCCGACATGCTGAAGGGCAAGCAGGGCCGCTTCCGGCAGAACCTGCTCGGCAAGCGCGTGGATTATTCGGGCCGCTCGGTCATCGTGGTGGGTCCGGAGCTGAAGCTGCATCAGTGCGGGCTGCCGAAGAAGATGGCGCTTGAGCTGTTCAAGCCGTTCATCTACGCCAAGCTCGAAAAATACGGTCACGCCACCACCATCAAGGCTGCGAAGCGGATGGTGGAGAAGGAGCGTCCCGAAGTGTGGGACATCCTGGAGGAAGTGATCCGCGAGCATCCCGTGATGCTCAACCGCGCGCCGACATTGCATCGCCTCGGCATCCAGGCCTTCGAGCCGGTGTTGATCGAGGGCAAGGCGATCCAGCTTCATCCGCTGGTGTGCACGGCCTTCAATGCCGATTTCGACGGCGACCAGATGGCGGTCCATGTGCCGCTCAGCCTGGAAGCGCAGCTCGAAGCCCGCGTGCTGATGATGTCGACCAACAACATCCTGAGCCCGGCCAACGGCAAGCCGATCATCGTGCCGAGCCAGGACATCGTGCTCGGCATCTATTACCTTTCGCTGGAGACGCCGGAATTCCGCGCGACCCCGGACGACAAGGTGCCGGCCTTTGCCAATCTCGGCGATATCGAACACGCGCTTCATGCCAAGCGCATCACGCTGCACGACAAGATCCGCTCGCGCTTCCCGACCAGGGATGCCGATGGCAAGCCGGTCGTGGAGAAGGTGATCACGACGGCCGGTCGCATGCTGATTTCGCAGGTGCTGCCGAAGAGCGTGCTGATCCCGTTCAGCCTGATCAACCGCCAGTTGACGAAAAAGAACGTGTCGGACGTCATCGACTCGGTCTATCGCCATTGCGGCCAGAAGGAATGCGTGATTTTCGCCGATCGCCTCATGGGCCTCGGTTTCGCCCATGCTGCCAAGGCGGGTATTTCGTTCGGCAAGGATGACATGATCATCCCGGCGACCAAGCGCCAGGAAATCCTGAAGACGCAGGGCGAGGTCAAGGAATTCGAGCAGCAGTACCAGGATGGTCTGATCACCGCGGGCGAGCGCTACAACAAGGTGGTCGACGCCTGGTCGCGCTGCACCGATGTTGTCGCGACCGCGATGATGAAGGAGATCAGCCGGCAGGAAGTGGGCGTTCAGACCAACTCGGTATGGATGATGAGCCACTCCGGCGCGCGTGGGTCGCCGGCGCAGATGCGTCAGCTCGCGGGCATGCGCGGGCTGATGGCCAAGCCGTCGGGCGAAATCATCGAGCAGCCGATCATCGCCAACTTCAAGGAGGGGCTGTCGGTTCTCGAATACTTCAACTCCACCCACGGCGCCCGCAAGGGCCTGGCCGATACGGCGTTGAAGACGGCCAACTCCGGGTATTTGACACGCCGGCTGGTGGACGTGGCGCAGGATTGCATCATCGTCGAAGAGGATTGCGGCACCGAGCGCGGCCTGACCGTAAAGCCGGTGATGGATGGCGGCGAGGTGGTTTCGAGCCTGTCCGAGCGTATCCTGGGCCGCACGACGGCCGAGGATGTGATCGATCCGCTCACCAATGAGCTGATCATCGCGCGCAACATGCTGATCGAGGAAACCGCAGCGGAGCAGGCCGAGAAAGCCGGCGTCGAAGCGGTCAAAATCCGTTCCGTGCTGACCTGCGAGGCCAAGGTCGGCATTTGCGGGCATTGCTATGGGCGCGATCTCGCCCGCGGCACGCCGGTCAATGCCGGCGAGGCCGTTGGGGTGATCGCGGCGCAGTCGATCGGCGAGCCCGGCACGCAGTTGACGATGCGCACCTTCCACATCGGCGGCGCGGCCCAGCGTGGCGCCGAGGTGTCGAGCGTCGAGGCGAGCCATGACGGCATCATCTCCGTCAAAAACCGCAACGTCGTCATCAACTCGTCCAATGTGCCGGTCGTGATGAGCCGCAATTGCGAATTGGTGCTGGAGGACAAGGGGCGGGAGCGTGCGCGCTTCCGCGTGCCCTATGGGGCGCGGTTGCTGGTCGATGACGGTGCGACCGTGGCGCGCACGCAGAAGCTGGCGGAGTGGGACCCCTATACCTTGCCGATCATCACCGAACGCAACGGCAAGCTCGAATATCTCGATCTGCTCGAGGGTGTGACCCTGGTGGAGCGGATGGATGAGGTGACGGGTCTGACATCCAAGGTGGTGGTCGATTACAAGCAGAATGCGCGCGGCGTCGATCTGCGGCCGCGGCTGCAGCTGAAGGATGCCAAGGGCGAGGTGATCAAGCTGCCGAACGGCAATGATGCGCGCTACTTCCTGGCGCCGGACTCGATCCTGTCGGTCGAGAACGGCGTTGAGGTTGCGGCTGGTGACGTGCTCGCGCGCATTCCGCGCGAGGGCAGCAAGACCCGCGACATCACCGGCGGTCTGCCGCGGGTGGCGGAACTGTTCGAGGCGCGGCGGCCCAAGGATCACGCGATCATCGC
>CANFKS010000013.1 GCA_947447625.1 Rhodospirillales bacterium | reverse complement strand
GCAGACACCGCCCCCCCCATCAACCAGACCGCCCCCAACCCCACCGCCGGCACATAGACCAGCACCGCCGCCACCCCCTCGCGGGACAACCACGACGACCGCCATTGCGACAACGCCCGCCACGCCCGCTGCGGATTGCCCAGATGCGCGACCGACGACAACAACCCCGCCGTCACCAGCACCAGCCCGATCGCCAGCGCCGTCACACCATACCACGCCGCCCCCGGCAACACGCCGGCGGCATGCAGCACGCCGAGCCAAAACAACATCCCATACCCGGCGCCCGACGCCGTGGTGAAAAAGACGATCGAACCTGCCGGTTTCATGCCCGCGCTCCCGAATTCACCGCGACAACGCCCGGTCAAGCCACCGCAACAGCCCCGACCCCGCACCCGTCTCCGCCGCCGGCACCACAGCCGCCGGCGCCGCAGCCTTGCGCGGCGGCAAATACTTGTTGGTCGGCCGATACCCCATCTCCGGCATCAAATCATACCCGCCCCGCTCCAGCACCAGGCGCGACACCGCGCTCGCCGGATCGTTGAAATCACCAAAATGCCGCGCACTCGCCGGACATGTCGAAACACAGGCCGGCACACGCTCGGCCTCGGCGATGTTTTCGTTGTAGATGCGGTCGATGCACATCGTGCACTTCTTCATCACCCCGTCATCCACATCGAACTCGCGCGCCCCGTACGGACACGCCCAGGCACATAACTGGCACCCGATGCAGGAGTCGGCATCGACCAGCACAATCCCGTCCTCGGCCCGCTTGTACGACGCCCCGGTCGGACACACCGTCACGCAGGCCGGGGTTTCGCAATGCAGGCACGAGCGCGGAAAATGCACCGTCCGGCTCGCCTGCCCCTCGCCCGCCTCATAGGTATGCACCCGGTTGAACCACACCCCGTCCGGGTCCGCCTGGTAGGCGTTGCGGTCGGTGAGCGGCGCCGAATGGCCCGATGTGTTCCATTCCTTGCAGTTCACCGAACAGGCATGGCAGCCCACACAGGTATCGAGATCGATCACCAGGCCGAGTTTCTTCGCACCCGCAAGCGGCGTCGGAATGCTGGTCATCAGGTCTTCTCCCCATACCGCACCGTCCGCGCCGCCGGCATCATCCGGGGCGGACGTTTCACTGTATCAAAATGCGGCGCCGTGCGCCCTTCCTCGCCAACAGCGACCTTCTCGACCCTGACGCGCAAATCGTACCATGCCGCCTGCCCCGTCACCGGATCGGCATTCGCCGTCCGGGTCCCATCGGCATCGCCGCGCTGCGCCGGGAGCCATTCCGAGATCACATGGTTGAGCAGGAACCCCTGCTCGCTCTCATTGGCATCCTTGTCCAAATTCCACGCGCCGGATCGCTTGCCGATCGCGTTCCAGGTCCACACCGTATCGTGGTTGACCCCTTCCATCAGGCGGATCTGGCATTTCAGCTTGCCGTTGCGCGACGTCACCCACACCCAGTCGTCATCGACCAGGCCGAGCGCGGTGCCCATGCGGCGGTTCATGTACAGATGATTCCGCGCATAGATCTGCCGCAACCAGGCGTTCTGCGACCCCCAGGAATGATACATCGGCATCGGCCGCTGGGTGATCGCATGCAGCGGATAGGCGGCCTGCTCGATTGCCGCCTGCTCGAACGGCACATACCATATGGGCAGCGGGTCGAAATAGGTGCGGATCCGCTCGCGCAGCCGCTCCGGCGGCTGCACCGGCCCGTGCCCTTCGGCCGCGAGGCGGAATTTCTGCAAATGTTCGCTGTAGAGCTGAAAGACGATCTGATTGGCCGCCCCCACCATGCCCATGGCATGGGCGGTGTCGAGATAATCCTTGTTGGCATGCTTGAAATAGGCCTGCTCCGGCGGCAGTTCGAAGCGCCAGAAACACTCGTTGTCGACATAGCGCTGCAACTGGTCCGGGTTTGCCGCCCCTTTGCCGTGCGATTGGCCATCCGCCCCGCGCCACCCCGCCAGCGGGCCGACACCCGGGGTGCGTTCATGGTTGGCGATATAATCCGCATAGGAGGCAAACTTGGCGCCGCCCGCGGCGGTGACGAAGCCGGGCAGGCCGAGGCGGGCGCCGAGGTCGATCAGCACATCCTGGAACGGGCGCACATCGCGGTCGAGCGGCACCACGGGCTGGCGGATGGCATCGGCCGGGCCGTGGCTGGAGCCGATCGGGCGGTCGAGCACCGAAATCGCATCCCAGCGTTCGAGATAGGTGGTGTCGGGCAGGATCAGGTCCGCATAGGGCACGGTCTCGGAGAAGAAGGCGTCGGAGTAGATGATCTTGGGAATGCGGTATTCCCCGGTCTCGTCCTTGTCCGTCAGCTGGCGCATGGCATCGCCCGGGTTCATCGAGGAGTTCCAGGCCATATTGGCCATGAACATGAACAGCACGTCGATCTTGTACGGATCGCCCGCATGGGCATTGGCGATGACGGTGTGCATCAGCCCATGCGCCGAGATCGGCGCTTCCCAGGAATAGGCCTTGTCGATGCGGCAGGGCGTGCCGTCATCGTCGAGCAGCAGATGCTCCGGCCCCTGCGGAAAGCCGAGCGCCATGCCCGGCATTTCCGTGTTCGGCGCCGCGTTTTTGCCGGCAGGCGGCGGGCCGGGCGGGATCGGCCGCGGATAAGGCGACTTGTAGCGCCACGAACCCGGCGTATCGATGGCACCAAGCAGCATCTGCAACACATGCAGCGCCCGGCAGGTGTGGAACCCGTTGGAATGGGCCGATATGCCGCGCATCGCATGGATCGCGACGGGGCGGCCCACCATCGTCTCGTGGCGCCGGCCCCAGGTGTCGGTCCAGGGCTGATCGAGGGTGATGGTCTGGTTGAACGCGACCTCGGCCATTTCGGCGGCAATGCGGCGGATGGTCTCGGCACCCACGCCGCAGCGATCGGCAACCGCGGCGGGGGCATATTCGGGGGCCATGTAGCGCTCGGCCATCAACTGGAACACCGGCACGGCGCGGCGGCCGTCGGGCAGGGTGACCTCGCCGATGACGGCGGGGTTGAGCCCGGCGAGCCCGGCATCGGCGGCAGCGTTCGATGTGCGGTCCCACGCCAGCGGCTTGCCCGCCGCATCCCGCGCGAACAGCCCGTCATCGGCGCCGCCGGGGTTGCGGATCACCAGCCAATGCGCATTGGCGTAGCGCACGAGATAGTCGAGATCGACCTTGTCCGTGCGCAGCAATTCATGCACCAGGGCCAGCACGAACAGCCCATCCGTCCCCGGCCGGATGCCGACCCATTCATCGGCCACCGCGGAATAGCCGGTCTTGACCGGATTGACCGAGACGAACTTGGCGCCGCGCTGCTTCAGCCCGGCGATGCCGGCCTTGATCGGGTTGGAATCATGATCCTCGGCAACGCCCAGCATGAGGAAATACTTGGCGCGCTCCCAGTCGGGCTCGCCGAATTCCCAAAAGCTGCCGCCGATCGTGTAGAGCCCGCCGGCGGCCATGTTGACCGAGCAGAACCCGCCATGGGCGGCGAAATTGGGGGTGCCGAACTGCTTGGCCCACCAGCCCGTGAAGGACTGGCTCTGATCCCGCCCGGTGAAGAAGGCGAGTTTCTTGGGGTCGGTCGCCCGCACATCGCCGAGCCATTTCTGCGCGATGCCGAGCGCCTCGTCCCACTCGATCTCCTTGAATTCGCCCGAACCCCGCTCGCCCACCCGCAGCAGCGGCTTGGTCAGCCGCGCCGGCGAGTAATGCTGCATGATGCCGGCCGAACCCTTGCCGCACAGCACGCCCTTGTTGACCGGATGATTCGGATTGCCCTGGATGTAGCGGACCGCGCCGTCCTTGAGATGCACCTTGATGCCGCAGCGGCAGGCGCACATGTAGCAGGTCGTGAACTTCACCGCGTCCGACACGGCGGGGGAAAGGTCGATCGCCGGTTCCGGCTGGGTGATGCTGTTCATGCGCGCCTCAACGGCCCGAAACGCCGCCGTCTGATGTGTGATCCGAGCCTCGGGAGGCGTCTCACCCCCCGCCTCAACCGGCCCTTAGTTTGTGCCAGCGCGCCCCCCCACACAACCCCATTCCCCCCGCTTCCAACGCAGCGCTATCATGGGTATCGAAGACGGCGAGGAGGATGCCATGGCAGAGCCAGCGATGAGTTACGTGAGCGGCACGTCGCATGTGCCGCTGATCGGGGAGACCATCGGGCGCTATTTCGACGGCGTCGTCGCGCGCCATGCCGACCGGCCCGCCCTCATCGCCCGCGGGCAGGATATTCGCTGGACCTGGGCCGAACTCGCCGAACAGGTCGATGCGTTCGCGGCAGGCCTTGTCGCCCTCGGGTTGCAGCCGGGCGAGCGGATCGGGATCTGGTCGCCCAACAATGCGCAATGGGTGATCACCCAGTTCGCCACTGCCAAGGCAGGGCTGATCCTCGTCAACATCAACCCGGCATACCGGCTGGCCGAGGTGGAATACGCGCTCAACAAGGTGGCGTGCCGCGCCCTGGTGACCGCGACATCGTTCAAAACCAGCGACTATGCCGGCATGATGATGACGCTGTGCCCCGAACTCGCCAGCGCAACGCCCGGGCATCTCGACGCTGCCGCCGCCCCGGCGCTGCGCCTGGTGATCCAGATCGGCGCGCCCGACATGCCGGCCAGCATGCCGGGCGCGATGGCGTTCGACGCAGTGGCGGGGCTGGCGACGCCGGCGGCCCGCGCGCGGCTGGCCGAACTTGTGCCGAAGCTGCAATTCGACGACCCGATCAACATCCAATTCACCTCCGGCACCACCGGCGCGCCCAAAGGGGCGACGCTGACCCACCACAACATCCTCAACAACGGTTTTTTCACCGCCGAGACAATGAAGCTCGGCCTGGAGGACCGGCTGTGCATCCCGGTGCCGCTGTATCACTGCTTCGGCATGGTGATGGGGGTGTTGGGCTGCCTCACCCATGGCAGCACCATGGTCTTTCCGGGCGAGGGGTTCGATCCGCTGGTGACGCTGGAGACGGTGGCGGCCGAGCGTTGCACGGCGCTTTACGGGGTGCCGACGATGTTTATCGCGCAGATGGATCATCCGCGGTTTGCCGAATTCGATCTCACGTCGCTGCGCACCGGCATCATGGCCGGCTCGCCCTGCCCGATCGAGGTGATGCGCCGCGCCATGGCGCTGATGCATCTGAAGGACATCACCATCGCCTATGGCATGACCGAAACCGCCCCGGTCTCGTTCCAGACCACGCTGGATGATCCGCTCGCGCGCCGGGTGGCGACGGTGGGGCGGATCCATCCCCATCTCGAATGCAAAATCGTCGATGCCGAGGGGCATGTGGTGCCGAGCGGAACGGCGGGGGAGCTTTGCACGCGCGGCTATTCGGTGATGCGCGGCTACTGGGACGACGAGGCCCGCACCCGCGAGGCGATCGATGCTGGCCGCTGGATGCATACCGGCGATCTCGCGACGCTGGATGGCGAGGGCTATTGCGCCATCGTGGGCCGCATCAAGGACATGATCATCCGCGGTGGCGAGAACGTCTATCCGCGCGAGATCGAGGAATTTCTCTACCGCAACCCGAAAATCGCCGACGCCCAGGTGTTCGGCATCCCCGATGATCGCTACGGCGAGGAAATCTGCGCCTGGATCCGCCTGCGCGAGGGCGAGACGATGACCGCGCAGGACGTCAAGGATTTCTGCCGCGACCAGATCGCGCACTACAAGGTGCCGCGCCATATCCGGTTTGTGGCCGAATTCCCCATGACGGTGACCGGCAAAGTCCAGAAATTTCTCATGCGGGCCAGCATGGCCCGGGACATTGCGGCCCCGGGTGTCGCGGCAGGAGCAGCATCATGAAACGACGCTACGTGACGGTGGATGTGTTCACCGATACCAAATTCGGCGGCAATCCGCTGGCTGTCGTGCTCGATGCCGAAGGGCTCGACGGCACCGCGATGCAGGCGATCGCGCGGGAATTCAATTATTCCGAAACCACCTTCGTGCTGCCGCCGACCGCGCCCGGCAACACCGCCCGCATCCGCATCTTCACGCCCAACGAGGAACTGCCCTTCGCCGGGCATCCCAATGTCGGCACCGCCTTCGCGCTCGCCCGGATCGGCACCGCATTCGGCCATGCATTGAAATCCCGGCTCATCTTCGAGGAGGCCGCAGGCCTGGTGCCGGTTCAGATCCTGCACGACGCAAGCGAAATCGCGGGCGCCGAGTTGACGGCACCGCAGGGCCTGACGATCGGCAGCGGCGTGGCGCCCGGCGTCATTGCCGCCTGTCTCGGGATCGCCGAGAGCGATGTGGTGATCCAAAACCATGCCCCGGTGGTCGCGAGCGTCGGCACCGGGTTCATCATCGCCGAAATCCGCTCCCGCGAGACCCTCGCCGCCATGCGGCCGGACGCAGCGGCCTTCGCCACGCATCTGCCGGTCGACGGCACCAGCAAGCTCCTTGCCTATGCCGCGACGGGCGATGCGACGGTGCAGGCGCGGATGTTCTTTGCCGTGCCCGATGTACGCGAAGACCCCGCGACCGGCAGCGCAAACTGCGCGCTCGCCGCCCTGCTCGCCCAGCTTGCTCCTCAGGAGGACGGGATGTTTCGGCTCACGATCGCCCAGGGCGTCGAAATGGGCCGGCCGAGCGTGCTGCTCACCGCGGTCGATAAACGCGCCGGCTCCATCACGGCGGTGCGGGTGGGAGGGCGGTGCGTGCCGGTTATGGAGGGGTTGATCGAGGCTTGATAAGGGATAGGGAAGCGCTTCTTTTTTGAAAAAAAGAAGCAAAAAACTTTTGTCCGTTGGGGTTCGCAGGGATTGCGGCGCATGCAGGGGGGTCTCTTGGCTCAGCCCCTCTCCACCCGAAAACCTATATCGGATAAAGTTTTTTTGCTTCTTTTTTTTCAAAAAAAGAAGCGCTTCCTTACTGCGGCACTGCGATCTGATAGCGCGAGGCGATCTCCACAAGCTGCCCCCAGGTGGTTTCATCGACTTCGATCCCGTTGGCCATGCGCTCTGCGCGGGCGATGCGTTCGGGGTCGCCCGCGATGAGCACGGGCAGGTCGGGGTCGGCCGGGGCGGCGGAGCGTACCCAGGCGATCATGGCGTCGATTTCGGCCATCATGCTGTCATGGTTGTTGAGCCGCGACGGGTCGATGACGATGGAGAGCATGCCGTTGATGATGCCGCGTTCCGGCGGTGTCGCGGTTTTGACCGAGGCGGAGCCGACGATGGCGCCGGCGAGGATTTCGCAGACCAGCGCGAGGCCGGAGCCTTTGTGTTCGCCGAAGGGGAGCACCACGCCGCGCTTGTCCTCGTCGTACATGACCGAGGGGTTGTTGGTCGGTTTGCCGTCATGGTCGAGCAGGGCGCCCGCGATCATCGGCTTGCCCGCGTTGTGCGCGACGCGGACTTTGCCCATGGCGACGCGGGAGGTCGCGAAGTCGAGCAGGATGGGTTCGTTGGCGGTGGTGCCGGGGATGGCGATGCAGACCGGGTTGGTGAGGAAGCGGCCTTCCTTGCCGCGGAACGGGGCGACCGGCGGCGGGCCGGAGGCGACGTTGACGAAATGGAGCGCGACCATGCCGGCGCGGGCGGCGATTTCACCATAGGTGCCGACGCGGCCGATGTGATGGGCGTTGCGCAGGCCGTTGACGGCGACGCCGTGGACGCGGGCGGTGTCGATCGCCCATTCGACGGCCTGGCGGGCGATGACCTGGCCGTAGCCGGCCTCGGCATCCCAGACCGAGATGGTGCCGGTGTCGGAGACGATGGTGGGGGCCTGGTTGGGGCGCAGCGTGCCGGCCTCGAAGTCCCGCACATAGGCCACGAGCATGCCGACGCCGTGGCTGTCGTGACCGCGCAGATTGGCTTCGACCAGGTGGTCGGCCACGATGGCCACTTCGTCGGGCCGCGAGCCGCCGGCGGCGACGAGGCGGGCGGCGAAGGCCTTTAGTGTGTTGTGTTCGATAATCATCGCGTTTCCTCAGTGAAGCGGCGCACCACGTTTTCGAGCAGCCTTGACACATTCCCTGTAAAGCCGCCGAGCCCAGGATGCCAGAGGCTGCCGCAGAACGTGATGGAGCCGACGGCGAAGACGGCGCCGCCGGCGGGCGTGTCGAAATAGACGATTTCGCCGCGCATGAGATCTGCGGGCGGCTCGCCGGTGACGGTGGCGAGATGGGAGAGGAGTTCCTCCGGCACGGTGACGAAGGAGGAAGGCGGGTCTTCGGAGCGGGCGAGGATGATGGTTTGCGGGGGCGTACCGAGGGCGAAATCGGCGCGGTCGAGTTCGAAGCCCGCGGCGCCGCCGCCGGAGAGGCCGTAATCGCCGATGATGTCGCCCTCGATACCGGCGAACATCCAGGCGAAGGCGGGGTCGTGGCTGGCGGGGAGGCGGCGGTAATGGGTGCCTTCGAATTTGCCCTGGCCGGAGAAGCCGACGCCGGCGAGCATCTGCGGCGGGCGGCGGTTGCGCCGCCACAGGCCGCCGTAGCCGCCGTCGAGCTGGTGATAGTATTCGCCCGATTCGGCATCCCAGGCGCGGATGCCGCCTTCGGCGCGGCGCAGTTCGATGATGTGGGGGAGTTCGGGGGTGCGCGCGACGCGCCAGTAGAACCCGTTGCCGCCGAGATAGGCGAAGCGGCCGCCGCCGTCGACGTAGGATTGCAGGGCGTCGAGCATGCGGGGCGTGTGGTATTCGGGGTGCGAGCCGGTCATCACCAGGGTGTAGGGGGCGAGGAGGGCGCAGCCTTCGTCGTCGAGGTCTTCGTCGGTGATGATGTCGGCGTCGAGGTCCTTGGCGTGCAGCCAGGCGATGAGGTGGCTGTCGGCGGGGTAGTGGCGCAGGCCGGACCCGTGCGGGTCGTTGAAGGTAAGGAAGCCCGGCCGCATCGTCAGGATCGGGCGGCGGCGGGAGGAGATCGAAATGCCGGCGCCGTCGGGATGGCGGTTGTAGGTGGAGCGGCCGTAGATCGGGTGTTGGTCCGGGTTGTGGGGATAGGCGGACCAGGCGGCGACGCGGTCCATGTAGGCGGCATCGGCATTGCCGCGGGCATGGTTGGCGTAGACCTGGTAGGTGAAGGTCGAGGCGAGGAAGGCGATTTTGCGATGGGGCCCGGCGCGCGGCGGCAGGATGTAGAAGGGCAGCCAATCCTCGCCGGCTTCGCAGGTCAGGTGGAAGGCGTAGGCGCCGGATTCGAGCCCGTCGGGTACCGTCCAGGTGAAACTGCCGTCCCAGCCGCACTCGTCGATATCATCGGCGTGGAAATGGATTGCGCCGTAATCCGCCGGCGCATGGCGCCAGCACATCTCGCGGCCCGACCAGGATGCGCCCACCATGCCGCGGGCGGGCAGGTTGACGAGGCGGGCGTGGCGGGCATGCGGGCCGCGGTCGGTGGCGATCTGGGTGCCGATGCCGTCGGTGAAATCCCAGGCCGCGATGAGGGGGGCTTGGCGGGTTGTGCCGGCATGGATCGAAGGGGCCTCGATTTTTCCGGTGAAGTGATTGCGCGGGGTGGTCGCGTCCTCGGCGGCGATCAGCACCGTGCCGCCGGCGGGCACAGCGAGGCCGGGCGCTGCGCCGGTTGCGACCACCTCGTGGCGCGTCGCGAGCGAGGGCACCGCGAGCAGCGCCTGGCTCAACCGCAGGGAGTTGGTTTTGGGATCGGCGGTGAGGCTCAGGCGGTACCAGGCCCTTGCCTGCAGCGGGGTTGCGGTGGCGATATGGGCGCTGCCGCCGGGCCAGGACAGCCTTGCCTCGGCACCGGTTGCGGTCAAAGCGAGGCGCATGAAGCGGGTTCCGTCCTCCTGGGCGAGCAGCGTGCCGCCGCGATGGGGTGCTGCGGTATGGACGAGCAGGGTCCACATGCGGCCTCCGGAGGGATCGTCTGCCGGCAAGGGCTGCGCGATGCCGTAGGAGCCTTGGCGGAGTTCCTGGCGGCGGCCGGCGAAGCGATGGTCGAAGTGCGCGGCCATGTCGTCCATCCGCATGCCCGGCCCGGCCGGGTTGGGATCGGCGCAAATCACCCGCACCAGCCGCGCCCGGCAGGGTCCGTCCTGGCGCTGGCTGACATAGGCGGTGAAGGTCTCACCCGGCCGGTGGGAGAAACGGTCGAGATAGCCGGTGACGGGAAGTTCCGCGAGGTGCATTGTAACGGTTCCGATGCATGGCTTGACGACAGGCTTGCAGGTCTACGAAGATTTCACCAACGCGTCACCGCCCACAACAGGCCGGCGCGAAAACAAAAGGGAATGCTCATGGCTCGATATGCATTGGCCGGCGCGGCCATCGCGACCGTATTGCTTTGCACCGCGGCCGCCGAGGCCGCCCCGTTCAAATGTGGCAAGGTTGGCGGCGATTTCGTTTTCGGCCAGGAAGCCAACGTCAACAGCCTCGATCAGATGACCTCCAGCACCATCTCCACGCGCAACGTGGCGATGAACATGTTCGAGTCTCTGATGACGCGCGACGAAAACACCGCGCCCATCCCGGAGCTCGCGGACAGCGTGACCGAAGCGCCGGATGGGCTGAGCTATACGTTCAAGCTGCGCCGCAACGTGAAGTTCCATAACGGCAAGACCATGAGCAGCGCCGACGTGGTGGCCTCGTTCGATCGCTACAACAAGGTCGGACTGTCCCGCTCGATGTTCGGCAACGTCTCCGGCTGGGAGGCGAGCGATGCCAATACCTTCGTCATCCGCATGAAGAAGCGCCAGCCGACATTCCTGCTGCAGTTGTCCTCGTTCAGCATCCCTGTCGTGATCGTGCCGTCCGAACTGGCCGATGCGGCACCGCAGCAGCTGAAAACCGTCGGCACCGGGCCCTGGCAGCTCGTCGACTTCACGCCGGGCAGCGCGGTTAAAATCAAGCGCAACGACGCCTACACGCCCAACACCAATTTCGAGGAACGCACCGGCTTCGGCGGCTACAAGCAGGCCTGCTTCGATACCGTTACGTTCCGTATCGTGACCGAACCCGGCGCGCGGCTCGCCGGCCTGCAGACCGGTGAACTGCACGGCGTTGAGGATTTGCCGACCAAGGCGATCAACGACCTGAAGACCAACAAATCCGTCACCCTGCTGCCGCTGCAGAATTGGTGGATCCAGATCAGCCTGCCCAACGTGTCCTTTGCGCCGACCGACAACCTCGCATTCCGCAAGGCCGTCCAGGCGGTGCTCGACATGGACGAAATCATGGATGCGGCGTCGGACGGCAATTACCGCCTCAACGTCGGGCTGCGCTACCCGAACAACCCCGACTACACCGACGCCGGCAAGGAGACCTACAACCAGAAGAACCCTGCACTCGCCAAGAAATTCCTGGTCGAGGCTGGCTACAAGGGCGAGCCGGTGGTGCTGCTGACGAACAAGGACTATCCGTCGATGTATAACGCTGCCCTGGTGATGGCGGAGCAGATGAAGGCGGTTGGTATCAACGCACAGCTCAAGGTGGTGGACTGGCCGACCTCGGTGCAGATGGCGCTGAATACGGACAAGGACTGGAACTTCTTCTTTACGGGTTGGGGCACGCAGCCGGCACTCGGCGGGCTCGACACCGTGCAGTTCCTGATCAACCCCGGCGCCTCCTACAAGCCGAAGGACAATGTCGACGACCCCGACATGCTTGCGGCCTGGCAGGACATGAACAGCAACCCCGATCCGGCGGCGCGGCAGGCGGCCTTTGCGCGGGCGCAGAAGACGGCGTTCGAGCGGGTCTATGCGGTGCCGTTCGGCGCGCTGACGAAGGTGCAGGCGACGCGGGCCAATGTGCAGGGGTTCAAGCCGTTCCGTATCCCGCGCATGTCCAACGTGTGGTTCAGCAACTGAGGGTTCGAATCGGATGAAAGTTTTTTTGTTTCTTTTTTTTCAAAAAAAGAAAGCGCTTTCTTTTTTGAAAAAAAGAAACAAAAAACTTTCATCTGTTAAGGGGATCCTGTCATGGGCATGATTGGGATCTTTCTTAATCGGCTTGTTGGGGCGGTGCCGATATTGCTCATTGTCAGCCTGATGACATTCAGCCTGATGCATTTCATTCCGGGCGACCCGGCGGCAGCGATTGCCGGGCTGTCCGCCACGCCCGACCAGATCAAAATGCTGCGCCATGATCTTGGTCTGGACGAGCCGTTCATGTCGCAACTGCTGACCTGGTATGGCGGGCTGTTGCAGGGCAATCTCGGCCGCTCCATCCTGATGGGCCAGCCCGTGACCGAGGTGATGCTGTTCCGCCTGCCGGTCTCGATGGCGCTGGCCGCCTATGCGCTGGGCATCACGCTGCTGCTCGGGCTGCTCTCCGGCGTGTTTGCGGCGCTGCGGCAGAATTCCTGGGTCGACCAGTGCGCCATGATGTTTGCCATGCTCGGCATTTCGCTGCCGAATTTCTGGCTGGGCCTGCTGATGATCCTGTTCTTTTCGGTGTCGCTCGGCTGGCTGCCGACGGGGGGCTATATTCCGTTCAGCGAAAGCCCGATCGGCTGGCTGCGCACCTCCACCATGCCGGCGCTGTCGCTTGCTTTGCTGCAGGTTGGCCTGCTTGCGCGGATCACCCGCTCCACCATGCTCGAAGTGCTGCGCCAGGATTTCATCCGCACCGCCAAGGCCAAGGGGCTGAAATGGCGCACCGTGGTGATCAAGCATGCGCTGGCCAACGCGCTGATTCCCATCACCACCGTGATCGGGATCATCGTGAGCCTGTTGATCTCGGGCTCGGTGGTGACGGAAACCCTCTTTTCCATCCCCGGGGTCGGGCAACTCCTGACCCAGGCGGTGCTCAACCGGGACTACCCCCTTGTGCAAGGCGGATTGCTGATGGTGACGGGCATTCTCGTGCTGGTGAACGTGCTGGTCGATGTCAGCTACGCCCTGCTGGACCCGCGGGTGCGGCATGGTTGACGCGGCCGAACGCGAAACGCCGCGCCGCCACCCGGCGCTGATCACCCTGGGGCTGCTGTTCCATCACCGGCTGTTCGTGATGGGGCTGTGCCTGTTCGGCATCATCGTGATCGCAGGCGCGCTGGCGCCGTTCATCACATCGGTTGATCCGACCAAGCTCGCCATGCGCTTCAAGTTCCGCCCGCCCGGCGCGGATTTCATTTTCGGCACCGATAATTTCGGCCGCTCGCTGTGGTCGCGCGTGATTTGGGGGGCGCAGCTGTCGATGATGATCGGCGGCTGCGTGGTGCTGCTCAACGCGGTGTTCGGTACCCTGATCGGCGCGCTGGCCGGCTATTTTCCGCGCATCGACAACGCGCTGATGCGGATCAACGATGCGCTGATGGCGTTTCCCGCCATTCTGCTGGCGATCGGCATCACCTCCGTGCTGGGCCCGTCCACCTTCAACGCCATCCTGGCACTCGCCATTGTTTATATCCCGCGCACCGCGCGCATCGTGCGCGCCTCGGTGATCGTGCTGCGCGAAATGGAATACGTGCAGGCCGCCATCGCCGCCGGGGCCGGGCACTGGCGCATCCTGCGCTGCCACATCCTGCCCAATGCGATGGCACCGCTGATCGTGCAATTGTCGTTCCTGTTCGCCTATGCCGTGTTGTCGGAAGCGACGCTGTCCTTCCTTGGCCTGGGTGCGGTGCCGCCGACGCCGACATGGGGGAACATCATGGCGGAGGGGCGGCAATATATGACGGATAGCTACTGGATCATCACCATTCCCGGCGTTGCGCTGATGATCACGGTGCTGGGGCTCAATCTGCTGGGCGATGGGCTGCGCGATGTGCTGGATCCGCGGTTGCGGATACAGCAATGAAACCGGCGGGGCGTTTTTTTGTTTCTTTTTGTTCAAAAAAAGAAGGCGCTGCTTTTTTGAAAAAAAGCAGAGAAAAACTTTTATCGGCTGGAGTCTCCTGATTATGAGCCTGCTTGAAGTGAGGGGACTGACGACGGCGTTTCAGACCGGGCGCGGCGAGGTCAAGGCGATCGAGGACATCAGCCTCACGATCGAAGCCGGCGAAATCCTCGGCGTGGTCGGTGAATCCGGCAGCGGCAAAAGCGTCACCGCCCTGACCGTGATGGGCCTGCTGCCCAAGCCGCCGGCGCGGGTGCTGGGGGGCTCCGTCAAATTCGCCGGCCAGGAACTGCTGGGCCTGTCCGAAATGCGGATGGAACGCATCCGCGGCGCCGGCATCTCGATGGTCTTTCAGGAGCCGATGACCTCGCTCAACCCGGTGCTCACCATCGGCGAGCAGATCATGGAAACCATCCGCGCCCATGAGGGCATCCCGGCGCGCGCCCAGCGCGACCGGGCCCTCGAAATGCTCAACCGCGTCGGCATACCGTCGGCCGAAAAGCGCCTGAGCGACTATCCGCACCAACTCTCCGGCGGCCAGCGCCAGCGCGTCATGATCGCCATGGCCCTTGCCTGCCGCCCCAAGCTCCTGATTGCCGACGAACCCACCACGGCGCTCGACGTCACCATCCAGGCCCAGGTGCTGGACCTGCTGATGGACCTGCGCGACGAACTCGGCATGGCCATCATGATCATCACCCACAATATGGGCGTCATCGCGGAGACCGCCGATCGCGTGATGGTGATGTATGCGGGGCGGATCGTCGAGGAGGCGCCGGTCGGAGGCCTGTTCGACCGCCCGATGCACCCCTACACCAGGGGCCTGTTGTCCTGCGTGCCCACCCTGGAACAGGACACCGAGCGCCTGATCGCCATCCCCGGCGGCCTGCCCGAACCCGGCCGCCGCCCCGCGGGCTGTCGCTTCGCGCCGCGCTGTGCGCTGAGGATCGACGCCTGCACCACCGCCTTGCCGCCCCTCGGCGGCGAGGGCGCGCATCGCGCTGCCTGCATCCGGATCGGTGACGCATGAGCGCGCTGCTGACGGCCCGGGGGCTGCGCAAGTATTTCCCCATCAAAACCGGCTCGTTTTTCAACCGCGCCACCCGGCCGCTGAAGGCGGTCGATGGTGTGGATATTTCGATCGAGGCGGGCGAGACGCTGGGCCTGGTCGGGGAATCCGGCTGCGGCAAATCCACGCTCGGCCGCCTGCTGATCCGCCTCATCGAACCGACCGACGGGACCATCACCTTCGACGGGCATGAGATCACCGGGCTTGATGCCCGCGCCATGCGCGCCCACCGCCGCGGCATGCAGATCATCTTCCAGGACCCGTACGGCGCGCTCAATCCGCGGATGACGGTGGAAGACATCATCATGGAGCCGCTGCTGATCCATGGGGCGCGGCCCGACGCCGAGGCGCGCCGCAAGGTGGCGGAGATGCTGTCGCTCGTCGGCCTGCCCGCCGGCGCTGCGCTGCGCTTTCCGCATGAATTCTCGGGCGGGCAGCGCCAGCGCGTCGGCATCGCGCGCGCCCTTGTGCTCAAGCCGCGGCTTGTGGTGTGCGATGAACCGGTTTCGGCGCTCGATGTCTCCGTGCAGGCGCAGATCGTCAATCTGCTGCAGGACCTGCAGCGCGAGCTTGGCCTGACGCTGCTGTTCATCGCCCATGATCTGAGTGTTGTGAAACACATCTCGGATCGTGTCGCGGTGATGTATCTCGGCCGCGTCGTGGAGATCGCGGAGAAGCGCACCATCTATCGCGCGCCGTTGCACCCCTACACAAGGGCGCTGATCGCCGCCGTCCCGGTGCTCAACCCCGCTGCCCGCGGGCGCGGCAAGCGGGCCCATCTTGCCGGCGATATCCCGAGCGCGCTCGACCCGCCCAGCGGGTGCCGGTTTCATACGCGCTGCCCCCATGCGATCGAGATCTGCCGCAGCACGGAGCCTGCGCTGACCGATGCCGGGGCGGGCCATGGCGTGGCGTGCCATCTGACGGCCAGCTTTGCCGCACCGCGGGCGGTGCCGTAAGGTTTTTCCCATCCCTTTCCCGCGAGGATCTGTCACCCATGCTCGACCCCAGGAAATCCAGGCTCGTCTGCGAAGTCGATTTCGAGAAGGACGGCAAGCAAACCGGCTTTGTCCGTCTGTTCCACTCCGTCCATGCCTCGGCCTACGGGTTTATCCCGATCCCCATCGTCGTCATCAGGAACGGCGAGGGGCCGACTGCCGTGTTCGTCTCGGGCAATCATGGCGATGAATACGAAGGCCAGGTCGCGCTGTGCGATCTTGCGCGCACGCTTCAGCCCGAGGCGATCAAGGGGCGCGTGATCCTTCTGCCGATGGCGAATTTTCCCGCCGGGATGGCGGGGCGGCGGACCTCGCCGATCGATGAGGTCAATCTCAACCGCGCCTTCCCCGGCGATCCCGATGGCAGCGTGACCCAGCAGATCGCCTATTGGATCGAAAGCACGCTGCTGCCCAAGGCCGATCTTGTGGCCGATCTGCATTCGGGCGGCTCGTCGCTGATGTATGTGCCGTGCGCGCTGATGAAGGAGACCGGCGACGAAAAGCGCAACGCCGCGCAGCGCGCCATGCTTCAGGCCTTTGGCGCGCCGATCAACTACATCACCCGCGGCGGCTCCGGCACCGGGCAGGACAACACGCTGACCGGCGGCGCGGAACGCCTCGGCATTCCCACTTTGGGCACCGAACTCGCGGGCAGCGGCACTGTGACGCGCGATGCGGTGCATATCGTGCGCTGCGGCCTGACCAACCTGCTGGTCCATGCCGGGATCCTGCCCGAAAGCGAGCGCATCGCGATCGAGGCGGAACCCCGGATCGTCACCGTCGTCGGGCCCGAGCACTTCGTCTACGCCTCCGAATCGGGCGTCTGGGAGCCGCTCGTCGAACTCGGGCAGACCGTCGAGGCAGGCGATGCGGCCGCGCGGATCTATAGTCCGGAAACGCCGTGGCTCGCGCCCGTGACACTGCGCTTTCAGGCCGGCGGTATCGTGCTGTGCAAGCGCATCCCCGGGCGCACCAGCCGGGGCGATTGCCTGTTCCACCTCGGCGCCTGATCCGCTCAAGCGTTCGCCATGATCGAAGACCTCAATCATGGCGAACGAAACTCTTCATTGGATCGATCGGCTCGCCTGTCCTATAGAGTGGCCTGAGGCGGTGTCCCGCCGTTTTTCCTCAGGAGGACCAGATGCAGCTCAAGGGCAGCAAGACCGAAGACAACCTCAAAGCCGCGTTCGCCGGCGAATCGCAGGCCAACCGGCGCTATCTGTATTTCGCGCAGAAGGCCGACGTCGAAGGCTATAACGATGTCGCCGCGGTGTTCCGCTCGACCGCCGAAGGCGAAACCGGCCATGCGCACGGCCATCTTGAATTCCTTGAGGCTGTTGGCGACCCCGCGACCGGCTTGCCGATCGGCAAGACCTCCGACAACCTCGCCGCTGCCGTCGCTGGCGAGACGCACGAATACACAGATATGTATCCGGGCATGGCGCGGTCTGCCCGCGAGGAAGGCTTCGACGAGATCGCCGATTGGTTCGAGACCCTGGCCAAGGCCGAGCGTTCGCACGCCGGGCGTTTCCAGCGCGCTCTGAACGAGATCGCCTGATCTGACGCGGCCGCGGGGTCGCCCAGCCGGGCGGCCCCACCCGCGTGCTTCGGCCTGCTGCCGCGCGGCCTTGCGCTGCGCCCCCTCTTTCCCTGTACGACCGGATTTCAGCATATGCGCGAAGGCAGCCTCGAGGCCCCCACCCGTCACCCGATCCCCTGGCAGGAGCCGTCGTTCTACGACGAGGCCGCGCTCGACCTTGAATTGCGCCGGGTTTTCGATATCTGTCACGGCTGCCGCCGCTGCTTCAACCTGTGCGATTCATTCCCCAAATTGTTCGATCTGGTTGATGCTGCCCCCTCGGAAGAACTTGATACAGTCAAGAGCGCCGATTTTGGGCCCGTCGTCGATGCCTGCACGTTGTGTGACATGTGCTATATGACAAAATGTCCCTATGTGCCGCCCCATAGTTTCAATCTTGACTTCCCGCATCTGATGCTGCGCTACCGCGCCGTCGAGGCGGCGAAGGGGAAAATCACCGCGGCTGACGCCGAACTCGCAAAGATGGACCGCAATGCGAAGCTCGCCTCCCTCGCAGCCCCCATCGCCAACTGGGCGTCGGATACGTCCAATACCTTGACCCGCCCGCTGCTCTCGAAGTTCGCCGGGCTGCACCCCGATGCCGCCTTGCCGAAATTCGAGGGCCAATCCCTTGAAGTGCGCGCCGCCCGCACGCCGCTCGAGATCAACCGGGATGCGCCCGGTTTTGGCCGCAAGGCGGTGATCTACGCGACCTGCCACGGCAACCACAACGACACCGCAGTCGGCATGGCCGCGCGCGCGGTGCTGGCTCTGAACGGTGTGGAAACCCAGATCGTCTATCCCGGCTGCTGCGGCATGCCGCTGCTCGAACAAGGCGAGATCGCCAAGGTTGCCGACAGCGCGCGCCACGTCGCGGCCGAACTCGGGATCTGGATTGCCCGGGGCTATGATGTGATTGCGCTCGTGCCGTCCTGCGCGCTGATGCTCAAATCGGAATGGCCGCTGATTCTGCCCGACGACAGCAGCATCAAAACACTGGCCAAGGCGAGCTACGACATCACCGAATACGTGGTGGACATCGCCAAGAAGGAAGGTCTCGCACCTGGGCTCGCGCCGATCGGCGGCAGCGTTGCGGTGCACATGGCCTGTCATGCCCGCGCGCAGAATATGGGCCAGAAGGCTGCCGAGATGCTCCGGCTGTTGCCCGAAGCCGACGTCCAGGTGATCGAGCGCTGCTCCGGGCATGGCGGCTCCTGGGGCTTCAAGAACGAGTATTTTGAAACCGCCATCAAGGTCGGCCGCCCCGTCGCCCGCACGGCGCGGGACTCCGGCAAATCCTTCGTCACCTCGGAATGTCCGCTTGCCGGGGTCCACATCATGCAAGGCATCGACCGCCTGCCGGGCGATGCCCCCAAGCCCGAACGCATCACCCACCCGATCCAACTCGTTGCCCGCTCCTACGGCATCTAAGGCACACCAGCATGACCCAAAAACACGCCATCGAACGCGCGGACCTTCTCTCGATGGACGATTACGGCGCCGTCCGCGCGGATTGGCGCCGCAAGATGACGGCCATCAAGCGCAACCGGCGCATCGAGGTCGGCCCCTTCGTCACCTTCTATTTCGAGAACTGGCAGACCATGTGGCACCAGATCCACGAAATGCTGTTCATCGAACGCGGCGGCGAAGGCCAGATCGAGGACGAATTGACGGCCTACAACCCCCTGGTTCCGCAGGGTTGCAACCTCTCCGCCACCTTCATGATCGAAATCGACGATCCCGACCGGCGCAAGCGCATGCTGCTGCGCCTCGGTGGCATCGAGGAAAGCGTGTTCTTGCGCTTCGGTGACCACAGCATCCTTGGCACGCCGGAGATCGACCAGGATCGGACTTCGGCCGAGGGCAAAGCCTCATCCGTGCAGTTCGTCCATTTCCACTTCACTGCCGAACAAATCGCAGCCTTCCGCGCCGCTGGCAGCCCGGTGACGCTGGGGTTCAACCATCCCCATTACGGGCATATGGCGGTGTTGGCGGATGGGGTGCACAGCGAATTGGCGGCGGATTTCGATTGAAGGCCGTGCTGCTCGGGTAGAGCCTCGCCTGGCCGAGCGGGTTACAGGTCCGGCACCACGAAGGGTGCCGGATCGGCGAAGCGGCGGACCACGTTGGCGGTCAGGCGGCTGAGCGCGGTATCGCCGCCATTGACCATCAGGCTGCCGACATAGGTCATGGAGCCGACCGAGAAGACTGCACCGCCGGCATGGGTTTCAAAGAACGTCATGTCGGCGCAGGACCAGTCCTGCTGAGGCAGGGGATGGCGGTGGACCAGCATGTCCTCGTTCACCCAGGCGTAGTCGGGATGGATGACGATGCCTTTGGCGACCACCAAGGCGTGCGGCGGGGTGCCGTATTTGGGATTGACGCTGTCGAGTTCGAAGCCCGCGGCGCCGCCGCCCATGAAGCCTGCGGTGCCGAACGTCACCCCTGCGGCGACGTCGAGCCCCTCGCGCATGAAGGCCACGCGATCGTCCTGCATGCCGTCGATGAAATGATAGGGGAAGCCGAGATGGCGGCCCTGGGTGGAGAAGCTGATGCCGACGAGTTTGTGGCTGGAGCGCCCGATGCGCCGCCATAGCCCGCCATAGCCGCCGCCGAACTGGTGGTAGCTCTCGCCCGGCATCGCCTCCCAAACGCGGATGCCGCCCTCGGCGCGGCGGACCTCCAGCGTCTCGGGCTGATCGGCGGCCGGTTCGGCGCGCCAGTAGAAGCCGTTGCCGCCGAGATACATCAGGCGACCGCCGATTTTGAGATGGTCTTCGAAGGCCTGCATCATCCGTTCGGAATGGTATTCCGGATGTTGTCCGGCGATCACCACGCGATAGGGCGCGAGCGCCGCCAGACCCTCGTCATGCAGGTCGTGGTCGGTGATGACGTCGTGGTCCATGCCGATGCTGTGCAGCCACTGGTCGATATAGCTCTCCGAGACCCAGCGCGCGGTGCCTGAACCGCCCGCGACAGGGTCCATCAGGGCGAATTGGCGCGGCCTGGTGTCGAGCATCGGGCGCGCCTGGGTCATCAGCGCCACGCCGGAGCCGTCGGCGTGGTGATTGTAGCAGGAGAGGCCGAATTGCGGGTTCATGTCGGGCGTCTCCCGCAATGCCCCCCACGCGGCGGCGCGGGCTGCGATCTCGCCGCCGCGGCCGGGGCGGACGTAGCAGCCATAGACCTGATAGGAGAAGGTCGGCACCAGCAGCACCACATCGCTTTGCGGTTTGGCGGGGCGGACGACGAAGGGGATGTAGTCCTCGCCAGACCGGTTCGCGATATGCGCGGCGTAGAGCCCGCTCGGCCAGTCCGGGGGGACATCGAGGGCGAAGGTTTCCCGCCAGCCCAGCGGCCCCTGGTCATCGTCATGGAAATGGATGGCGCCGTACTGCTCCGGGGCGGATTTCCAGTCATGCACGGCGCCGGTCCAGGTTGAGCCGGTCATCGCGCGGGTCGGCAGGTTGACGAGGCGGGCGTGGGCGGCGTGGGGGCCGGTGTCGGTGGCGATCTGGCTGCCCATGCCGATCGTGAAATCCCAGGCGGCGAGCGGAGCGCCCGCGGGGCCGCGCAGGCTGGGACGCTCGATTTTGCCGTTGTAGTGGGCGCTGGCCGGGGCGGCGCCGTCGGGGGGCAAGGCGGCGAGGAAGATTTCCGCAGCCCCCGATGGCGGCGGCGCAGCCAGGGCCATGGCGTCTCCCGCATCGGCGATCGGGGCATGGGGGGTTTGGGTGACGGTGAGATGCCCGTCATGGCGCAGTTCAGCAGCCACATCATACCAGCGGCGGACATGCAGGCGGCGCGGCACGGCGGCGCGGATCATGGTGCCATCGGGCGCGGTTGCCTCGGCGGTGGTTGTGCCATCGGCGCCGATGGTCAGCGCGAGGTGCCACGCGCCGATGCGCAGCGCGACCAGGCCTTGGCGTCCCTTGGCGGGGGTGGTCGGCCAGATCGTCGCGGCGAGGCGCACGCCGCCGCGCAGGTCGGCCGGCAGGGCGGCAAGATGGCCGAAACTGCCGAGATGGGCGGATTGGGCGATGCCGGCATGGGTTCCGTCGAGCGGGCTGGGCATCGCGACCTCGGCATAGCCCGGCCCGGCCGGGTTGGGGTCGGCGCAGATGTGGCGGACGAAGCGCAGGGTGAAGGGGCGGTTGTCGCTGCTCGAGACCATGAAGCGGATCGCACTGCCCTGCTTCGCGCTCCAGCGATCGGTGTATCCGGTGAGGGCGTGCATGGCGGTTTCCTCGTGCAGGGTTGCTTGATCGTAGCGCCCCGCTCGGTGCAGGCAAGGGTACTGGCCTCGGCACGCGATCGCGCCAATACTGGGGCGTGTAGGGTGGAGGTTGGCATGGACAGGATGGGGATCGGCTTGATCGGCTGTGGCGGGATTGCCCGCTCGGCGCATCTGCCGGCGATTGCGGCGCTGCGGGAGCATGTGGAATTGCGCGCGACCGCGGATGTCGATGCGCAGGCGGCCGAGGCGGCCGCAGCGCCCTGGGGGGCGGCGCACGCGACCGATTACCGCACGGTGCTGGCACGGCCGGATATTGCGGCGGTGATCGTCGCCACGCCGGAGTTTCTGCATGCCGAGCAGGTTTGTGCCGCCGCCGCCGCGGGCAAGCATGTGCTGTGCGAGAAGCCGCTGGCGCGCACCCTGGCGGAGGCGGACCGGATGATCGATGCCTGCGCAGCCGCCGGGGTGCATCTGCTGATCGGCCATAGCCGGCGCTTCACCCGGCGCTATATGGAAATCCGGGCGGCGATCGATCGCGGCGAGATCGGCGCGGTGCGGCTGCTGCGGGAGAACGAGCGGCGCTCGCGCGGCCGCCCGCAGGTGTGGTGGTCGCCGGCGCATTGGACCGGCAATCCGCAAATCTCAGGCGGCGCGCCGATGATCAACGCCGTGCACGAGACCGATCTGCTGCGCTGGTTCAGCGGCCAGGAGGCGGAAAGCGTGCAGGCGGAGATCAACGTCACCATTCCCGAAAACGTCGGGGTGATCGACTTCATCAGCCTCACCGTGCGCTTCCGGGGCGGCGCGATCGGGTCGGCCGAGGTGCTCAACAACACGCCGCCGGGCTATCCCGCGTTCCATCAACTCGACATCTACGGCACCTCGGGCGCCATCCGCGCGCGCGATCACGACCTGACCGGCCTGGCCCGCTTCACCGATGGCGGCACGCAATACCCGGCGCAGTATGAGATGCTGCTGCATAATCTGCCGGCCTATGCGCGCGAACTCGCCGAGCTGGTCGATGCCATCCGGCGCGACCGGGCGCTGGTGATGCAGCCCGCCGAGGCGCGGGCTGCGCTCGCGATCACGCTGGCAGCGATCCGCTCGGCCCATGAGGGTCGCGCAATCGGGATGGAGGAAATGGTATGATCGCTCTGGGCATTATCGGCGACGGACACCACGCCCAGGCGCTGCGCGCGCATGGCGCGCCGCTCGGCGAGATCCGCCTCGTCGATCCGCCCGGGCGCGACTGGCGCGACATCGCCACCGATACGGCGCTTGCCGCCGTGCTGGTCGATCTGCCCGACGCTGCCGGGCTTGCCGCGATCGGCGCGGCGCTGGGGGCGGGAAAGACGGTGATCAGCGCGCCGTGCCCGGCGCGGAGCAGCGCTGAACTCGCTGGGCTGCACGCGGCCGCAAAGAGCGGCGGCGGCATCCTGCTGCCCGGCGGGGAGTTGACCCATGGCGAGGCGGCGCGGCGGGGGCTTGCTGTTGTCGCCGGTGCGGAATTCGGCGCCCTCACCTCGCTCTACATCGCCATCCGCCAGCCGCGCGGCCGCGGCGATGTGCTGGACGATCTCGCCCCCGAGGCGATCGGCTTCATCACCGCGGCGATTGCCGATGATTTTCCCTCCGTGCGGGTCAATGCCGGCGGCTTGTTCGGGGGCGGGCGCGACAGCGCGGTGATCCTGCTGCGCAGCGCGGGGAATGTGGTTGTGACGGTTGAACTCGCCAAATGCCTGCCGGCGAGCCTTCCGGCGCCGGGGCTTGGCGAAATCGAAATCGAGGCGATCGGGACCAACCAGGCAATCCGCATCACGCCGCTCGATAGCGCCGTGCGGGTCCATCGCGACGACGGCATCGGCATGCGCCCGTGGCTCGATGCGGCGGTGCTGGCGATGCTGGGCGAAGTGGCGGCGCCACCGGATGGCGGGCTTGAGCGTGCGGCGCGGAACGCAGGATTGTTCTCGGCGATCCGCGCTGCGGCCTGAGGCGCGGGATGGGCTGAGGCGCACCCGGTGAGCGCGGCGGGGCCGCGATCACCGGGATTTGGCAATCAGGCCTTCGTCACGTCGTAGAACAGCGCCACCCAACTGGCACGGGCGAAGTGGTAGCCCTTTTTCTCGGCGCGATGGGCGACTGTCTGGACCTGGTTGTGGACGGAGAGCCACAGCGCGCTGTCCATGATGATCTTCTGCGCGTCGGCGTAGACCGCATTGCGCTTGGCCGGATCGGTCACCGCACGGCCCTCGGCGAACAGGGCGTCGAGTTTGGGGTCGTTCAACTGCATCCAGTTGTAGCGGTACTTGCCGGGCGCGGGGATGTTGGCCGAGGAGAACAGGTTCTCCAGGCACATCGGGTCGGCCTGGATCCAGCGCACCGGCAGGATGTCGAAGGCGTTGTCGAAGACGAGCTGCTGGTTTTTGGCGAAGGTGATGGTCTCGACCTTGAGATCGAAGCCGACCCGCTTGGCCACCGCCTGGATTTCCACCGCCGTATCGGGCTCAAGCGGGGGGGGCGCGCCGTAGAAGGCGCTGAGGCGCTGGCCGTCCTTCACGCGCACGCCGTCGGGGCCCATTTTCCAGCCGGCTTGTTCGAGCAGGGCGGCGGCTCCCTTGGGATCGTATTTGTACATGTCCTCGCAGCCCGCCCAGTAGCCCGGGGTGCCGGCCGACAGCGCGCCGTAGGTCGGCTCGATCAGCCCGAAGAAAATGTTTTCGCACAGCGCCTTGCGATCGATCGCCATGTGCAGCGCCCGGCGCACCCGCACGTCGGCGAAGATGCCGCGGCTGCCGTTGAGCTCAAGGCCGAAAGGGATGCCGGCAGCATTGCCGATCATGGTGGCGTAGCCCTTGGTGTCCTTGAGGCGCTTCATGTCGAGAATCGGCGTCACGTCGGAGATGTCGATCTCGCCGGCTTCCAGGGCCGCGACGCGGGTCGAGGCGTCGGGGATGAAGCGGTTGACGATGCGCTGCACCGAGGACGGGCCCTTGTTGGCGTTGTAGCCGGGGGCCCAATTGTATTTGTCGAAGCGCTCCAGGGTCACCTGACGCCCCTGTTCCCAGGAGACGAACTTGAACGGGCCGGCGCCGACCGGGGCGCGGGCGAAATCCTGGTTGCCCATGCGCTTGACGGCGCTGGGCGAGACCGGCGCCAGGGTGCCTTCGGCGAAGCTCGCGACGGCGGCGCCGAAGGGCTGCTTGTAGTCGACGCGGATGGTGTGGCTGTCGATCACCTTGCAGCCGTCATAGGGGCCAAGCTGCGTGACGGCACCTTCGGACGCGGTTTTCGGGTCGGCGATGGTATCGAAGGTGAATTTCACGGCCTCGGCATCGAACGGCGTGCCGTCGTGGAAGCCGACATCGGTGCGCAGCTTGAGGGTGACGGATTTGCCGTCCGGTGCGGCTTCCCAGGCGGTGGCGAGGCCGGGGAAGAGCTTGTTGGAGCCGTCCGAGGCGATCAGGGTGTCGAACATCTGGGCGATCACCTGGTATTCGTGCCGCGAACTGGTGACGCGCGGATCATAGGTGCGCGGCGTGGCGTCGTCTTCGCCCCAGGTGACGCTCAGCGGGGCTTGGGCGGAGGCGCCGGTGTTGAGCATGGGCGCGGCGAGCATCCCGCCGACGACGGCACGACGAGAGACCGATGGCTTGCGGGGGGGCATGGCTGAACTCCGGGGAATTGGGGATGGCGGAGTTTGCAGATGGCTTGGCCGGGGCGCAATCGCTATTTTGCGCCTTGTGCCGGCGAGCGGTTTCGTATGCGATGGCAGAATGGCGGGTTTTGGCAGGCATGAAGGACAGGGATTGATGCGGTGAGCATGCGGGCAATCCTCGGGCGGCTGATCGGTGTGATTCCGACGCTGCTCATCACCTGGACGTTCGTGTTCGGCGCGATGCGGTTGGTGCCGGGCGATCCGGTGCTGCTGATGTTGCAGGGCACGCCGATCAGCGACGAGGCGATGGACGCCGCGCGCGCCAAGCTCGGCGTCGACCGGCCGATCATCGTGCAATATGTGAGTTTCCTCGCCAACGCCGCGCGCGGCGATTTCGGCGACAGCTTCCGCAGTCGTCAACCCGTGACGCGGCTGATCGCGGCCGAATTCCCCTTTACCCTGCAACTGGCCCTGGGGGGCTTCGCGGTCGGCCTGCTGCTCGGCGCGACGCTTGGGGTCGTGGCGGGGGTCTGGCCCAATGGCTGGATCGACACGCTGTGTATGACCACCGCCCTGGCGGGGCTGTCGCTGCCGAGCTTTTGGATCGGCATGCTGTTGATCCAGGTGTTCGCCACCTGGCTTGGCTGGGTGCCGGTGCTCGGCACCGGGTTCGATGCGCTGATCCTGCCCAGCATCTCGCTCGGCCTGTTCCTCGCCGGCGGGCTGGCTCGGCTGACACGCAACGCCATCATCGAGGTGATGGGGCAGGATTACATCCGCACCGCCCGCGCCAAGGGGCTGCCGGCATGGCGGGTGGTGGGCAAGCACGCATTGCGCAACGCCGTGATCCCGCCGCTGACGCTGCTCGGCATGCAATTCGCGCTGCTGATCGGCGGCGCGGTGGTGACAGAGACGGTGTTTGCGCGGCCCGGCATCGGGCGGTTGCTGGTGTTGGCCGTGCTCGAGAAGGATTTCCCGGTGGTGCAGGGCGTGGTGGTGCTGACCACTGCGGCCTATGTGCTCATCAACGTCGCCATCGATATCGCCTATGGCATCATCGACCCGCGGGTGCAGGGGTGAACACGGCCAGTCCCGTCCGTCGGCCGTGGCTGATCTCGCGGCTGTTCGGCGCCCCCGGCGCTGTGGCAGGCGCAATTGTGATCGTGGTGATCCTGGGCCTTGCGGTGCTGGCACCTTATCTGGCCCCCTACGACTGGAATGCGAACAGCCAGTGTCGGCGTCTCGCTCCGATGAGCGTGGAACACTGGTTCGGCTGTGATCTTTTTGGGCGGGACATTTTCAGCCGGGTGATCTACGGCGCGCGGTTTTCGCTGGCGATGGGTCTTTCGACGGTGGCGATCAGCCTGGTGTTCGGCGCGCTGCTCGGGATCGTCATCGCCTATGCCGGCGGGCGGATCGACCGCATCGGCGCGCGGGTGATCGATGCGATGCTGTGCTTTCCCTCGATCATTCTCGCCATCCTGATTGTTGCGGTGCTCGGGGTGGGGCTGTTGAACGCCGCGCTTGCGGTGGGGATTTCGGGCATTCCACGCTTCGCCCGGATCACCCGGGCGGCGACCTTGTCGCTTGCGGCGCGGGATTTCGTTGAGGCGGCGCGCTCGGTCGGTGCGGGGCATCGGCGCATCGTGCTGCGGCATCTGCTGCCCAATCTCGCACCGATCCTGATCGTGATTGCGACGCTCGATCTTGGCGGCGCGGTGCTGTTCACCGCCACGCTGTCCTTCCTCGGCCTCGGCGCGCAGCCGCCGACCCCGGAATGGGGGGCGATGCTGAATGCCGGGCGCGAATATGTCCGCTATGCGCCGTGGACGATGATCTTCCCCGGTCTTGCGCTGTTCCTCACTGTGATGGCGGTGAATTTGGTGGGGGATCGGTTGAGCCTTATCCTTGACCCCCGCCAGCGCGACCGGAGTTGATCACAAGCAGGCCGACAGCGCGGTGCCGAGGGCGTGATGCAGCCGGTTTGCGGCGCGGATGGCGCTGACTTCTGCAAACTTTGCGTCATCGCTTTCGGGTGTGGTGTCGGCCAGGCGGCGCAGCGCATCGAGCACGGGCCAGGGCGCAAGACCGAGCGCGGGGTCGTGATCGAAGCGGTCGCCCGTGGTGTAGTCGAGGGGGACCAGCGACCGGCCGATTGCCATCATGGCGGCATTGACGTGTCCGTCCTGCGCTGCGGGGCGCAGCGCGAGGCGGGCTGCGGCGTGACGAAGCTGCGCGGCGCGGGCGATAAGACCGGTCAGATCGAAGCGCGCGCCGAGCGTCTCATGCAGCGTGTTCAACGCGCCCAGCAGGTCATCGGCCGTCGCGGTATAGTCGAGGGGCAGGCGGGATTCGCTGAGCAGGCGCCAGATCGTGTGGACATAGATGCGCGTGTCGCGCGCGAGGTGGTCGGGATCGATCTTGTCGATCGTGTCATGCGGCGTGTGCCACCACCAGCCGAGCCCGGCGCCGCGCCGCGCGGCCCCACCGCCCAGAACGCCGGCGGCAGGGTTGATGGTGCTGCCGGCGGGCTGTTCGCTCATGCCCATGTACATCGCGGGAATACCGATGCCCCAGAACGATTCATCGCCGGCCCGGGCCATGCGATGGCCGGCATGCGTCTCGCCGCTTTGCGCCATCACCGCATCGGCCGCGAGCGCACGCAACTCCGTGGCCGAGGGCGTGTCCGACAACACGGTGGCGCCGATGCCGCCGGTGCTGTCGACGTTGACATGGACGACGCAGCGGCGGTTGAGGTCATCCCACTGCGTGTCGGCATACCAGGTGGAGCCGGAGTAGCGGCCATGCGAATGGCCGGACCAGAAGCACAGCCGCAGGCCGCGCGCCCATTCGCCGCGCCGGGTGGCAGCGATGCGGGCGACTTCAAGCATCGTTGCGTTGGCACTGCCGTTGTCCATCACGCCGTAGTGCCAGGTATCATGATGGCCGGAGAACAGGACAAACGGGATATCATCCGGCGCGCCGTCGGGGGCCATCTGGGCCTCCAGGATGGGGGTCTTGCGCCAGCCGGTATCGACTTCGGCGGAGAGCCTGGCGGTGATCATTCCATTGCCGGACAGCGCGGCCCTGAGACGGGCGCCGTCACTCTTGCCGACGGACAGCACCACGGTGGCGGGCAGGTTGTGCCGCGTCTGCGGCGTGGGGTTGCCCCAGACCGGGGAGATGCACATCTCGTGCGGGTCCTCATGGGGGCTGATATGGATCTGACCGAGGGCCCCGGCGCGGGTGGCGCGCAGGCTCACTGCGGGAGTGGCGATGCCGTCGAGCAGCAGGATGCGGCCCGTGACGTCCTGCGCGGCGAAGTCGGCCGGGGATCCTGCGCCAAGATCGATCACCTCGGCGACGAGGCCGCCCGCGGGGGAGGGCCTGGAAAAGGAATGGGTGATGCAGTGCGGGACAATGCCGTCCATCTCAAGCCGTGCCGAGATGGGCAGGCTGATATAGGCATCGTGCAGGATGAGCCGTGTGCTGTACCCGATCCTGTCGAGTTCCGCCTGCAGGTAGCGGAACGACGCGCGTTCCTCGACCGACCCCGAGAGCTTGATGCGCCTGGCGAATTCTTCGACATGGCGCATCAGCCCGTCAGACCCGACGGCGGCAATGAGATCGGCAGGGGGGGATGAGGTCATCGCTTCGTGTCCTTCGCTTTCGATCGATGCTCGCAGTCCCGCATGGCTCCTGCAAGTGCCCGTATTATCCCGGCGGCGCAGCGGCTTGTGCACCAGGGGAGATTTCCTGCGCTCCCCCCTGCCCTCTTGCCGTGCCGGTGGCCGGCTGGTTTGGACACGCTTGGCGCGCATCCCCCGCACTTTCCAAAGGGCAAGACACCACATGCCCCATTCGACGGCAGCCTCTGATCGCCCCGGTCTGTTCACCCCGGTCTGTTCACCCCGGTCTGTTCGCAGAGAATAACACCACCTTCCTGCGTATCCCAACGCCGCCACAGTGCCTTGTAAGTGTGTATCAATTATGTTATGTTCCTCTATGAATATTCATGACGGTGTGCTATCGATATGAGGCTTTTTTTCAGTTGTTGATGTTGATAAGTAGGGTTTCGGCCATTTTCGTGGTGTTTGCGTTGTGTGCCTCGGAGGTGGCGTTTTCGGCATCACAATCTCAAGGATCTGTTTGCCCGGTCGGCGGCACGTCGATCGGTCAATTGGGCTGCTACGAGGACGATTGGAGTGGAAAAAAGCGTCAATTCGATGGAGAAGCATCCTCGGCGCTGATAAGGCCCGAGAATCCTTACCACGTGGTGGTTGGCCAACGCGGAGGAACCACTCATCAAGACATGTGCGATGGCGGCGCATGTGTCGCCAAATCTGACAGCAGCCGTCTCGCCGAGCTCAAGACCAAAGACAATGTCTTGTCAGAAAATCCATCGCCTGCGGTCTCCGGGGAACTGAAACTTCTCGCCGGTTCCTACGGCATCGTTTCAGCGGTCGGAAAGGCAGCCAACTGCGAAAAGAATACTTTCACTCTGTCATTCAATGGAGATCAACTCACCTTCACCGAGCGGAACGGCAAGGAACATATCGAACAAATATTGAAATATTACGATGGTCAGTTATCGACACAAGTGATCTCCTCTCCTGGTGAGCGGTCGGGAACTCAATACACCTATAGGTCACTTGGCGGTGGAAGCTTAGGTGTTCGCAATCTCAGAACGGGCAACAGTTTCACGCTGGCTCGCTGTGCCAATGCCGCGGTTCAGGGCCCCCCTCCGACAGAGAAGAGTGTGGCGCTCGCAGGTCAGGAGGCCGTTGGGCAGGAACGTGAAAAGCAGGCTGCGAAACGGATGGCGGAACAGGAAGCGCAAAACCTGGTCCAGTCTGGCGGGCGAAAGCGCCCATCTGGGACAGATGCCGCGGCGGTGACGCAGTGCGATAGACTTGCGGCAAGCTCTCTCGATGTCGGCCGCCTCGCACCAGGCGTCGAAATAACAAAAAATTCTGCTCCTGCAGCAATTGCGTCATGCCGGGACGCGATTGCGAATGATTCGGATAATCCTCGCCTGCTTTACCAATTGGCGCGTGCGCTCGATGCTGCCAGCATGATCCAGGAGGGATCATATTTTTACAAAAAATCCGCTGATCGAGGATTTCCTCCTGCCCAGAATGATCTTGGAACTATGCACTTTACTGGTAAAGGCACCCCTCAAAACGATATGGAAGCTGCGCGACTCTTTAAGGCCTCGGCAGATCAGGGATTCGCTTCTGCACAGAATAATCTTGGTTTCATGTATCAAGAAGGCAAAGGGGTTCCGCGCAACGAAAAAGAGTCAGTGCGACTTTATAAAATGGCTGCCGACCAAGGATACTCTCCGGCACAAAATAACCTTGGACTTATGTATCAAGAAGGCAGAGGCGTTTATCAAAGCACCACAGAAGCAGCGCGACTCTATAAGTTGGCCGCAGATCAGGGCCTCGCTTCGGCTCTCAATAATCTTGCCACTTTATATTTGAACGGGGGAGCGGTGGAGCAAAGCGACACGGAGGCTGTGCGGCTCTATCAGTTGGCCGCAGACCAGAAAAATCCTTCCGCCCAGAACAATCTCGGCGTGATGTTTCAAACCGGCAGAGGGGTAGCGCAAAGTGATATACAAGCCGCGCGCTTCTATCAGATGGCGGCAGATCAAGGATTTGCCAGCGCTCAACGGAATCTGGGCATGATGTATCAAAGTGGCAAGGGTGTCGCTCAAAGTTATACCGAAGCTGTACGACTTTATCAGTTCGCTTCCGAACAAGGTCAGACTGGCGCTCAAGCCGCATTGTGCGGCTTGTACAGGCAGGGATTGGGAACGAGCCAGAACTTCAAAGCAGCAGTGCATCTCTGCAAGATTGCATCAGACAAGGGCAATATCAGTGCCACACTCTCTCTTGCAGAAATGTACGAAATGGGAGAGGGCGTTGATCAAAATTACGGCGAGGCTCTTCGATTATATAGGTTGGCGGCCGATAAAAATGACAGTTACGCGCAATTTTATATCGGACATGTTTTCGATAACGGAATTGGCGTTCAAAAAAATAATTCTGAAGCGGCGTATTGGTATAAATTAGCCGCTCGCAACGGAAACAAAGATGCTGCCAACAGGCTCCTTAATGCCAATAAAATTCAATCCGATTGATATCCGGAAACTCGTCGTCAAGATAAAAATCTGACTTTTAGTTTTCAATTTCATATAGTGTTGAAAAGTTTATTACGATAAATTTTTCGGACCGATAGAAATTATTATCGGCGCTGCAAAATATATGCTTGGACTTCCTGATTTTCCGATGCGGGTTGGATTCCTGGCACTGATACCAAGGCTCGCAAAGCGCGACCCTTGGTATCAGTTTTTTCCGTGCGCCGCCGCCACCAACCCGGCGCGCATACCGAAACCCTGTGATCGCGGAAGAGCAGCGATCACAGGGTTTCGGTATGAGCAGGCACGGGCATGGTGGGAATGTCATACAGTGGCTCCCGGCGATTGGGGTCTGCCCCACTCTGATGGGCCGCGCCTGTCGGCGATTGCGCGGTTGGATCTTACGCGCAGCGACGGCTTGGGGTGGCACGCCGCAGTGGCCGTCCTGTGGCGCCTGGATTGCGCTCAATGTCGCTCGCAATCCAGGCAGGTGCTTTCCAACTCGGATTTGGCCGGTCCGTTCCAATGCTCGACCACCCTCGCAATCAAACAAGCAATGCCCTTACCTTTGCCCGAAATTAAACCGGAGGAATGACCATCAGCGACCTGAAGAGAACGGGTTCGTACTGGGAGTTCGTATGACATCTTCGACTCCCGTCAACGCGGATCACATCACAACTGTGCCGTGGAATCATCGATGTGAGGCGCCATCATGGGATCCGGTAAGAGCCCTAAGCCACGCAGGATGGGCAGCGTCTTTGTTAAAAAATATTCTGCCTGGGCCGTGATCTCAGTGATATTGTCTTCCATGGTTGCAAGCGTTTTGCCATCCTTGACGATCCTCTGCCCCTGCGCAGACAAAATATCCCAGACAAACCGCGCATATTCAGAGGCGTGATTCATCATCTGACCATGTGCCAAAAGGAATAATTGCTGGAATCGTCCAAGATTTATTCCTCCGCCAGTCAAGGGGCACGCCACATACTGTATGTCGGCCGAACCGCGGGCTTTGGTTCCGATGAAGCGATTGAGCTTGGCGCTCGTTTGACGCGTCGTATCCGCCGCCCCATCCTCGCACGCGGGGCACAGCGCACCCGAGCCAGTCAGAACGAGAACGGCTTGTCGGATTTGGTCGAATGTGATGCCTTGATTGGCCAATTGACGTTCGATCTGCCCAAGAGATTGGGGTTTATGGTCGGCCAACACGTCCAAAATGGGTGCATAAACATTTTCCTGCATGGCACATTCCCCCAGATTGCTCTTGATCGTGAGAGAAACATCGCCACGTGGCCGGACAAGGACAAACCTGAGTTGCCGCAAACGCTCGATCTGCTCCACGGCATTCAGTTTGCGGGCTCCACGCACCCAGTAGTCACGCCGGAACTGCTGGTTAACCATGAAATCGCGCGTCGTTTGCCGAAATGTCGCGTCAGGAATCGCAGCCAGAAACGCTGATTGTTCTGCCGTTAAATGCAGCGCATCCACTGATTCGAGCATGTTAGCAGAGCACGCAAAACTAAGCTTTGCCTCAGATAAAAATTCCGACATGCGCGCAAATGACATCGGCAACCAGTCTCTATTGAAGTACTCGTGAGCTACATAATTTTTATCGAGATTTTTAATTTGTTTTATTGTATTAATTATTCCCTTGTTGGACTGCGCATACATTGGGTTGGTTGCCATCAGACGCTCAACGAAATCAATTGTTTTTTCTATGCGCTCAACGATACCTTGGCCCGGCGCCGATAGAACCTCGGCATGTTGGGTCATCAGGTCACGCAAAGGTGCTGCCGCCGCCCAGCCCGGTTGCGTATTGTAACTGATATACAGGACGCCGCCGATTTTCAGTTTCCGACGGATGAAGTCAACGATAATCGTCCGATTCTCATCTGAGACCCAGCTCCAGATGCCATGGAGCGCGATATAGTCAAAGTCAGGAAGGTCATCGCGGCGACAAAAATCCAGGAAAGATTGGTCGTATAATCGCGCGCCGGCTGTCGAGGCGGCGGCCATCTCACGTGCGAAGCCGGCATGCGATGGATTGAAATCCGTACCAGACCATTGGCACGTCGATGCCGCTGCATGAATATTGACGCTGATCCCCTGACCGAAACCAAGCTCACACGCCTCGTCAAAACGAGGCGAAACCAATCCGGCATGGCCGAAGGCAAGATGCACCCGCAGCGGGTTGATCTCTGCATAATAGCCAAACGTATAACCGATATCAGTGACATAACCGCTCGCCCAATCGGACATATTCATGAACTCCTTCTGGAGCGGGATGCCTTCTGATAGGCGAAGGCATCCCGCTTCAACTCTTGGTTTGATCGCCTGATTCAGACTTTTTGGCGATTCCGCCAAAAAGTCTGAATCAGGCTCTAGTAGGCACCTCGCGTGATCCGGATAGAGGTCGTATCGGAAATCTAGACGGGCAGATAAGTGGCACGGGCGTTCTTGATCAATCAAGCCCGCTTATGAGATCGACCACCGCGCCCGCCCTCCGGCGCTATGAACCGGCCGGCGTCTCGCTGACAGCCTGCTTCGCCGGCGGCCAGCCCAGCACACCTTCAGGCCCCGGACGATTGCGCAACCACCAGGCCCAATCCTCCGGCAGCAGGGAGATCGGGTCCGGATGCGCCAGTTCCCGCGCTGCCCAGATCGGCCAATGTGGATTGGACAATGCCGGGCGCCCCAGCATCACGAGGTCGACCAATTCTTCCCGGATCACCCGGTCAGCGACGGCAGGAACACCGAGGTTCCAGCTGACACCAACTGGAATTCCGACAGCCCGGCGCACACGGCTGGCGCGATCGACCATGAAACCCAGTTCCTTGAAAGGAAGACCGGTCACCGCGTCGGTGTTCATGCCAAGGCTGAGATCGGCAAGGTCCAGGCCGTGCCGCTTCAATTCCCCGACCGCCCAGATCGACTCCTCGAACTTGACGCCATTGTCGTTGAAATCGTCGGAGCCGAGCCGCATCGTCAACGGCAGCCGCTCCGGCCAGACCGCCCGGACCGCATCCATGGCCTCTCGATGAAAGCGCAGCCGGTTCTCAAGGCAGCCGCCATAGGCGTCGGTGCGTTGATTGGCGAGCGGCGAAAAGAAGCTCGCGCCGAGATAGCCATGGGCGAAATGCATCTCGAGCCACTCAAACCCGGCATCCAGCGCACGACGTGCCGCCGCGGCGTAGGCACGATGGATCCCGTGGATCTCCTCGACCGTCAGGGCATGGACCGGATAGGTGTAGCGTCCGCCATAGGGAATGGCCGATGGTCCGCGCACCTGCCAGCCATCGGGGTGATCCGGCGGCAACTGGATCTTGCCCTGCCACGGTTTCGTCTCACTGCCCTTGCGCCCGGTGTGGCCGAGTTGGATGGCGGGGACTGCGCCCATATCCTTGATCATCGCGCTCACCCGGGCCAGGCTTGCGATGTGGCTGTCATCCCATATGCCGGCGCAGGCGGTGCAGGTGCGCCCATCGCGCGTGATCGCGATCTGCTCGGGAAAGACGAGGCCGAAGCCACCCGCGGCGCGGGAGCCAAGCAACATCAGATGAAAGTCACTCATGTGCCCGTCTGTCGAGCGATACATCGTCATTGGGGACATCGCGATGCGATTGCGCAACGTGACGCCCTTGAGCGTGAAAGGACTGAAAAGGTCAGGCATCGCGGTGTTCCACATCAACAGGTCGGTGAGTGCCAGGACGTGCCTGGCGCGGCGATACATTACAACGCCACCCGCCGCCGAGAACAGCGCAACCGGCCCCGGACGAGGGCATCTCGGGGGCACCATCCAGCGCCCATCGTTCGCCCGCTTGGCAGCGGCGCGCTTGCGGGGAAGTATGGGTGGAGGAACCTGGCGGAGAATGAGATGGACGACGAGCATGGCGAACTGACGCAGCGGCTGGAGGCGGTGCGCGCCAAGCGGGGCTATCTGCTGCCGCATCACGGGTTGATGGCGCTGGCCTTCCCCGATCTCCTCGCCGGCTATGACGCCGCCTATACCGCGATGGCCCTGGCCGATCGCATCCTGTCCCACCATGACAGGGAATTCGTCTGGCTCGCCGTTCTCGCCGCGACAGACGAGGGGCTTGCGACGCATCACATCGCCAAATTCCGTGCGGCTGGAGGCGATGATGCCGGGATCGGCGCCGCCTTCGCCGCCGCCGCCTGGGCGATCGGGGCGGAGGCGCATGATTTTGCGGCAAGGTCCTGGAGTGTCCAACTTGCGCCGTGGGACCCTCGGGCCGCCTATATCGAGGGTGTGCGGCGGCCCGGGCCGCCGCGGCTGGTGCATCTGGCGCAACTCGCGGTGCATGTCTGCAAGGCGCGCTGGCGGGTGCTGCGCTGGCAGATCGTCGCCGCCTATGAGGACCAGGTGCCGGAGGGGGAGATTGCCGAGGCGCTCAGCCTGGCGATGTTCCCGGGCTCCATCCCGCGCTTCGTCGAGGCCTGCGGGGTGTGGCGCGAAATGATCGTGCACCACGAGGTGCCGGCGAGCCGGCCTTACCGGATCTGGGCGGAATTCGAGGGGCAGGGCGGCTTCGACGAGGCCGCGGCCTCCCGCTGAGGGCTATGCCGGCGCGTAGGGCGACGGCAGGGACGGGTCGGCCTCGTGGGCCTCGGCCCAGGCCTGGACCGCATCGATCAGGCAGGGGCCACCGGCCGGCAGCAGCATGAAGGAAAGCGCCTCGGCGACCTGGCCCGCCGTGGCGCCGGCGGCAAAGGCGCGGGGGAGGTGGAGTTTCATCGCCGTATGGGTGCGCCTGGCAGCGTGACAGGTGATGGCGGTGATCTCCGCGGTCGCTTCGGCGATGCCGCCACGGCTTGCCGCGAAGATCCGCAGGTAGCGGGGAATCGCGGCGGCAAGCGGGGTCCAGGTGCGCCAGTGGTGATCACCGAACTCCAGCACGGTCCAGGTCTCGACGGCTGCGGCGATGGCGAGGCTGTCGCTGATGTCGTCCGGCGTGAGGCCCGCGACCTCCGCGCGCTTGAGATGGATCATGCCATGGCCCTCGCGGGTGGCTGCCTGCAGCGCGATCCAGACGGTCTCCTTCGCCGCGTCGGACAAGGCGCGCGGGCGGAGGGTAAGCTGCTGGTAGTAGGCGTCGTAGGCTTCGAGCAGTGCCGGGGCGTGAGCCTGGAACATACGATGATAGCTCAGCGCATAGCCGCGGCGGCCATGAACCTGGTGCAGCAAAGCGGGGCTGTCGGCGGCAATATCCGGGTGGAGGCCGGGCACTGTGGGGTCGGTCATTCTCCGCTCCTCAGAAAGTCGGCGCAGCGCTGGCCGATCAGCATGGATGGCGCGGCGGTGTTGCCGCTGGTGATGCGAGGCATGACGGAGGCGTCGGCGACGCGCAAGCCGGTCAGACCGTGAACGCGGAGGCGATCATCGACCACGGCGCCGAAATCGGTCGCAAGGCCCATGCGGCAGGTGCCGACGGGGTGGTGCACGGTGTCGGCCGTCCTTGCGATCCAGTCATCGAGTTCGGCGTCCGACGCGATGGCCGGTCCGGGCGACAATTCGGCGCCGCGATACGGGTCGAAGGCGGGCTGGCGGAAGATGTCGCGCAGGATGCGCACGCCCCGGCGCAACACTTCGCGGTCACGCGGATCAGCGAGATAGTTCATGTGGATCAGCGGTTTGGCGCTCGGATCGGCGCTGGCGAGGCGCAGGCTGCCGCGGCTTTCGGGGCGCATCTGGCTGATGTTGGCCATGAAGCCGTGACCGTCACCGGCCCGCAGCGGACCCGCAAGGAAGGGGACCCGCAGGGTGGCGGTGGTAAGCCCGGGGAGGAAGTGGCTTTGCAGATCGGCTTCCTCAAGCGCGGGATCGGAGCGCGCCATGATGCCGGCGGCCAGTGGGAAGGAGGCGGCCGGGCCGGTGCCGGAGACCAGGGCGCGGAGAAGAGCGAAGGCGGCGCGGTCGATCCGGGTCAGCGATTGCAGGGTGATCGGCTTGGTACAGGCATGTTCGACCCGCACCAGAACATGGTCGTGCAGGTTGCGGCCGACGCCGGGTCGGTCGGCTGCCACCGCGATGCCGTGTTCGTGCAGGTGATCGGCCGGGCCGATGCCGGAGAGCATCAGAAGCTGCGGCGAGTTGATGGTTCCGCCGCACAGCACGATATCGGGCGCGTGGAACATCTCATCCCGCCCATCAACCCGCGCGGCAATGCCGGTGGCGCGGGTGCCGTCGAGCAGCACGCGCCGGGCGGTGGCGCGGGTTACGACGCGCAGGTTCTTGCGCCCGGCGGCGGGGCGAAGAAAGGCATGCGCCGCCGACCAGCGGCGCCCGCCGGCGATGGAGAAGTGATAGCGGCCGACGCCCTCGCAGGGCGGCGCATTGAAGTCGGTGCTGGCCCGGTGTCCGGCCTGGCGGCCGGCGGCGATGAAGGCGTCGATCAGTTCGTGTTCGACCGCCGCATCGGTGATCGGCAGTTCCCCGCTGCCGCCATGGATCTCCGATTCACCGTCCTGAAAGCGTTCGATCCGCCGATAGCCGGCCAGGGCATCATCCCACGACCAGCCGCGCAGGCCCGATTGTGCCCACCCGTCGAAATCGGCCGGGCGTCCGCGCGCCCAGACCATGCCGTTGATCGCCGTCGAGCCGCCCAGAACCCGGCCTCGCGGAATTTTGGCGGTCCGCCCGCCCAGTCCTGCCTCCGATTCGGTCACGTAGGACCAATTGGCATAGGCGCTGCGCAGGAGCAGGCCCGTCATCAGCGGCACGCGCAGCAGAGGGTTGGAGTCGCGGCCGCCGGCTTCGAGCAGGATCACGCGCCGCGCGGGATCCTCCGACAGCCGGGCGGCCAGCACGCAGCCCGCCGCCCCCGCACCGACGATGATGACATCCGCCGTATTCATGGCCTTGCGTTAACCCCTGGTTTGCCTAGTCTCCCTACCACGGTAGCTGGAGCGGCGCATGACGGCGAGTATTGCAATTTCCGGGGTGCGCAAATCGTATGTCGCGCGCGGCCGGGAGGTTCTGGCGCTTGACAGGGTCGATCTCGACATCGCGCCGGGCGAATTCGTCGCCTTCGTCGGGCCATCCGGCTGCGGCAAGTCGACACTGATGAACATGATCGCCGGGATCCTGCCGATCGAGGAAGGCAGCATCCTGCATGACGGGCAGCGGGTGAACGGGATCAACCGCGCCGTCGGCTACATGACGCAGCAGGACGCTGTGCTGCCATGGCGCACGGTGGAGCAGAACGTGGCGCTGCCGCTGCGGTTTCATGGCGTGAATGGCGCCGCGCGCACGAAGCGGGTCGCGGAGATGCTTGATGCGGTCGGGCTCACCGGGTTTGGCCGTTCGTTTCCGGCCGAGTTGTCGGGCGGCATGCGCAAACGTGTCGCGCTGGCGCAACTGCTGGCCTACGAGCCCCGCACCTTGCTGATGGACGAGCCGTTCGGGGCGCTCGATGCGCAACTCAAGCTCCTGATGCAGGAGCAATTGCTGCGGATCTGGCAGGCAAAGCGGCAAACGGTGGTCTTCGTGACCCATGATCTCGCGGAGGCGATCACGGTGGCGCAGCGCGTGGTGGTGTTCACCGGCCGGCCCGGCCAGATCAAGCAGATCGAGACGGTGACGCTGCCGGCGGAGCGCGATGTGTTCAAGGTGCGGTTTCTGCCGGAATTCGAAGCGGCCTATACGCGGTTGTGGGATGCGTTGGCGCCAGAGATCCGGCGCGGAGAAGCGGCATGAGCGGGGCGGCGGACGAGGCGGCGGCGATCGGGGGGCCAGTGCGCACGGCGCGCGTCGAGGCGGCCGAGGCGGCGGCGGGGCAGCGCAAGCTGTGGATCATCGTGCTGCGCGTGCTCGTGGGAGTCGGATTCCTCGCGCTTTGGCATCACGCCTCAGGCAACTGGATCGACACGATGCTCATCTCCTCGCCCGAGGCGGTGGGGTTGCGGCTGTGGCGCTGGCTGATCGATGGCACGCTGTGGAACCATCTTTCGATCACGCTCTATGCCACTGCCTGGGGCTTCGGGATCGGCTGCATCGTCGGGTTCTCGCTCGGGCTGCTGTTCGGGCGCTACACGCTGATTGCCGAGGTGTTCGATCCCTACATCACCGCGATCTACTCGATTCCAAAGATCGCGCTCGCGCCGCTGTTCATCATCTGGTTCGGCATCGGCATCGAGAGCAAGGTCGCGGTATCCGCCGCCATCGTGTTTTTCGTGATCTTTCTCAACACCTATTCCGGTGTGCGCGAGGTGAACCCGATCTATGTCCACGTGACCCGGATCATGGGCGGCGGGGAGGCGGATGTGCTGCGCCATGTCATCGTGCCGTCGGCGGCGAGTTGGGTGATTACCGGGCTCAAGGTGAGCGTGCCCTATGCGCTGGTCGGCACCGTGATCGGCGAGTTCATGTCGTCCAACCGGGGAATCGGCTTTCTGATCAACCAGGCGACGGGGTTGTTCAATACGACGAGCGTTTATGCCGGCATCATCGTGCTGGCATTTGTCGGTGCGGTGATCAACGCCGCGCTCAAGCATATCGAGGCCTACGTGCTGCGTTGGCGGGGGTAGGGCGATCAACTTTCATGGGAGAGACACGATGACGACAATGAAACGCCGGACATTGATGGGGACGGCTGCGGCTGCGGTGGCGTTGCCTCGCTTTGCGATCGGGCAGGCACCGTTGGAGATCACCACGATCCGCTCGACTGCGAAGTCGTGGATCTGGATGGGGGAGGATTATGCGCTCAACGGGGGGTTCTTCGCCCAGGCCGGGGTGAAGGTGTCAGCCAACGCGTCCAACCGCGGCACCAACATGACGGCGCTGGTCGGCCCGTCCGTCGATGTGGAATGGGGCGATCCGGGCGAGGCGATGAACGCCAAGAAGGAGAACCTGCAGTTCCGCACCATCGGCCAGACGGTGGGCAAGTTCGGCTCGCATGTCGTCGTCAAGAAGGAGGTGCTGGACAAGCTCGGCATCACCGAGGCAAGCCCCTGGGAGCAGAAGATCGCGGCGCTGAAGGGCCTGCGGATCGGCAATACCGGGCCGGGCGGGGCGCCCGACAACATGGTGCGCTGGCTCTCGGTCAAGGGCGGGATGGATCCCAACAAGGATGTCCGCCTGGTGACGATCCAGGGTGGCGGGCCCGGCATGATCGCGGCCCTGGGCCAGGGCGTGATCGACGGTTTCTGTCTGTCCTCGCCCACCTCCGATATCGCCGTGGGCAAGTTCGGCTGCGCCTATCTGTTCCAGATGGTGACCAACCCGCCGCCGGACTTCCAGAACTACACCTACATCATCTGCAACACGGCTGTGAAAACCCTGAACGAGCGCCGCGAGGCCCTGGTTCGTTACGTCACCGGCCTGGCCTTGGCCCTGCGCTCGATCAAGAACGAGCCGGAGAAGTTCAAGGCCTTCGCCATCCCCTTCCTTGAGCTTGATCCCTCGATCGCCGAGCAGGCGTTCAAGGGCCACGCCTCGATGTACTACGCCGATCCGCGCCTGACCGAGGCGCAGTTCAAGACCAACCTCTCGTTCATCAACACCGCAAACGTGTCCAGCGGCCTCGACCCGATGCCGTCGAGCCTGACGTTCGCCTCGATGTACGAGCCGTCGATCGCCGAAGAGGCGATGAAGCGCCTCTAGAACGGGATGATTTTTGGCGAAATCGCCAAAAATCTGAATCAGGCGATCAAACAACGCGTGAGAGCGGGATGCCTTCGCCTATCGGAAAGCATCCCGCTCTCACCCACAATCGCCAGGTGAGGCGCGATCAGCCGCGCAGCGCCTTGAGTTGCTCGGAGTAGCCGGCCGGGTCGACATGGACGTCGATCAGGGCCGGCCCTTCGAGCGCAAGGGCGCCATCCAGAGCGGCGGCGTATTCTGCGACCGAACGCACCGCCCAGCCCGCGCCACCCATGCCGCGCATGGCCGTGGCGAAGTCGGTATGCCGCCAGCCCAAGCTGTCATCGGGCAGATCGCGGGCGCCGCGCTTGGCAGCGATCATCGAAAGCCCGTCGTCGTTGAAGACGATCACCAGGATGCGGGCTCCAGCCGCAACAGCGGTGGCAAGTTCGCCGAGGCACATCGCCAGCCCGCCATCGCCGGTAAAGGCAAGCACGGGGCGCGCCGGGTCATGCAAGGCAGCGGCGATGGCGGCGGGCAGCGCATAGCCCATCGTCGCCAGACCGTTGGATATCAGCAGGTCGTGGGGCCGGGTGCAGGGCCAGAATTCGGTGGCCGAAATCATGTGCGCGCCGGCATCGACGCTCGCCCTGGCGTCCACGCCACGGCGCGCGCATGCGGCTGCAGCCATTTCGACAATGCGCTGCGGCCCGATGGCTGCATCGGTCCCCGGAAAGGCAAGCGCGGCGCGGGCGGCTGTGCGATGGGCCGCGATATCGGGCATGTGCCAATCGCTGGTGGCTGCGCCCTCGGCCAGCGCTGCGAGGGTCGCATCCGGGGCGCCGATGCAGATATGGGCCGGTTCCATGTAGTGCACCGGGCGGCGGAACAAGGCGATATCCAGAACCGGCGCGGTGTAGCGCCATGGCTGCAGGATGAACTCCACCGGGTCCGCGCCGGCGAGAATGATGAGGTCGGCCTGCTCGACGATCGCCGCCTCCGCCTCGCCGCCGGTGAAAATACCGGCATAATGCGGGTCGGCGTCAGGGATGACGCCCTTGGCCTTGTAGGTCACGAGCGCGGGGCAACCAAGCGCGTTCACCAGACTGCGCGTGGCGGCACAGGCCGCAGTGTCGCGCACCTCAAGCCCGGCGATCACCACTGGACGCCGGGCACGGCCGAGGAGCACACGGGCCGCGGCGAGACTGTCGGCATCGGCGGGCGGGGCCGGGACGATGAGCGGCATCGGCATCGCGCGCGCCGCGGATTGCGCAGCCGGACCGGGCATCTCCAGAGCCACCGGGCCAGCGGGGGCAGCAGTCGCGATCAGGGCAAGCCGGGCCGTCTCGGCCGCGATATCAGGCCCCTTCACCCGGACCTGGGCCTTGGTGACAGGGGCGATCATCGCCAGTTGATCGAACACCTGATGGCTGACAAAGCCTTGCATACGCTCGGAGAATCCATCGGTGACAAACAGCACCGGCGAGCGTTCCAGGGCGGCACAGGCCAGACCGTTGGCAGAATTGGCAAGGCCGGGACCCTTGGTCACCAGCATGGCGCCGAGGCGTCCGGTCAGATCGGCGGTGACGGCCGCCATCATCACGCCCGCAGTTTCGTGGCGAACCAGGGTGAAGGGCAGGAGGCTGGCCTTGGCTCCCTCGATCAGGTCAAGGCTCGAGCCGCCGCCGGGCAGGCCGAACACGCGGGTCACGCCGAGTTGGCGCATCGCATCAGCGAGCACAAAAGCCGCCTTTGAGTTGGCCCGGTTCGTGTCGGTCATGCTGCGGGCTCCAGGGTGATGACGAGATTGCCGGCGGCATCGGTTCGCGCAGTGGCGCCATGGGGGATCACGGCGGTGCTCTCGCGCTCTTCGACGATCGCCGGGCCGGCGATGCGCTCGGCGGGTCCCAGACGGTAGCGGTCATAGACCGGGGCGGGCACGATCGCCCGCGCGGTGGCGCACCAGATCGGACGGCTCCCAGGCGGCACGGAACCGCCGGCAAACGACCGTCCCGCAAGCCGCAGGTCTGGCGTTGGCGCGCGAGCGATGACCCGCCACGTGACCGCCTCGACCGCGGCGCCCGGCTCGATCCGGTTGTACAGAGCGAGATAGGCGGCCTCGAACGCGCTTCGGAGCCCCGCCGTCGCCCCATCGGCGGGGATCGCCGCCTCCACCTCATGGCCCTGGCCGCTGTAGCGCAGTTCGGCACTGGCCTCGACGGTGCATGTGGCGGGGTCGATCCCGGCTTCGGCGATGCTGGCCAGGGTTTCCGCACGCAGCGGCGCAAGGATCGCCGCCACCTCCGCAGGATCGAGAGTGGCAAGCGGCTCAACCCGCGCCCTGGCCGCCTCGAACGAAACCGGCGCCGCCAGAAACCCGAAGGCGGAGGCAACACCGGCACCGGCCGGGCATATCACCGTGCCGATCCCAAGCCGCTGCGCCACCGCGCAGGCATGCACCGGCCCGGCACCGCCGATGGCGACGATGGCGAAATCCTGAGCGCGCAGCCCCTTCTCCAGCGTATGAATGCCGGCGGCCTGGGCCATGGTCTCGTTGACGGTGTCATGAATGCCGAGCGCGGCCTGCACCGCCGTCAGGCCAAGACGCGCGCCAAACCGGGCCAGCGCCGCTTCAGCCGCCATGCGGTCAAGCCGCATCGCGCCACCCAGGAAGTTGTCGGCATCGAGGTAGCCGAGCAACAGATCGGCATCGGTCACGGTGGGCTCGGTGCCGCCGCGCCCGTAACAGACCGGGCCGGGATCGGCACTGCTGCTGTCCGGCCCGACCTGGATCAGACCAAGCGCATTGACCCGGGCGATCGAGCCGCCGCCTGCGCCGATTTCGATCATATCGACCGCCGGCACTTTGAGCGGCAGGCCGCTGCCGCGCCGGAACCGAGCAATCCGCGCAACCTCGAAATCCGGCGCCCGCACCGGCTGTCCAGCCGGAATGAGGCAGGCCTTCGCCGTCGTGCCACCCATATCAAAGGCAAGCACATCGGCATGCCCCGCCAACTGCCCGGCCAGCGCCGCGGCCCGCGCGCCCCCGGCGGGGCCGGACTGCACCAGGCGGATCGGCATGCGCAAAGCCGTATTCTGATGCGCCGTGCCGCCGTCGGACTGCATGAGCAGCAGGTCCACCCCGATCCCCATGCCGCGCATTCCCTCGGCAAGCCCCGCGATGTAGCGGCGAAACACCGGCTGCACATAGGCGTTCGCAGCGGTGGTCGAGGCACGCTCATATTCGCCAATGGTGGGCGAGATCTCGCAAGACAGCGATATCGCCAAGCCGGGGCAATGCTCGGCCAGGATCGCGGCCATGCGCCGTTCATGATCCGGATTGCGGAAACTATGGAGCAGGCAGATCGCTGCCGCCTCGACATCCATACCGGCAATCGCGGTCGCCGCAGCATGCGCCGAGGCATCGTCGAACGGCGTCACGACGGCACCATCGGGCCCCAGACGTTCGATCACCTCCACGGCGCGGCTGCGCGGCACCAGGGGGGCGGGCAGTTGCAAGGTGAGGTCGTAGATGTCCCAGCGCCATTCGCGCGCCATGTCCAGCACATCGCGGAACCCCGCTGTCGCAACCAGCGCGACGCGGACTCCCTTGCGCTCGATGATCGCGTTGGCAACCAGCGTGGTGCCATGGATCACCTGGCTGACATCGGCAGCGCGCGCCCCGGCGCGGGCCAGGACCTCGGCGAGCCCTGCGAGCACGCCACGGCTTGGATCGTCCGGCGTGGTAAGCACCTTGGCATTGGTCAGCCGCCCCGTCGCAAGGTCAAGCAGCACGAGGTCAGTGAAGGTGCCCCCGATATCGACGCCGATGCGCAGGCTCATGGGGTGTAGCCCTCGGCACGGTCATGGGCGACGGCCCCGGGATCGCGCTCTTCGGGCGGCCCAAACCCGCCGCCGCCAGGGGTTTCGAAGGTGACGGTGCTGCCGGGCGCGAGCGTCATCGCGGTTTTCGCCGGTATCCGGGCGCCGTCCACCAGATCACGCCCGGCAGCCCCCGGCAGACCACCAAGCAGGCCACGCGGCGGATGATCGACACGCTCATGGCGAATCACAAACCCGACCGGGGCGGGGCCAGGATTGCGGAACGAGATGCGCTGGCCGAGGCCACCGCGCAAACGCCCTGCCCCGCCGCTACCGGGGAGCAGCCGACGCTCGGCGATCAGCAGCGGAACATCGTTCTCAAACTGCTCGGCCGGGGTGTTGGCGACGTTGGTGGGAAACGAGGTGACGTTCGGCCCATCGCTGGCAGCACGCGCCCCATGGCCGCCGCTCATGAAATACATCTTGACGAACCGCCGGCCATCCGGGCGCATCCCCCGGAAATAGACATTCCACGCCGGCGCTCCGGCATCTGCCACCACCCGGTTCGGCACCAGCTTGGCCAGCGCCCCCATCACCACGAACGGCAAATAATGCCCGGACAAATGCCGCCCCCATACCGGCGCCGGCCGGCGCGGATTGACCAGGCAGCCCTCGGGCGCCGTGATCATCACCGGACGCAGCCCCCCGTCGTTGTTCGGTGCGGCCGGATCGAAGGCGCATTTCACGGCATAGGCGGTATAGGACCAGGAGAAGTTGAACGGCGCGTTGACCGGATGGGCGATCTGCGGGGAGGTGCCGGTGAAATCAATCGAGATATCCCCGCCACGCTTGTCGACACGGCAGGCGATGGTCAGCGGCGCATCGAAGCCGTCGGCGGTGAGCACATCCTCGGCCACGCCATCCGGTGTGGCCGCCAGCGCCGCGCGCATGCTGGCCTCGCTGCGGGCCAGAATCTCGTCGACCACGCCAGTGGGGTCGTCGATGCGTTCCTGATCAAGGATGTGATTGAGGCGGCGTTCGGCAACCGCGAAGGCGGCGAACAGGGCGCGGATATCGCCCATCGCCTCGGCTGGCTCGCGGAAATTCTCAAGGATGAAGCTGACGATTTCGGCATCCTCGGCGCCGCCTTTGACGATGCGGCAGACCGGGATGCACATGCCCTCCTCGAAAACATCCCGCGCGTCGGGCCGGGGCGCGCCGCCGACATCGACGCAATGAAAGGTGCCGCCGACAAAGGCAATCAGCCGCCCACCGCGGAAGATCGGGCGCATCAGGGTGATGTCGTTGAGGTGTCCGGTGCCCAACCATGGGTCATTGCTGATCAACACATCACCCGCCACCAGGCGCACCGCGGGGATCCGCTCCAGCATCGCGCGCAGGGTGCGCGGCATGGTGCCGATGAAACTCGGGATGGAGCGGCTGGACTGGGCGAAAAGCCGGCCCTCGGCGTCCATCATGGCACATGCCAGGTCCCAGTTCTCGCGCACGACCGCCGAGAAACTGGTTCGCACGAAAGCGCCAGCCACCTCGTCCATCAGACCGGTGAGGCGCTGCCAAAGAAGACCAATGGTAACGGGATCGAGGCGGGGCATAGAGGACATCCGTGAGCGCTGAGTTGAGTGTTCGACCACATTGGAGCCACGTCAAGGATGGCGCCCAGCCGGATTGGGCGACATCATGCCGGCAGACACGGGAGCGATCACCATGACGGGCACGACAGAACTGCGCAGACGGATGGCGAAGGGCGGGATCGCACTGGGCTGCAATGTGCGGTTTTCCCGTTCGGCGGAGGTCGGCGCGGTGCTCGCGGCCTGCGGCATGCAGTGGATCATGCTCGACTTCGAGCATAGCCCGCTCTCGCCGCATCTTGCCGGGGACATTGCACTTGCTGCCCTGCGCGCAGGGATCGTGCCGCTTGCCCGCCCCTCAAGCCACGACCCGCACGAGATCGCAGGATTGCTGACCACCGGAGCCCTCGGGCTGATCGTGCCGCATGTCGACACGCCGGCCCAGGCAGCTGCCGTCGCCGCGGCGGCCCGCTTTGCGCCGCGCGGTGTGCTCTCAGTGCCCGGTTCGCTGCCACATTTCGGCTACGGCCTGTCGCTCACCGAGGCCTGCGCGCGGTTCAACGACGAGGTCCTGGTGTTCGCCATGATCGAAAGCGCCGAGGCACTGGCCAATGCAGCGGCGATCGCAGCGGTCCCCGGCATCGACGGGCTGTTTATCGGCGCCTCCGACTTGCTATGGGAGACCGGCCATCCTGGCGACTATACGGGGCCGGTGCTGCGCGACGCTATGGATCGCGTTGCGGGAGCCGCGCGCGACGCAGGGAAGTTCAGCGGCATGGGCGGTCCGCGCGAGGAGCATGTCTGGCAGGAGGCGATCGCGGCGGGTATCCGCTTTGTGATGACAGAGAACGACCTTTCCCTGCTGATGCGGGGTGCGCGCGATCGTGCAGCCTTCTTTGCTCGATGCGCCGCGACGACACCGCCACATGTCCCCGAACGAGCCTCGGTGGCCTAACCCCCTACACGTCTCAAGCCGCTCCAGGACGGACCACGGTCAGAACGGCGTATCGTTTGGAATCAGGCCGTGCTGGCGATGAAATCGAGTGTCCCGGCAGGGCGATCCGCAACCGCCGCGCGCTCTGCCGGAGCACCAGCAGGCCGCCATCGGAGGACATCAACCCGCCATCGAAGCGAGTCCCGGATCGGCAGGCATCCCGCTCTAGACCAGGCTGATGGTGGCTGCTTCCGGTCCCTTCGCGCCCTGCACAATCCCCATCCGCACCGCTTGGCCGTCGCTCAAAGTCGCAAGCCCTGCGCGCTCAAGCGCCGTCGCGTGCACGAACACGTCCTTGCCGCCCCCATCCGGGCTGACAAAGCCAAAGCCCTTCTCCGAGCTGTACCATTTGACCGTGCCGGCCATCTCGACGGCCGAGCCCGGGTCGACATGGCGACGGAGCCCGTCAGGCCGATGGCTGCGCCCGCCAGCCGGCTGGCTGGGCCGCTGCGGCTCGGCCGTGTCCGAAGTGACGGATATGATCTGATCGACCTGGCGCCCCTTCTGTCCGTTGCCCACTCGGACCTTCAGTCTGGCGCCAGGGCTAATTGTTTGGACGCCAATCCCCTGCAAAGTGTTGATATGGATAAAAACATCTCCAGACCCATCCGCCAGTGCGACAAAGCCAAAGCCCTTCTCGGCATTGAACCAGTTGACCGTGGCTTCCACCTCGGGCGCGGCGGAACCGGCCGAGAACGCGGGGAGGGGCACCGGTTCGGGCGTGTTGCCATAGAGGTTGTCGTCACTGTCTCGGCGGCGATTTTGCCGCTGCCGGTCGTTTCTCGTGCGCACGGTCAGCCTGTCCTTGGTCATGTCATCAAAAACGTCGACCGGCACAAGCCTGCCGACGGTCGCACTTCAATACTGCTCCTGCCCGCATCCTGGAAGATGGCGGCGCAAAAATCCAGACTGGGATACGCACCGGTGAGCCCGTCGGCACAGCATCATCACGTCAAATTGCATGGTCCCGGGATGAGGTGATGCAGGTTAAATTGGAACGCTGACGGGTTGGGTTTCCCTGTGTCGCGAATGCGCTGGCATGGCGTTTTCCATTCCGATGCTCTGATATATTTGGAGAAACCATAGGTACTGACGAAGCTGACTACAGAGGTCTTGAGGCTTTCGAGGTCACCGTCGTGAAACACACGGACGGTTGGATCATCGCCTGCCCGGTGCGTCCGCCCGCAGGAACGTTGGTCCAGGGAGGATACGGCTTCGTCAAGCGATGCTCGATGCCATGCTCAAGGCACACGCGATCGGAGATGGGTGGCCCCAGGAGCTGTCGGGACGAACCTTCGCGGTTCTTGAGCAGATCAGCGGAGGCCATTCCAGGCTGCCGGTTCGCCGAAACGCCTTCGCCCGATTGATCGCGCCATTGACCGCACCGCCAAACCGGGCCGCCGCCTGATTGCGCCAGATCCCGCCTTGCTCGACCGCAGCCACAAAACCTCACGCAGAGCAGACGAATACGGAGCATCCATCGATGCTGGCATCCTCTCCCGGCCAGCATCTTGCATCCCATAAACCGCCCCGTCGTATAGCAAAAGCGCCTGAGGCTAAGAGAGTTATTCCTTCGTTGTCAGTGCCTTGTTCGAGAGAAAACCAATTTCACACCATACGCCGCCTCAGAGATCGTTTCGGTATCCCACATACTCTGTCCCTCTGGAAAAATAACCGTAACAGACATGCCACGACAACTTGGCAATCATTCGACCATAAGCCTCGATTGCCGCACTGCTGTTCACCTCGCCGCCCTATGGCAACCCGCCTGACGCCACCACCGCCGGCATCGACGACTGGGGTGCCCCAATGCGCCGCGTGTGCGGCGATCTCCACGCGGCCATTGCTGCGGACGGGCAGATGGTGGTCAATCTCGGCCTGCTCCATCGCGACAGCGAGTGACAGTCCGATTGGTACGGCTGGATCGACTGGATACGCGGGATCGGTTGGCACCGGTTCGCTCGGCATGTCTGGGACCAAGGGCCTGGCCGGCCCGGCGACAGGAACGGCCGGGCCGGTGCGGGCGATCGTACTGGCGCCGACCTATGTGGACCTTGCCGTTGCCCAGTTCCGGTCGCGGAACGGCTGACGGCGTCGATACCCAACGCCCATCAACAGTCAACCGCCATCGCGATGAAACCGGCGAAAGGCTTATCTGCGTCCGCCGCTCAGATGGTGAAACAACCATCACCATCGTGGAGAGCACGGGCGATGCACGCACGCAGCGGCACTCACCGAAGGATCAGAGCCCCTCCCCTCTCCTGGATGTCGGGCCTATCGTCGCTCGCGACGCAAGTGCTCCAGAAGATGCGATTGCGGTGGGCAAACGCCTCAGCTTACCTTATGGATCACTTAAAAGCTGAACCGGGACCTGACCAAGATGCCTCAGACAGACGCGCCAGCAGCACAACAGATCGTCAGCAAATGGCTCGCTGATTTTAATAATGCATGCGCCAAACGTGACCTCGCGACACTGACCTCGCTGTTCCGCGAGGACGGGCATTGGCGGGATGTCATCGCGCTGACCTGGCGGATCATGACGACGAGTGGGCGGGCCGATGTTGCCGCGGCGTTGCTGGCAGCGGTCGAACACATGGGGGCGCATGATTTCGCGATCGATCTCGAGCGCTTCCCACCGCGTGTTGTCGAACGTGCCGGCGAGACAGCAGTCGAGGCGATCCTCCGCTTTGAAACCGCGATCGGTCGCGGTGCAGGTGTGCTACGCCTCTCCTTGTCTGACAATCCTGGCGAGGACGCTGCGGCCTGGACATTGTTGACCTCGCTGCGCAGTATCACGGGACACGATGAGGAGACCATGCGTCTCGCACGCGAAGAACCGGCTTTTGAACGGGACTTTGGTGGACCGAACTGGCTCGACAAGCGGCAGGCAGCCTGCAGCTACTCGGACCGCGACCCGACGGTGCTGATCGTTGGTGGCGGCCATGCCGGCCTGACAGCAGCGGCATCCATTGGCGCACTCGGCATCGACGCCCTCGTGATCGATCGCATGGTGCGGATTGGCGACAATTGGCGTCGCCGTTATCACGGGCTCAAGCTGCACAACCAAGTCTATAGTAATCACCTGCCCTATTTGCCCTTCCCCAAGACTTGGCCGCATTACATTCCAAAGGACAAAATCGCAAACTGGCTCGAGTTCTACGTCGAGGCGATGGAGATCAACTTTTGGACGTCGACCAACTTCGAAGGGGCAGAGTACGACCCACAGGCAAGGCGTTGGAATGCCAGATTGAGACTGCCGGATGGCAGTGAACGTATCATGCACCCCGCCCATATTGTGATGGCGACGTCAGTCAGTGGCACACCTAACCTGCCGCATATCCCCACGCTCGATCAGTTCGCGGGGAAAATTGTTCATTCAAGCCAGTTTTCCAATCCCGCGGCGTGGCGCGGCCGAAACGCATTCGTGTTTGGCACCGGCACCAGCGCTCACGATATTGCCCAGGAACTGCACGGCAACGGCGCCCAGGTGACGATGGTGCAGCGCAGCCCAACCTTGGTGGTCAACGTCGAACCCAGCGCCCAACTCTATGATGGCATTTACTATGGCGATGGGCCGACGCTTGCCGATCGCGATCTTATCAATATATCCTTCCCTCTACCGGTCATGAAACAAGCCCATAAAATATTGACCGACAAGGCCCGCGCGCTTGATACGGCATTACTGGAAGGCCTGGAACGGGTGGGCTTTCGGCTTGATTTTGGTGAGAATGGAACAGGCTGGCCGCTCAAATATCGCACACGCGGCGGAGGCTACTATTTTAACGTCGGCTGCTCCGAACTTCTCATTCGTGGAGAGATACGGCTGATCCAGTATCACGATATCACCGCGATGACACCGACAGGCATCACCATGACCGATGGCCGCGACCTGTCGGCCGACCTCGTGGTGCTCGCCACCGGATACAAAGGCCCAGACCACCTGATCGAACAGCTTTTCGGCCCCCATGTGGCAGCCAAAGTCGGACAGGTTTGGGGTTTCGATGACTGCCAGGAGCTCAGCAATATGTGGGTAAAAACCGCCCAGCCGGGGCTTTGGTTCACTGGGGGATCATTTTCTCAATGCAGGATGTATTCGCAGTTCCTGGCAATGCAAATCAAGGCAGTCGAAGTAGGGTGTGTCCTCAATTGAGCAGGATGACCGCCGCGTCAAGGTGAAATGCGGCCAGAAAGTTCCCCGCGGTTTTGTCATATCGCGTTGCGATTGCCATGAACTTCTTGCGTTTGGGGAAGAGTTTCTCGATCAGATGGCGGGCCTTGTAGAGGTCTTGGTCGAGTTCGCGTGAGGAGCGCCGGTTGCTTGGCCGGAATGATCACGCACTGGCCGGCCTTTTGGAGCGGTTCAATGACACGTTTGTCCGCGTCGCAGGCGTTGTCAGCGATGACCTGTTCGCCCGCGAGTTCTGGCAAGAGATGATCAGTTCCCACCAGATCATGTGCTTGGCCTCCTCTCAGGTGAAAGCCGGTTGGTTTGCCCAACGCATCGACGGTGGCGTGGATCTTTGTGCTCAGCCCGCCGCGGGATCGTCCGATTGCGTGATCGGCGCAGGCTTTTTTGGGGCGCCTGCGCTATGCTGTTGGGTCGGCATCGCCGGCCAGAACGGCGAAGACACGCGCCAAGACCCCGGACTTGGCCCAGCGGGAAAAACGCGTGTGGACCTTGATCGGGTCGCCGAACCGTTCAGGCAGATCACGCCAGAGGGTGCCAGCCCGGTATCGGTAGAGCACTGCTTCGACGAAGAGCCGGTTGTCTCGCGCGGGGACATCGACATGCCCGACGCGGCCTGGTCGCAGGTGTTGGATCCGGACCCATTGATCGTCTCGAAGCCCATCGTATCCTCGTCGATACCGAGGGGCTTCTGATGCACGCCATCGTGCATCCAGCCGATATCCAGGACCGCGATGGCGGCGAGTTGCTGATCTCGACCTTGTTCACGCTCTCCCCCATCCTGCGCAAGCTCTTCGCCGACGGCGGCTATCAGGGGCCAGTCTTCGGGACGGGCGCCGCTCAATGCCTGACGCAGATGGAGGTCGAAATCGTCAAGCGCTCCGACTGCGCGAAAGGTTTTGTTGTGCTGCCGCGCCGATGGGCGATGCGTGCAGCTTGGAACCTTATCGCGCCGTTCGTGAACTCTGGCGTGGTGATGGAAGGTGCCGGTCGGACGTCAGCCGGGTGCGACGGCGCAAATAGCGAAGTGTGCCGACTGATCGGTGATGCTATGCTGGCGCTCGACAACCTCCCGTCTTAAGGGCTGTTCGTGCCGTTGCCAGAGTGGCCGGATTGCCGATAGGCTCCTCGCTGGATGGACGGATCGGCCGGCCATCTGAGGATTGTCGCTCAAATTCCCGACGAGGCCTGCTCGACGCTCATCTGCACTGCGCATTGTATCGAACATTCTGACGACGGATACACGCGCCAACATCGGAAATTTCCGATACGAGGGACCGACCATGAACGGCATCGACTACATCGCGCAGATTCTGAAGCAGGAAGGCGTCGAGTGGATATCCTGTTTCCCCAGCAACCCGCTGATCTCGGCGGTGGCGAGGGTTGGCATCCGGCCGGTTGCGTTCCGGCACGAGCGCGGCGCGGTGATGGCGGCGGATGGCTACAGCCGCATCAGCGACCGGCAGAAATTCGGCGTCTGCGCCGTGCAGGCCCAGGCGGGCGCAGAGAACGCCATGGGCGGCATCGCCCAGGCCTATGCCGACAATATCCCGATCCTGGTGTTTCTGGGCGGTAACAATCTTGACCGCCTGTCGGTGAAACCGAACTTCACGGCGGCCCGGAGCTATCAGGGCTGGGTCAAGCAGGTGGAGGCGATCTATACTCCGGACCAGGTGGGCGACGTGATGCGCCGCGCCTTTCACGCCTTGCGCAACGGGACCCCAGGCCCGGTGGTCGTGGAACTGATCGCCGATGTCTGCGCCCAGGAAGTGCCGGAAGCGGCCCGAACCTATAAATCCCCCAAAATCCTCCGCCAAGTGCCTGAAGCCTCCGCCATCGAGGAAGCCGCCGCAGCGCTGATCGGCGCGAGGCGGCCAGTGATCTGGGCCGGCCAGGGCGTGATGTTCTCCGGCGGAACGGATTCTTTACGCGAACTGGCAGAACTGATCGCCGCTCCAGTGTTCTGCACCATGCCCGGCAAGTCCGCCTTTGACGAACGCCACCCGCTGGCGCTGGGCGCCGGCAGCGGCACGACCACCGGTCCGGCCAACGAATGGCTCACCGGCAGCGACGTGATGCTGGCGCTGGGTACCAGCCTGACCCGCTCGCCCTATGCCCAGAAGATCAAGACAGGCAAGACGATCATCCACAACACCAATAACCCCGACGAGTTGAACAAGGATGAGGCTGCCGACATCGGTCTGGTCGGCGATACGAAACTCACCATCCAGGCTCTGATCGCGTGCATCGAGGAGAAGACCGGGGGCCGGGGCGTCGGCGAGCGCTCCCGGACCCAGGCCGAGGTCGCCACGGCGAAGGCGAAGTGGATGGCCGCGTGGACGCCGGCACTGACGGACGATTCGGAACCGATCAGCTACTACCGCGTCATTCAGGCGCTGAACGATACGCTGGACCTTGAAAACAGCATTGTCACCCATGACGCTGGTGCGCCGCGCGATACCATCGTGCCGTTCTACACGGCGACAACGCCGCACAGCTATGTCGGCTGGGGCAAAACCACCCATCTGGGTTTCGGCATCCCGCTGATCATTGGCGCGAAAATGGCGCAGCCCGGCAAGTTCTGCATGAACCTGATGGGCGACGGCGCCTTCGGTATGTCCGGCACGGATATCGAGACGGCGGCCCGCTCCGGTGCGGCGATCACCACGGTGTTGCTCAACAACAGCGCGATGGCGACCTATTCCGGCCCGACCCAAGGCACCATCGGCAAGGAAGCGCGCGAAGAGTACGGCGTCTCCACCATGCAAGGCGACTACGCCAAGATCGCCGAAGGCATGGGCGCGGTCGGCCTGCGTGTGACCAAGGCGGCGGAACTCGCCCCGGCCTTGCGGCAAGCGCAGAAGCTGAACGCCGAAGGCCGGACCGTACTGATCGACGTGAAGGCCAATGTGGAGGACCGGCGGTCGCGGTTCTGAGCAAAACCTGCGCGTCCGTCGTCGAGTGCTTTGAAGGCGGGGGTGACCCGTTCTTTGTGGAAACTCGCTGACGGCGCCTCGCTGGCTCGGGCGTTATGCTGCGGCGTGCTCCCTATCCCGGGTGTCGGTGGCCGAGATCGAACTCGGGATCGAGCGTGTCACTGACCCCACGTTTCAAAAAGCGGGTGAAGGACGGCCAGCGGCGCAGCATATAGTTCAAGGCTTTGGCCAGATCATGCCCGCCCGAGAGCTTGTCGCGCGTCTGGGTCATCCAGGCTTCCAACGCGGCCACCACCGGAGCAGCTTTCGCCTGACGCACAGACCGCCGCTCGGCGGTCGGTGCGCCGCGAATCTCGCGCTCGATGGCGAACAGGACGTCAATGCGCTGCCGCACGTTGGACAGGCGCAGGAGGCGGGCTCGACCACCCGCTCGCGCGGCAAGTGTTCGGGGAATGGCTGGCGGGAGGGATGTCGGCGCACGAAGGTGGAGACCTGGGAGGTCTTGGCTGCTGCCGTCTCGGCGGTGATCTCATCTG